>JAVVHL010000136.1:0-2527 GCA_032249575.1 Candidatus Calditenuis sp. | reverse complement strand
TGGGCGAGAGGGGCGTGAGGGTTAGGCGGCTCGAGGAACTCGATCCGGAAGAGTTGCTGAAAGGGAGCGGTTTTGCTGCCGTGAGGTTAGCTGCGGCCGCTTTACACGACACCGGAGGCGTAGTCCTCATCGGTAGCGCGAGGGCCCAGCTGGTCACCACCCTCTCGGATCACCTCTTCGTGCTGTTGGAACGGGGACTCCTCGAGCGGAGGGCGGAGATCGGGGAGCTGGTTAAGCGCGCAGCGGAGCAGGGCCTCGGTCCGGTCTACATCGTCTCGGGTCCAAGCTCTACGAGGGACATAGAGCACGTCCTCGTGCGGGGAGCTACAGGTCCTCGGTCCGTGACCTACCTGATAGGTGACGGTGGGAGATGGGGCGGGACGCGCTGGTGAGGGAGGTCCTCAGGGACAGGGAGCGGGTCGACCTCCTCTGGAGGGTCTTCCTGGAGACGAGGGACTCGAGGCGGACCGGCATGTCATCGGTGGCGCCGGATCTTCTCGAGCGGGTGAAGAGGCAGAGGGAGAATTCCCTTGACAACCTCGAAGGCCTCCTCCAGCAGCTCAAGGCGTCTGTCGAGCGCCAGGGAGGCCGGTTCCATCTGGCCCGCAACAGGTCAGAGGCCTGCGAGGCGGTCCACAGGATCCTCTCGGCGAGGGGAGCAAGGAGGGTGATGAAGTCGAAGTCGATGACTACCGAGGAGATCGGGCTCAACGACTATCTCGCCTCGAGGGGCATCGATGTCCTCGAGACGGATCTGGGCGAGAGGGTCGTCCAGCTGGCAGGCGAGAGGCCCTCCCATCTGCTGGGCCCCGCGCTCCACCTCAGCAGGTCAGAGATCTCGAAGGTCTTGGCGCGTTGGACAGGCCGCGAGACGGGCCCTGACCCAGAAAAGGTAGTGGAAGCCTTCAGGGAGGCCTTGAGGAGGGAGGTAGTCGGTTACGATGCTGGGATCACGGGAGCCAACGCGATCGATGCGGAGACGGGCGCGGCCTTCGTGGTGACCAACGAGGGGAACGAGCAGCTCGTGATCGGTCTGGCGAGCGTCGTGATCTGCGTGGCCGGCGTCGAGAAGGTCGTCAGGGGAGCTGAATGGGCCTTGGAGCAGGCTACGCTGCAGGCCTTCAGCTCAACCGGCAGGCCCTCCTCCTTCGTCACGGTCTACGGCCCTTGGATCACGAGGGAGGGGAAGGAGTTCCACTTAGTGCTGGTGGACAACGGCCGGCTTGAAGCCCTGAAGGATCCGGTGATGAGGGAGGGGCTCCGGTGCATCAGGTGCGCCGCGTGCTACAACGTCTGTCCCACCTACAGGACCGTCGGAGGCCACGTCTTCGGCGGCATCTATTCGGGCCCCATCGGCGTCTTCTGGGAGGCTGTGACGTCTGGTCCCGACTCGGCCAACAGGTTCTCGGACCTCTGCATCTCCTGCGGCCTCTGCGCCCTCGAGTGTCCTGTCGGCATCAGGATACCCCTCCTCATCTCCCACGTCAAGTCGATGCGCCGCGGCCTCAGGTTGAGGGACAGGGCCGTAGCACACGGCTACGAGCGCTTCGCAGCCCTCGGGTCGAGGTGGCCGCGGCTCGTGAACTCGCTCGGAAGGAACAGGGCCTTCAGGAAGGTCCTCGAGCTGGTCGCAGGGATCGACGGTTCCAGGCCCCTACCACGCTTCAGGGGAGGAAGACTCCACGACTTCCTGCCCGAGGACGTGGCCTTCAGCCGGGACCGTAAAGTTGACGTGGTTTACTTCGCCGACACCTATGCCTCGCTCATCGACTGGCAGCTGGGCCTCGAGGCGGTCGGGCTGCTCAGGAGGTTCGGCTACACCGTAGCTGTTCCGGAGCTCCCCGGCTCTGGCATGCCATTAGTCCAGTACGGGTTCCTCGGGGCCGCGAGGAGGAGGGCCGAGCGCGTCGTCGAGGCCCTACTTCCCTACGTCGAGTCGGGCTCAACCGTGGTCACCACCGAGCCGACCGCCGCTTACTGTCTGAGGGAGGTCTATCCTTGGCTGCTCAACGACGAACAGTCGAGGAAGGTGGCGTCGTCCGTATCGGACCTGATCGCCTTCCTCTCGAAGGACCTCGAGGGTTCGCTCACGAAGGAAGGGCCCTTCAGCGGCCTCAGGGCATACAGGCACGTTCCCTGCCACATGCGCGGAACCGGGGAGGAGGAAATTACCTCGAGGCTTTTGGAGATGGCTGGCATCGAGATATTCTCGGAGGACACGGGATGCTGCGGCATGGCAGGCACCTGGGGCATGAGGTCTGGCGTGTCGAGGTCAAAGCTAAGCCTCGAGATAGGGAGGAGGGTGGCCGAGCGGGTCATGGGCTACAGTCCCCAAGCCATCGTCACCGAGAGCAGCGTCTGCTCGCTCCAGCTCTCCCAGCTGACGGGCCTTCCGGTCCTACATCCTGTGAGCGTCTTCACGAGGGTTCTGGATTCCAACAGTTAGCAGGGAGGCTCCGATCACACCTTCCGACAGCTCATGCTTCTGTGAACTGACGGTTGCACGGTTCTGCAATTTACGCTTATA
>JAVVHL010000135.1:0-2666 GCA_032249575.1 Candidatus Calditenuis sp. | reverse complement strand
TTTCCCCGTTCACGCCATCCATCGATGCGCGGCAACTCAAATCCGCTCGTCGAAACCGTTCAATAAGGGGCACCGAAGTCCTAAGTCAGGTGTGCGTTTCGGACCACACATTTCCGAAAGGATCCGATCCGCGGAGAGGGGAGACCGTTAAATGACGAGCAGCACGTCGTCCTTGAGGATGATGGCGCTGGAGGAGGTCGCCAACAGGTGCAGGTTCCCGAGGGAGGCCCTGTACGACCTCCAGAGGTTGACGTGGTACGTGCCGGAGGGAGAAGGGCTCCTCCGGGTCGGCATCCTTCCCATCACCGTCAAGGGATGGGGGAAGGTGAGGAGGATCGAGGTCAAGAGGGTCGGGACGGTAGTTGACAAGGACAGGTCCCTGGCCTACGTCGAGGCCCAGCGCTTCCTCGGCCACGTCAAGGCCTCCTTCGCCTGCAGGATAGTCGAGGCGAACGACCTTCTGGTGACCGAGCCGCACATCGCGCAGATCGACCCTTACGGAAGGGGATGGCTTGCGAGGGTGGAACCGATCGGTGACGAAGGGCCTGCGTCGCTGAAAAGCTTCGAGGAGGTGAGGGAGGAGCTCGAGAGGACGGTCAGGGAGAAGGGGATAGTCTGCTTCAGGGAAGTGCCTGACGTCACGATACCTGCGATAGGCGTCGAGTGCAGCATGGCCCTCATGGTCCTGAAGGACCAGATAGACCAAGTTCCTGTAGGGTCCGTGATCCACCTGATAGCTGAAGGTGACGAGTCCTCGGAACAGGAAGTGATGAGATGGTCGCAGATCACCGGTCACGAGATCGTTGATTTTTTCAGGGAGGGGAGGATAGTACACGCCCTCATCAGGCGTAAGGGGTGATGCGAAACGTACGTGATTGAGTCCGAGGACCTCTGGAAGACCTACGACGGCGTCCACTGGGCCCTCGCAGGCGTCGACCTCAGGGTGAGGGAGGGCGAGGTGTTGGCGCTGCTGGGAAGGAACGGTGCCGGGAAGACCACCTTCATCAAAATCGCCTCAAGCCTCCTCAAGCCCACCAAGGGCACCGTCAGGGTGCTGGGGATGGACGTGACCCGAGAGGCGACGAGGGTGAGGGAGAGGATAGCGCTGGTGCCGCAGGAAGGGAGGCCCTCCAACCTCAACACTCCCTGGTCCCACGTCTACTACTACCTGATAGCGAGGGGCCTTCCGAGGGCTGAGGCGAGACTCAGGGCCAGAAGGTACCTCCAGGACCTCGAGCTCTGGGAGGTCAAGGACGTGATCTGCGGCAACCTCTCGGGAGGGATGAGGCAGAGGGTGCTTGTGGCCATGGCCCTCGCGACTGAAGCCGACGTCCTCTTCCTCGACGAGCCGACGATAGGCCTCGACCCCATCAGCAAGCAGACCGTCTGGGAGCAGATCAGGGCCAGCGCTAGCGAAGGCAGGACGGTCGTCGTCACCACCCACAACATGGAAGAGGCCGAGACGATCTCCGACAGGGTCGCAGTCATCAACGCCGGTAAGATAGTCGCGCAAGGGACGCCGGAGGAGGTCAGATCGGTCGTCGGTTACGCTCACAGGGTCGACCTGAGGGGAGAGGGCATAGACCCGGAGGAGCTGAGCGGATACGGGCTGGTCAGGCGCATCGGGGACCGCTACAGGGTCTACCTCTCCGATTCAGCCGCCAAGGAGCTCCTGGACCTTGCCATCGCGAGGGGTTGGGCCGCTTCCCTCTCTAGGACCACGCTCGAGGACGCCTTCGTCCTACTGGTGGGGGAGGTGGAGGAGCGTGCGGGTTAGGGAGACCCTCGTGGGGTTCATGAGGTCGCTCTACGTTTCGACGATGCTCTTCGGCGTCATCCCGTTCAAGCTGAACCCGTTCTGGGCCCTCTCGCCTGCCCTCGCACCCTTCGCCTTCCTCCTCTTCCTCTCGATCTACAGAGTCCAGCAGGTGGTGCCCTTCGCCCTGATAGGAGGGCTGATCTCGATAGTGGTCGCCAACTCGATAGCGATGGAGAGCGACGCGGCCTTCAACCGGATCGTCCTGAAGCTGGACTCGATGTTCGCGCTGACGAGGGGAGGCCTGATACCCTATGCGATCGGTCTGGCTCTCGGCAACCTGATCAACGCCGTCCCTGGCGCGGCGATCTTCTCGGTCCTCCTCTGGACTATGGCAGGCGTCACCTCGGCGACCGCATGGGCCGTGGTGCTCGGAGCGCTCTTCGCGATCTGGGCAATCGTCTCGCTCCTCGGCTACCTTATCAGCACCTACGCGAGGGACATCAGGGACCTCTGGGTCTACTCGCCGCTGATCACCGCGCTCCTCGGCTACCTCCCTCCAGTCTATTATCCGCTCGAGCTGCTGCCCGATCCCTTGCTGAGGGCCCTCGCCTTCGTCTCGCCCACGACATCGGTCGCACGCCTGATGCACGCCGCCGCAGGGCTCGTCACCCTCGGACCCGGTGAGGCGTTGGTCCTCTGGACTGTGCCGCTGATCCACGCGATCGTCTTCTCGGTGCTACTGGCGAGGAGGGTCGGGAGGCCCCTCTGAGCCTTCAACTCCTCTCTCGGGACAGCTCCTCTGCCTTCCTCTGATGCCTCTTCTTGCGCTTCTTTCTCTTCTTCGCAAATTCGTAGAAAAAGATCATGTCCCTTAACACCTGATTCGGGTCGCTCATGACTCAACGCC
>JAVVHL010000134.1:0-2689 GCA_032249575.1 Candidatus Calditenuis sp. | reverse complement strand
TCCGGGCTGCTCTCACATTCGGTCGCGAGGGATGAAGATCAGGGTCGCGGTCCTGGAGCTGGAGAGGTGCCAGCCCGACAAGTGCGGGACGCCCTGCATCACCTATTGTCCTCCTGTCAGGAACGGGATAGAGGCGATAGCGCTCGGCCCCAACGGCTTCCCCTACGTCAACGAACAGCTCTGCATAGGTTGCGGCATCTGCGTCGCCAAGTGCCCCTTCGAGGTGATCACGATCGTCAACCTCCCTTCTGAGCTCGAGGAGGACCTCGTCCACCAGTACGGCGTCAACGCCTTCCGCCTCTACAGGCTCCCTCACGTCCAGAAGGGCAAGGTCGTCGGGGTTCTGGGGAGGAACGGAATAGGGAAGTCCACCGCTTTCAGGGTCCTCTCCGGTCAGCTGGTGCCCAACTTCGGCGACCTAGAGGGAAGGAAGGGTTGGGAGGACGCCCAGCTCCGCTTCAGGGGCACGGTCCTCCAGGACTACTTCAAGGCCCTCGGATCAGGAAAGCTCAGGGTCTCCCTCAAGCCCCAGCAGATAGAACTCCTCGCGAAGGCCGTGAAGGGAAAGGTGGGTGAGCTCCTCAGCAAGGCGGCCGGAGGCAGGGACTTCACGAAGGTCGCCGAAGAGCTGGACCTGATGCACCTCCTAGACAGGGACGTATCGGTGCTTAGCGGCGGCGAGCTCCAGAGGCTCGTCATCGCTGCCACCGTCCTGAGGGGAGGTGACGTCCTGATCTTCGACGAGCCGACAAGCTTCCTCGACGTCCACCAGCGCTTCCGCGTCGCCTCCTTCATCAGGTCCCTCGTCAGCGAAGAGAGGGCCGTCCTAGTCTCGGACCACGACCTGGCCTTCATGGACTACGTCTCAGACCTGGTCTTCGTGCTGTACGGCGAGCCCTCCGTCTACGGCATCGTCTCCGGTCCCTACGGCTCACGCGAAGGGATCAACAGCTACCTCGAAGGCTACTTGCCTCTTGACAACGTGAGGTTCAGGAACTTCAGGATAGCGTTCGAGGTCAAGGCGCCAGAGCAGAGGCCCGAGGAGACCATGGGGCCTGGGCTTTACTGGCCTGCCATGACCAAGACCTTTGAAGGTTTCAGGCTCTCGGTCCCTGAGGGTCACCTGCCGAGGGGCGAGGTGTTGGCGGTCCTAGGGCCCAACGGCATCGGCAAGACGACCTTCGTCAAGCTCCTAGCTGGACAGCTGGAGGACGACAGCGGCCTCAAGCTCGATTACGCCTCGGTCAGCTACAAGCCCCAGCACCCCGTACCGAGACCGGAGACGGTGGAGGAGGTCCTCCGCAAAGCAGCCGGAGACAGGTTCGAGGGAGAGTTCGTCCAGTCGGAGCTGATCAAGCCGCTGAGGCTCGAGAAGCTGATGGACAGGAGGTTGGACGAGCTGAGCGGTGGCGAGCTCCAGAAGGTCTCGATCGTGGAGGCGCTCTCCAGGCAGGCCGACATCTACCTGCTCGACGAGCCGAGCGCCTTCCTCGACGTCGAGGAGCGTTACGTCATCGCGAGGACCATCAGAAGGATAGCGGCCGACATCAAGGCCCACATCGTTTTGGTCGAGCACGACCTGATGGTGGTTGACTTCGCAGCCACGAAAGCCATGGTCTTCACAGGTAAGCCGGGGATAGAGGGGAGGGCGCTGCCTCCGACCGATCTGAGGACGGGCTTCAACGCTTTGCTGAAGGAGCTCGGGATCACCTTCAGGCGAGACCACGAGACAAAGAGGCCCCGCGTCAACAAGCCCGGCTCCAGGCTCGACAGGATCCAGAAGGAGACGGGTGAGTACTACTACCTGGCTGCCTGAGTGTTCCTCTGGCTCTTCCTGCCGGACCTCTTGACGTGGTTCCTGTCGGCGATGATCACGTACCTCCTCGGATAGGGGATCTCGATGCCGTGGCGCTCGAACTCCTTCTTGATCTGGTAGAGCAGTTCTTTCGAAAGCTGGAAGGCCGTGGATTGGTCCTTGGCCCTGACCAGGAGCCTCAGCCTCACGCCGTTCTCACCGAGCTCCATCACGTGAACGGCCGGAAGGCCGGGCGTCGGGATAGCCAGCGGATGCTTCTCGCCGAGCTCCTTCAGGATCTCGATCGCCTTGTCGACGTCGCTCTCGTAGGTTATATCGACGAAGACCGGCACGAGCATGGTCGGGTCCTCAATCGAGTAGTTCACGACGACCTCGTTCTGGAATATCGAGTTGGGCACCACCAGCCTCTTGTTGTCCCACGTCCTCAGAATCGAGTGGAATAATCTGACGTCCTCGACGAAGCAGAACTCGTTCCTGAACATTACAGCATCGCCGATCCTGAAAGGCCTCGCCAGCGCTATCATCAACCCGGAGATCAAGTTCGAGAGCGTCGACTGGGCTGCCAGACCGATGACGATCGATGCGAATCCGGCAGCGATGAGCGAGGAGGCCGCTATCCCCAGAGCCTCCGGGAAGGTCACCAGCAGAACCGCCAGGAGCCCGAGGAGGCCGACGAAGAGGACAAGAGCCCTCCTGAGGAAGGTAGCGGCCGTTACGAAGCTCCTGTCGCCCTCGGATTCCCTCACCATGTGGTGGAGCAGCAGGTCTATCGCCGCAGCGACCACGTACACCACCAGGATCCCCGAGAAGAGGTTGACGACTCTCCACTCGAACTCGGTGACCCTCGGCGCGAGGTGGGAGCGTAGGAAGATC
>JAVVHL010000133.1:0-2706 GCA_032249575.1 Candidatus Calditenuis sp. | reverse complement strand
GTCCCCAATCGATTCTTTAGGTGGGCTTAGGAAAGTGAGTCTGCGATGCAGACCGCAGCCCAGTACCAGTACATCCTGTACGAGGAGAGGCCAGAGGACAAGGTGGCGATCATAACGTTCAACAGGCCTGAAGCGAGGAACGCGATGAGCAGCGGAATGCTCCTCGAGTTCTACGACGCGCTGAAGAGGGCGGCCGAGAACCCCAACGTCTGGGTCGTGATAGTAACGGGTGCGGGCGACAAGGCCTTCTGCTCCGGCGGCGACGCGAAGGAGTTCCTCGCTAACGTAGAGGCGCAGCGCTACTCGGAGATCGAGAAGTTCAACCGCCTCAACCTCGACGTCTGGCGGTTCATGGAGAAGATGAGGAAACCGATCATAGCAGCGGTCAACGGCTACTGCAACATCGAGACAATCCAGGCCGTCGACATAGTGATCGCTAGCGAGAAGGCCATGTTCGGGCTTCCTGAGGTCACGATCGGCGTCAGTCCAGGTGCAGGGATAACGATCAGGCTCCCGAAGACCCTCAGCAAGTACTGGGTCAAGTACCTCCTCTTCACCGGAGAGTGGATCCCCGCACAGGAGGCGTACCGGCTCGGGCTCGTCAACAAGGTCGTTCCTCACGAGAAGTTGATGGAGGAGGCCCTAGCGTTGGCCAGGAGGATCGCCAAGAACGCGCCGCTGGCTGTGGGGGCTGCGAAGGCTTGCGTCAACGCGGGCTCCGAGATGCCCATCGATGCCGGAATAGAGTTCCAGCTGAGGGAGTCGATGGCGATGTTCTACACGGAGGACCTGAAGGAGGGGATAAGGGCGAGGTTGATCGAGAAGCGCGAGCCGGTCTTCAAGGGTAAGTGAAGGACCTCAACGTCCCCTGAATTCGGGCTTCCTTTTTTCGAGGAACGCCTTCATCCCCTCGAGCCTGTCCTCCGTCGACCAGACGAATTGGAACAGCTCCCTCTCGTAGGCTAGGCCTTGGGAGAGGGGCGTCTCGAGGGCCGCGTTGATCGCCATCTTAGCCGCCTGCAGGTGAACTGGGCTCCTCTCGAGGAGGTCGCTAATGACGCCTCGCACCACCTCCTCCAGCTTATCGGGCTCGGCCAGCTCCGCCACTATCCCGACCCTCCAGGCCTCCTCCGCCGAGAAGAGCTTGCTCCTGAGGATAACGTTCTTGGCGAAGTGAGCACCTGCAGCCCTCGTCAGCCTCTGCGTCCCTCCTCCCCCAGGTATCAGGCCCACCCTCAATTCCGGCAGGCCGAAGACAGCCCTCTTAGTGGCCACTATGATGTCACATGCCAGAGCCAGCTCGAACCCGCCTCCCAGGCAGTAGCCGTCGACAGCGGCGACGACTACCTTCCGCATGTTCTGTATCGTCGAGGCTATGACCTGCGTCCCCCACATCCGGTTGTACTCCCTGATGCCGAGGCCGTCCAGCTCGACGAACTCCGAGAGGTCAGCACCTGCGCAGAAGTTGCCTCCGGCTCCCCTGATGACCACGACGCGCACCTGTTGGTCCTCTTCGGCCCTCCTCAGCTCCTCCAGCAGCCTCGACCTCAGCTCACGATTGAGGGCGTTCCTCCTCTCGGGACGGTTAAGCGTCAGCCAAACTACAGGCCCCTCCCTCTCCGCCAGCAGCACATCGCTCAAGCGGCATCATCTCAGGCGCCAGGCATGCTGAAGCCGCCGTCGCAGAATATCGTGTTGCCCGTCATGTGTATCGCGTCGTCGGAGGCCACGAAGAGCACAACAGGTACTATGTCCTCGGGCTTGGCTATCCTCCTCAGCGGCGTGTGCTCTATGACCCACCTCCTCCTCTCAGGCGTCCAGTCCTTCCTCTTCAGCAGCGACTCCGTCTCCATGTAGCCCGGAGCGACCGCGTTCACCCTGACCCACGGGGCCAGAGCGAGCGCGTAGGACTTCGTTATGCCGAGGACTCCGTACTTCGCCGCAGCGTACTGAGGTGCCCTTGGGCTTCCAGTGACGACGACGTTGGAGATTATGTTGACTATGCTGCCGGTCCTCCGCTCGTACATCCTCTTCCCAACCTCGTGCGTCATGTAGAGCGTTCCCTTCAGGTCCAAGTTTATCGTCTCCTCTATCCATTCCTCCCTCATTTCCCTCCAGGACATCTGCTGGGCCGCTGTCTCTCCTGCGTTGTTGATCAACACGTCTATCGGACCGAACTCGTTCCAGACCTTCTCGACCATCTCCTGGACCTCGGACCACTTCGTGATGTCGGCCCTCGCTATGTAGGCCCTCCTTCCGAGGGCCCTGATCTCCTCCGCCGTCCTCTCAGCCCCCTCCCTGTTGGTGTTGTAGTGGACCACGACGTTCGCGCCCTCCTTCGCTAGGGCAATCGCTATGAGCCTCCCAAACCCCCTGCTCGAACCGGTGACGAGCGCGTTCAGCCCGAGGAACCTCATGCCAGGCGGCGTCTCCCTCCTCTTGCGCTCCACCTCACCGACCTCTGGTTCTCCCGGAAGCCTACCCCACGACATGTCCCAACAGCGTTAATGAGTCCGTAATCGCGAGTGATTACCTTTAGCCTCAGCATGTGGGGCCTTCGCTGCGATCTCTCGACAGCTCACCTGCCTCCTCGAGAGACTTTCTGACATCCCCTAGCGCTCTCCGTCCTCGAATATTTCCTCCCTCACCGTTGGTGCTCCACATGGCCGACCCTTGATGCTGGAGGTCCTTACGCGCTTTTAGGAC
>JAVVHL010000132.1:0-2744 GCA_032249575.1 Candidatus Calditenuis sp. | reverse complement strand
CTACGAGCTCTTCTTCAAACACCGCGTCTGAAACATCGCTGATTTCCTAAAAGACGCCTTCATCATCGCTAAGGGGTTAGTCCAGATGCTCCGATAAGCCCCACGTCTCTAACATACTGCAATCGGATCGCGACCCTATTTGCCCTACAGCCGTTCAAAACTAAATTCTGCATCGAGGACGGTTTGCCAGGTGGTGTCCTATGCCGGAGAAGATAATAGGAATTGACCTAGGGACGACAAGCTCGGCGGCAGCGGTGGTCATCGGAGGGAGGCCTGTGATCATACCGAGCAGCGAGGGCCTCACGCCCTACGGCAAGTACTTCCCGTCATACGTCGCGATCACGAAGGACGGACAGCTGCTGGTGGGAGAGCCGGCGAGGAGGCAGGCCGTCATGAACCCTGAGGGCACGGTGACGGGATGGAAGCGGAAGATGGGGACCGATTACAAGTACGTCCTCCACGGAAAGGAGTTCACGCCGCAGCAGCTCTCCGCCTTCCTCCTCCAGAAGATCAAGAGGGACGCGGAGGCCTTTCTCGGAGAGCCGGTGAAGAAGGCTGTGATCACTGTCCCTGCTTACTTCAACGACAACCAGAGGCAGGCGACGAAGGACGCGGCTACCATCGCAGGGCTAGAGGTGGTCAGGCTGATCAACGAGCCTACCGCAGCTGCACTCGCCTACGGCCTCGACAAGCTAGAGCAGGAGCTGAGGATCCTGGTCTTCGACCTAGGAGGAGGGACGCTCGACGTGACGATAATGGAGATGGGACAGGGCGTCTTCGAGGTGAAGGCGACTTCGGGAGACACTCAGCTAGGAGGCAGGGACATGGACGAGGTCCTGACGAGATACGTGGTCGAGGAGTTCAGGAAGCAGACGGGGATCGACCTGACGAGGGACCAGCAGGCGATGATCAGGGTCAGGGAGGCCGTCGAGAAGGCGAAGATAGAGCTCTCGTCGGTTTACGAGACCGAGATCAACCTGCCCTTCATCGCCTACGACTCCTCCGGACCCAAGCACCTCCAGATGACGCTGACCAGGGCCAAGCTCGAGGAGCTGGTGAGGCCGGTGGTGGAGAGGTGCAGGGGGCCGATCATGCAGGCCCTCCAGGACGCAAAGATGAGGCCGGAGGACATCGACAAGATCATCCTGATCGGAGGCCCCACGAGGATGCCGATCATACGCGAGTTCCTGAAGGAGGTGCTCGGGAAGGAGCCTGAGAGGGGGGTTGACCCGATGGAGGCTGTGGCGATCGGCGCAGCCATCCAGGGCGCCATCATCTCGGGCGAGCTGACCGGCAAGGACATAGTGCTGCTGGACGTCACGCCTTTGACGCTCGGCGTCGAGGTCCTCGGAGGGCTCGTGGAGCCGATAATAGAGAGGAACACGACGATACCGGTGAGGAAGAGCAAGATCTTCACTACGGCCGCCGACTTCCAGACCTCGGTCGTGGTCCACGTGGTCCAAGGCGAGAGGCCGCTCGCTAAGGACAACATCTCCCTCGGCCAGCTGATCCTCGACGGGATCCCGCCAGCTCCTAGGGGAGTACCCAGGATAGAGGTGACCTTCGACATAAACGCCGACGGCATCCTCACCGTCATCGCCAAGGACCTCGGGACAGGGAAGCAGGTCGAGGCGAAGATCGTCGCGCCGCACAGGCTCACGAAGGAGCAGATCGAGCGGATGATCAGGGAGGCCCAGGAGTACGCCGAGCAGGACAGGAGGAGGAAGGAGCTGATCGAGACGAGGAACGAGGCCGAGTCTCTGATCTACTCGGTCGAGAAGGCCGTGCGGGAGTACGGCGACCGGATCCCCTCCGACCTGAAGGAAAGGATAGGGAAGGCGGTGGACGCGCTGAAGGAGGCGATGAAGGGGGAGGACGCCGGCAAGATCAAGGAGAAGATGGAGGAGCTGAAGAGAGTCTCGCAGGAGATCGGTCGGATCCTCTACGCTTCCTTCCAGCAGCAGGAGGGTACGTCCGGCTCGGAGAGGAAGTGAGGGTAGTTAAGTAGCCGCGGATAACGGTCCCTGAGGAGGGCCCCGGTAGCTCAGCGGTAGAGCGCCGGCCTTGTACGCGTCGGGCAGGGAGAGCCGGTGGTCGAGGGTTCGAATCCCTCCCGGGGCTTGGGAGTGACACATCGTTGAGCCTGCATTCGAGTGACCCCTCATCGATGAGGGCTGAGAGTCGGTAGAGTCGGAGCGAAGACCGTTGCGAAGACCTTAAGGTGGAGTGCCCCATCCGAAGAAGCTTGATCTGAACGGATTTGGTCCATCGTCCAGCTGTCAGCTAACAGATCAACGCCCGCCTACACTCTGGTGTAGACCTCAACGCCCACCTCTCTCGCAGCCTCTATTGCATCCTCATCAGCATAAGGAGTGACCATGATCAACCTTTCAGGCTTGATCCCCGTCTTCTTCTCGTACAGCTGCGCCTTCCTCAAGAAAGCTGCTACCTTCGACTTATCAACACTCGAGGATATCTCGATCAGCATGGGTTTTCCGTCTTTGATTGCGATGTCAATCTCTATAACGCTGCTGAAACCGTAAACCATTCCATCCTCATCTCTTGCGATCCATCTATCAACCTTCACACCGAATTCTTTCTCAAGAATTCCTCTCAGTCCTTCCCTGAAGGCGTCCTCGGCCATAATGCCCCACCTCGCGCCGATCGCTGAGATGTGCCTGTTGACAAGCTCGAAACCTTTCATCATGTCTTCTCGCAACTTGTTCATCTCCTCTGTCAACCTC
>JAVVHL010000131.1:0-2812 GCA_032249575.1 Candidatus Calditenuis sp. | reverse complement strand
CCACCGCCGCAGTACGTCAAGAGGTCGATGGCGATGCTCCTGAGCCGGCTGAACCTCCGCAACGTTCCGCGATACCATTCGTCGCTGAGGGGGCCCTGCGAGCTGACGCCCGACATGGATCCCTACCTGGGCCGTCTTGAGGAGCTTGGCGACGTTGTGCTGGTCGGAGGGCTCAGGGGCTACGGGCTGATGAGGGGGCCTGCGCTCGGCGAGATGGCCTATGAGCTGCTGAGGTCGGGGCGCGTCTCGTCGCTGACCTCAGAGGAGCTCGACCGCTTGAGCCCCAAGAGGCTCATCAGCGCCTCCAAGCGTCGCCGTGTGCGGGAGGCATAAATAACGACGTCACCGTTTAATTTCGAGGGAGAAATTTGTCGGAACTCAGGACCCAGCTCAAAGGCTCCGAGTTCCTCGAGGACGTCCTCAGGAAGGTCAAGGAGGCGATTGAGATAACCGGTTACGACAGCAGCTTCTACGAGGTCCTCAAGTACCCTAAGGTCCAGCTGACGGTCTCGATCCCTGTGAGGATGAGGGACGGCTCCATCAGGACCTTCATCGGGTACAGGGTCCAGCACAACAACGCCCGCGGGCCCTACAAGGGAGGGATAAGGTACTACCCGACCACTGACTTGGACGAGGTCACGGCTCTCGCGATGCTGATGACCTACAAGTGCGCGGTCGTCGACCTGCCATACGGAGGTGCGAAGGGTGGGGTTGCGTGCAACCCGAAGGAGCTGACGAGGGAGGAGCTAGAGCGGATCACGAGGAGGTACACCTACATGATTTACGACATCATAGGCCCGTACAAGGACATCCCTGCGCCTGACGTCTACACCGACGCTCAGGTCATGGCCTGGCTCATGGACACCTACTCGCAGCTCGCCGGCAGGCAGACTCCTGAGGTCGTCACCGGAAAGCCCGTGGCCCTCGGCGGGAGCGAGGGGAGGGAGGAGGCGACTGGGCTCGGAACGGCGATCGGCCTGAGGGAGGCAGCAAAGGCGCTGAACATGGGGATCAAGGGGCTGAAGGTGGCAGTCGAGGGCTTCGGGAACGTGGGGAGCTACGCAGCGCTCTACCTCCACGAGTGGGGAGCTAAGGTCGTCGCGGTGAGCGACAGCAAGGGAGGCGTCTACAACCCCGAGGGCCTCAACGTCCCGAAACTCATAGAGCACAAGAAGAGGACCGGGACGGTCTTGGGCTTCGAGGGCGCGAAGCAGATCACCGACGAGGAGTTGCTGCATCTGGACGTTGACGCCTTGGTTCCGGCTGCAGTCGAAGGGACGATAAACGCCAGGACCGTTCACGGCATAAAGGCAAAGATCATCAGCGAGGGGGCGAACGGCCCTGTCACGACCGAGGCCGACAGGGTCCTCGTCGAGAAGGGGGTCTTCGTGGTGCCCGACATCCTCGCGAACGCAGGGGGAGTCACCGTGAGCTACTTCGAATGGGTCCAGAACTTGAAGAGGGAGAAGTGGACGAAGGAGGAGGTCCTCTCGAAGATGGAGGCGAAGCTGGTCAAGGCCTTCCACGACGTCCTCAACACCTCAAGGAAGTACGCCGTGAGCAACAGGATGGGAGCACTGTGCCTCGCTGTCGAGCGGGTCTGCGAGGCGATCAAGCTCCTCAACATCTGGCCCTGAATCTGTCCTACCTCGTTTTGTTGAGGTCACCTTTTGTAGAACGCGATCGAGGCATATCCGACCACAGAGGACCTGTCTCCGGAGACGTCGCCGCTGGTGGCGTACTTCAGCAGCCTCGAGTCGGTGTAGCCCTTCCTCCTCGCGTACTCCATCACAGCAGCTATCGCGCCGTACCCGCAGAGCGTAGCGTCCCTCCTCTCCATCTCCCGATAGAAGCCATCCACGTCCAGCGCGAGGATCCTTTCGATCACCGGCATGTCCCTCCTCACGGCCTCGTCATGAGGCTCGTAGTGGGTGAAGTCGCTGCTCGCGATCACGACGAATTCCTGAGGGTCGGAGATGGCCTCGGCGAGGGCCCTCCCCACCTCCTCCGCCATCTCCCTGCTCTGGTCCAGCATGCAGACCGGCAGGAACCTGAAGCCCCTCCTGTAAATGAACTGGAGGAAGGGGACCTGGACCTCGATCGAGTGCTCTTTCGAGTGGCTCACCTCGTCCAGCGAGAAGATTTGGGAAACCTCCGCCAGCAAGGTGGCCATGTCCCTGTCGATCTCCACATCGCCGAGGGGTGTCGTCCAGTGGCCGCCGGGATAGATCGAGACGTCGGTCCCTATGCCGTAATGGTTGGGCCCCACGACGACGACCGTTTTAGGCCTCTTTTTCTTCGAGAGCTCGAGGTACCCGTAGGCGGCCACAGGTCCGGAGTACATGTAGCCCGCATGCGGCGAGACGAGAACGGGAGGTGGGGCCGAGGAGCTCTCAGGGCCTTCGGGGTCTGGAAGCTCTCCGGGTCCGTGCGGAGAGAGGAAGCATCCCCTGATCTGCTCGAGCAGGGCATCCCTCCTCCCCTCGTAGAAGAACCCTGCGACCGCAGGCCTCCTCCTCATCACCTCCCACCACCCCTGTTGACCTTCAGGTGCTCGACGGGCGCGGTCAGGGCCAGATATCCGAGGATCGAGATCACGGCAAGTATCCCTATCGCGATGGCGTAGACCGTCGCCTTGACGAGGAGGTCCTGATCGACGATCCTGAGGAAGCCGAGGAAGGTGGCGGTGTAGAAGAAGACGCCCAACAACCCGAATGAGAGCAGAGACGCGCCGACGACCCTGACCAGCATCATCGAGGATGACGAACGACCCGATTAGTATCTTTCTTCCGACTCCCTCTCTCGGGATCAC
>JAVVHL010000130.1:0-2821 GCA_032249575.1 Candidatus Calditenuis sp. | reverse complement strand
GAGGCTCAGGGAGGCGTGATGGGTTGATGGGGATGAGCAGCGAGGTGAAGGAGGTCGTGGTGGGAGGTTCGATGATGGTCGCATCGGTCGTCCTCGCCTTCCTGATGGTGGTGGGCGTGATCGAGAAGGACCTGCTCCTGAGCTTCTTGGCCTACGCCGTCTCCCTCGCCGGCTTCGCGGTGGGAGTCCACGGCATCTTCGGCCTTTACAGGTCTAGGGGGTGATCGGGGTGACCAACGGTTCAGACGGAGGGGAGCTGCTGGTCGTCAGGGACCTCTTCCTGCACTTCTCGACGCGGAGGGGCATCGTCAGGGCCGTAGACGGCGTCTCCTTCTCGGTCAGGAAGGGCGAGACGCTGGCCATCGTGGGCGAGAGCGGATCGGGGAAGTCCTCGACGGCGCTTGGCATCATAAGGATCCTTCCGAGGAACGTGGCCCGCTATACCGGATCCGTCGTCTTCGACGGGATGGAGCTGATGCGGATGGGCGAGGAGGAGTTCAGGACCAAGGTCAGGGTAGGAGGGATCTCGATGGTCTTCCAGGGCGCGATGAACTCCCTCAACCCTGTCCTCAGGGTCGGCTTCCAGGTGGCCGAGTCGCTCATCGTCAACCTGAAGGTCCCGAAGGAGGAGGCCCTGCGGAGGGCCGAGGAGGCGCTCGAGCTGGTGGGGCTCGACAGGTCAGTGGCGCAGAGGTATCCGCACGAGCTCAGCGGAGGCATGAAGCAGAGGGCCCTGATCGCCATGGCCCTGATCACGAACCCGAAGCTGGTGATACTCGACGAGCCCACCTCGGCGCTAGACGTGATGACTCAGGCGAACATCATGAACCTTTTGAAGAGGCTGAAGCGCGAGCTGGGCCTCACCTACATCTTCATCACCCACGACCTGGCGCTTGCGAGCGAGCTGGCAGACAGGGTGGCTGTAATGTACGGAGGGAGGATTGCAGAGCTCGGACCGGCTGACGAGGTTTACCCGAGGCCGAGGCATCCGTACACGAAGCTGCTGATCGAGAGCGTCCCGTTCCTTAGGTACGACAGGCCTCCAACCTTCATTCCCGGCTCGCCACCGGATCTCATAGCTCCTCCGTCCGGTTGCAGGTTCCATCCGAGGTGCCCGTACTTCATGAAGGGGAAGTGCGACGTCCAAGAGCCTCCGATGTTCAAGGCCGACGGCGATCACTGGGCTTCCTGCTGGCTGCTGGAGGAGGGGAGGAATGTCTGAGGGTCCCCTGATCAAGACCGAGGACCTCAGGGTCCACTTCCCGGTGAGGAAGCTCTTCAGGACTATAGGCCACGTCAGGGCGGTCGACGGCGTCAGCCTAACCATCAACCGGAACGAGACGGTGGCGCTGGTCGGCGAGAGCGGGTCAGGGAAGACGACCTTCGGCAGGTCCCTGCTCGGGTTGGTGAGACCTACCTCAGGCAGGATCCTTTTCGACGGGACGGACATAGCCTCGATGTCAGAGAAGGAGCTGAGGCGCGTCAGGAGGAGGATGGGCATCGTCTTCCAGGACCCCTATGCGAGCCTGAACCCCACCTTCACCGTCTACAGGATCGTCGAGGAGCCCCTAGTCGTCAACAAGATCGGGACGAAGGAGGAGAGGAGGGAGATGGTGATGAGGGCGCTAGAGGAGGTCAAGCTCACCCCTCCCGAGTTCTTCGCGTCGAAGTACCCCCACATGCTCAGCGGTGGCCAGAGGCAGCGCGTCGCCATAGCGAGGGCCATAATCACGCGGCCGTCTTTCGTGGTGGCTGACGAGCCCGTCTCGATGCTCGACGCCTCGATCCGCGTCGAGATCCTTCTCCTCTTCAAGGAGATCCAGAAGCGCCACGGCGTGTCTTTCCTCTACATCACCCACGACCTCGCCACTGCGAAATACTTCTCCGACAGGATCGCCATCATGTACGCCGGGAAGATCGTCGAGGAGGGGCCGACGAAGGCGGTGCTCTCGGAGCCTCTCCATCCCTACACGCAGGCGCTGATCGAGGCGATACCGGATCCCGACCCGATGAACAGGTTCAAGATGAGGGAGGTGGTCCCCGGGCAGCCGCCGAGCCTCCTCAACCCGCCCTCCGGTTGCAGGTTCCATCCCAGGTGTCCGTACTTCATGAAGGGGAAGTGCGAGGTGCGGGAGCCTCCGCTCTACGACCTCGGAAACGGACGGAGGGTCGCATGCTACCTGATGGAGGACAGGGCTGGAAGCCGGTGATCCTCTCCAGCTCTCCCACGTGAAAATCCTAGGAGTCCCACCCGCACGGTTGTCTATTTGCAGGCCGTTGGGGAAGTCGAGGGAGGAAGCGACGGTGATCCACACTCGTCCCACCGACAACGATAACGTTATTTACGCTCACAGATCGGATTTTTCCGGTGTCGATAGGAGAGAAGCTGATAGAGGAACTGGAGAAGGATCCGAAGATCAGGAAGAGGTTGGCCGAGCTTATGGTGACTGACAGCGAT
Source organism: Candidatus Calditenuis sp. (assembly GCA_032249575.1). Taxonomy (GTDB): domain Archaea; phylum Thermoproteota; class Nitrososphaeria_A; order Caldarchaeales; family Calditenuaceae; genus Calditenuis. The sequence goes on along the minus strand of JAVVHL010000130.1, from coordinate 363 downwards.
GTAAGGCTCGCAATCATCAACGCCGTTCTCGCTGACGTTGCCACTAAGAGTGACTTGGAGAAGCTCGAGGAGAGGCTCAGGAGCGAGATACAGAGGGAGGTGAGGAGGCTCGAGGACAAGATCTCAGCGTTGGAGAACAGGGTCAACGCGATAGAGGAGAGGTTGTCGAGACTTGAAGGTCAGATGGACCTCTTCGTGAGACTCTTCATCGGGTTCAACGTCCCGATATTGATAGCTTTGATCGGAATTCTGCTGAAGATGATCTTCTCATGAGGTGGTCTGTCTTCAGACGAAGGCACGATCCAGCGTGAGCCATCGAAATCAGCATTTCGTATTAGCATGGGGCCGGTGGGAATCGAACCC
>JAVVHL010000129.1:0-2844 GCA_032249575.1 Candidatus Calditenuis sp. | reverse complement strand
ACCCTGCAGGCCGCATATCCCGAGAGCTCCACCTCCTCGGATCCCTCAGGTCCGATCCTCAGCTCGGCCGCCTTCTTCCAGATCGAGCCGTCGGTGCAGTCGGCGTAAGGGCTCGGCGTCACTAGGAACGTGAGGATCAGCGTCGAGGGGCCGTGGTTGAAGGCCGTGAACCTCACGCTCCTCCACTCCGCGGTCTCCACCGGAGGGTCGAGGAACTCCGGCTCTCTGCCAGCACGCCTCATGTAGGCCAGCAACCAGTAGAGGTCCGAAGTCGGAAGGCTCTCCACCTCGATGACCCTCGACGAGAACCTCGAACCCCAGTCGATCAGCCCCAGTTTGCCGTCGAGCGTGGTGAAGACGTGCGTCGTCTCGAAGAGCCCTACCGCTGTCGGCCTGTAGATCTCCACTTTGCGTCCCGATACGTCTTGGAGTCTCGTGAACGGCTTCATCCATCCCCATCTCGGCCTGCAGTCCCTGTCAACGGCCACCACCCCTCCCCCGGCCTCCATGCCGATGACCGTCAGGTTCCCGCCGAGTTCGGCAAGCCCTATCCTCACAGCCGAGTGGGGCTTCAGCGGCCAGAAGACGTTCCTCGCTCCTCTCCCTTCATCCCCCACCTGACCGGGAGGACAGGACCAGACGATCGATCCCTTCTCCGAGTCGATCTCGTAGACCCCCTCCCTGCTCCTGTTGACGGCCACCAGCAGGTCTCCGCCGAAGTCGTTCCTGTGGATGCCGCTCGGCGTCTTCCCATCAACCCTCGAGAGCTTCGCCACACCGGGTCCGAGGGGAAGTTCCCACCTCACCTTCCCGTCCGGCGATACCCTCCTGACGAAACCGGCCGAGTAGTCGGTGATCACGAGGTCTCCGCCTTCGAGGGGTAGGCAGTCGTGGGACCATCTCGCGTCGTGAGGCCTGTAGCTCCACTTCACCCTCTTCGTCTTCCTGTCAACGAGGACGAACCTGTTGTCGAGGTCGGCGCAGATCACGTCACCCGGCTCCGCTCCTATCCCCCTCAGCTCCTCCGTCACCATCCTCGCGATGTGGGGATTCGCGGTCAGCTGGTTCCCCTCGACCCTGTACTCCCAGATCACCTTCCCCGAGTCGAGCGAGTAGATGTAGGCCGAGCGCCTGATGTGGGGATCGGCCATCACCAACACCCTCTCCCCCGATACTGGGTCCGTCACGTCCTCAGCGTAGTGCGGCGCGTACCCCTTTGCCGAGAAGAGGACCCTGCCGACGATCCCGATGGACCTTGAGGGTGTCGGGAAGGTCATCGGCCCATCGGTCCGCTTCCAAATGATAACCTTCGAGGTCCACTTGCGACCGCTGAAGAACACCTAAACGTGGGCTCAACCCATCGCTCACGGCTGATGGCAAAGCTCGGGCAGCACTTCCTCAGGGACGAAGGGGTGGCGAGGAGGATGGTGGAGCTGGCGGAGCTGGACCGCGACGACGTCGTCCTAGAGATCGGGACGGGCGACGGCTTCCTGACCAGGCACATCGCTTCCTCCGGCTGCAGGGTGATAACGGTCGAGCTCGACCCGGTCCTAGCGAGGAGGGCTCAGGAGCTCCTCAGGGATCACCCGAACGTGACGGTGGTGCAGGGCGACGCCCTTCGGCTCGAACTTCCGGAGTTCAACAAGGTCGTCTCCTCGCCGCCCTACTACATCTCCTCGAGGCTCCTCCGTTGGCTCTCGTTGAGGGCGAGGCCCGAGCTGGCCGTGCTCCTCCTTCAGGAAGAGTTCGTCAGGAAGCTGACCTCGAAGCCTGGTGACGAAAGGTACGTCCTCACGAGCCTCCTCGTCAGATCCGCATACGAGGTGGAGCCCCGCTTCTCGGTCAGGAGGTCCGCCTTCGTTCCCCCTCCGAGGGTGAGCTCGAGGGTCGTGGTCCTTAGGAGGAGGGAGGAATCGATGGAGCTTCCGGGATGGCTGGTGGAGGTCCTGCGGAGGGCCTTCACCCTCAGGCGTAAGAGGCTCGAGAGGGTCCTGCGCTCGTTCGGGTTCACGTGTCCTCCTGAGCTCAGAGGGCTGAGGGTGAGGGAGATAGGGCCTGAGCACATCCCGGTCCTCGCAGAGCACCTGAAGGCCGAGATGGCCGAGAAGGCCGGACAGGAGACCCTCTGAGGGAATTCCTCCGGTATTCACGCGGACATCACAACCCCTTCGCCGACGTGAGGAGCTAAATGGCCATCGAGTCCCCATTCCCGTCGAGATGAGACTTCCGTTCGGGAAGCAGGAGCTGCTCGGACCCAACGACGCCCGTTTCACGGAGATAATGATGGCTCTCCGGCTACAGGCCGACAAGCTGAGCAGGACAGCCGCCCGCCTCTCCGCGAGGGGCAAGGAGCTCTTCGAGCAGTGCGTCAGGGCGCAGCAGGAGGGTGACGTGAGCAGGGCAACGGTCTACGCCAACGAGATAGCCCAGCTCAGGAAGATGACGAGGGTCGTGATGAGGAGCCAGCTCTCGCTGGAGAAGGTGATCCTGAGGCTCGAGACGGTCAAGGAGTTCGGCGACGTGATGCACGTCCTCGGTCCTGCGGCGGCGATAATCAGGCAGGTCCAGTCGGATTTGTCGGGAGTGGTGCCGGAGGTGTCCCAGAACCTGAAGTACGTCGACGAGGTCCTCGAGAACCTGATCGCCGAAGTAGGAAGCGTCACAGGCACAACGACCACCGTCACGGTTTCAGACCCAGAGGCCCAGAAGATACTGCAGGAGGCTGCCGAGATAGCTGCGCAGAGGATGAAGACCGTCTTCCCGGACGTCCCTGAGGCCTTCAGGTCTCCGAGCTCTGAGGCCAGCAGGAACGTCTGACCCTTCGGTACGCCACTCAACCGCCCC
>JAVVHL010000128.1:0-2878 GCA_032249575.1 Candidatus Calditenuis sp. | reverse complement strand
ATCGAGAGGACATGGATGCGGCCGCCGGGATTTGAACCCGGGATCTGCGGGCCGGGGCCCCGCCGTCCTACCAGGCTAGACGACGGCCGCCGATCCTGACTCTCCGATCCGTCCCCAAAAACTTTAACGCGACATCTCCACTTATTGGCCGTTCACACCTGTACCGGTAATTAGATCGCCTTGACGCGTCGCAGGGGATGGGAGAGGTCCAGAGGCCCTTCCACAGCATGCCGGTAGAGGAAGTGGTAAGGGCACTGGGGGTCGACCCATCGAGGGGCCTCAGCGCGGAGGAGGTCGAGCGGCGCAGGAGGACCTACGGGCCCAACAGGATCATAGAGGTCAAGAGGCCCAGCCCCTTCCTCCTCTTCCTGAACCAGTACAGGAGCGTCCTGGTGATGATCTTGCTGGCTGCGACTGTCGTCAGCGCGGCCCTCGGCGATGTGATAGAGGCGGCGGTTATAGGCGTCATCCTCCTCTTCATCGGCTTCATGGGGTTCCTGCAGGAGTACAGGGCCGAGAGGGCGTTGGAGAGGCTGAGGGAGCTGACGGCTCCGCGGTGCAGGGTCCTGAGGGACGGAGAGGTCGTCGTGGTGCCCTCGGAGGATCTCGTGCCGGGTGACGTCCTCGTCCTAGGAGAGGGCGACGTGGTGGCCGCCGACGGCAGGGTGATCGAGTCCTCGGGGCTTCGCGTCGACGAGTCGCCCCTCACAGGCGAATCCGCACCGGTCGACAAGAGGACAGAGCCCCTTCCGGAGGAGACGCCGATGGCAGACAGGACCAACTGCGTATACGCTGGGACCCTTGTCGTCTCCGGAAAGGGGAAGGCGGTCGTCACGGCCACCGGCAGATCGACCGAGCTGGGCAAGATCGCCGAGTATACGGGCCAGGTCAGGGAGGAGAGGACGCCCCTCGAGGCGAGGATGGAGGACCTCGGAAAGAAGTTCGGCATCCTGGCGCTGGTGATAATAGCGACGCTCTTCGCGGCTGAGTTCGTAGAATCGGTCCTCGCAGGCGACGCATCCTTAGGCTTCCTCATCGAGGTCTTCCTCTTCAGCGTGGCCCTCGCTGTCGCTGCCGTCCCCGAGGCCCTGCCAGCGATAGTCACCGCGTCGCTCGCCATAGGAGCCTGGACGCTCGCCAAGCACGGTGCCCTCGTCAGGAAACTCTCGGCCGTCGAGAGCCTCGGGTCGACGCAGGTCATGTGCTTCGATAAGACCGGCACCCTCACCAGGGGCGAGCAGACGGTGAGGGCCCTCTACATTGACAGGAAGGTCCTCCGCGTCGAGGAGCAACCCTCCGCCGACGGCTCCCAGCCTTCCTGGCCCTCCACGCCAACCTTCGAGAACCTGCTGAGGGCGATCGTCCTCTGCAACGACGCCCGCCTCTCCTCAGGCGGCAAGCGGCACTTCTCCGGCGACCCGACAGAGGTCGCGCTCCTTCAGCTGGCAGCGAAGGCTGGAGTCGATCCGGAAAGGCTCAGGTCGAGGTTCCAGAGGGTCGCGGAAAGGCCCTTCTCCAGCGACAGGATGCTGATGTCGACCGTCAACCTCGTCGACGGCAAGCGGGTCTCGCACGTGAAGGGAGCGGCAGAGGTGGTCCTGGCAAGATGCGACCGCATCATGCTCGAAGGAGAGGTGAGGCCGCTCGGCGAACAGGAGAGGATTGAGGTCCTGCGGGTGAACGAGCAGCTCGCGTCGGAGGGGATGAGGGTTCTCGCGGTCGCCGTCAAGGAGCTGTCGGGTGAGGAAGATCCCGAGAGCGGCCTGACCTTCTTGGGGCTGGTTGGTCTGATCGATCCGCCGAGGCCCGGTGCCGTCGAGGCCATAGCCTCGGCCAAGTCGGCAGGCGTCGTACCCGTCATGATAACCGGAGACCACAGACTGACTGCCGTCTCGATCGCGAGGGAATGCGGGATAGATGTGGACATGGTCCTGACGGGAAAGGAGCTGGAGCGGATGAGCGCCGACGAGCTGGCTGAGGTCGTGGAGCATGTCAGAGTCTACGCGAGGACCACTCCCTCCCAGAAGCTGAAGATCGTCGAGGCCTGGAAGAAGAAGGACTACGTCGTGGCGATGACCGGTGACGGCGTCAACGACGCTCCGGCCCTGAAGCGGGCCGACATAGGAGTCGCGATGGGCATAAGGGGCACCGAGGTAGCCAAGGAGGCTTCCGACATAATCCTGACTGACGACAGCCTGCCGACGCTGGTCAAGGCGATCGAGCTCGGGCGCTGGATCTTCGACAACATCAAGAAGTACCTGGCCTACCTCCTCCAGGCTAACCTCGTCGAGATAGTCGTCCTCTCGGTCACCACGCTCGTGATCCTCAGGGCACTCGGGTACTCCGGCGAGGAGTCGCTGGCTCTGCTTCCCGTCCACATACTCTACATCAACTTGGCGACCGACGGCCTCCCGGCCCTAGCGCTCGGCGTCAGCCCTCCAGACCCAGACCTGATGAAGAGGCCGCCGCCGAAGAGGGGAGAGAGCGTCCTGAGCCGTGATGTGATCAGGTTCCTGGTAATGGCCGTCATCGTCGAGTCGCCGCTCCTCATAGCAGCCTTTTACCTGGCGTTGCCGATGGGCATAGACGCCGCGAGGACGAGGCTCTTCCTGCTGTTCATCGCCTTCGAGCTTGTGCTGGCCCTCAACTGCAGGTCCCTCAGGCACTCCGTCCTGAAGGTGAGGCCCCACAAGTGGCTCGTGCTTGCGGTCATATGGGAGCTGTCGTTGATCACGCTGCTCGTCTCGCATCCCGTGACCCGCACGCTCCTCCACCTCACGGTCCCGACGGTCGATGACGTGCTCTGGTGCGTCGCGGGCGGGCTCGTCACCTTCGCCAGCATCGAGGCCCTCAAGCACATCAGTTCCAAGTCAGAGCC
>JAVVHL010000127.1:0-2937 GCA_032249575.1 Candidatus Calditenuis sp. | reverse complement strand
TTCGTCGTATAAAATGCTCAAGAGAGCTGCACCGGAAAGATCGGGCCGCAAATGCCCTCTCCCCAGTAGTCCTCCGACGTTCATAAGTTGGGCGATCCGGGAGAACCAGGAGCATGTCAAGCAAAGGGACGAGGAAGAAGGCCGGCGAGCTGGTCTACCAGGCGGACCTCGTGAAGAAGGAGGTGCTGGAGAAGCTCCAGCAGCTTGGAAAAAGGGTCGTCGAGGACCTGAAGAGGAACAGGTGGCCGTCGGTGGAGCTGCCGCTGAGGACCACCAAGAACATCGTCTACGACGAGGAGCTGCGCCAGTACGTCCTCGGGCCGAAGAAGTCCGTCAGGACGCTCAGCAACATAAGGCACGTGAGGCCCTTCGCCCAGCTGGTGTGGCTGGCGAAGTTCGCGAAGCAGCTGCTCGAGTCCGGGAAGACATCGACCCTCAGGGACACGTACTACGTGGCGCTTGGCGAGCAGATCGACTTCGAGGACCAGTCGGAGAGCGACGACATCATCATGGAGCTGGAGAGCCTTCTCGGCCACCCGAGGGAGGACTTCAACATCTTCCCCGAGGAGAGGGCATCAATATACGGCGACCTGGTGATAGAGTACACGGTGCCGGGCTTCAGGGGGAAGCGGATAGACCTCTCCTCTCACCCCGACGGTTACGCGATAGGGCCTGCGCTGACGACGGCCGAGTTCGTGAGGTGCGGTGCGGAGCAGGTCTTCGTGATAGAGAAGGGCGCCGTCTTCAGCAGGTTCGTCGAGGAAGGGGCCGACAAGAAGTTCAAGGCGCTGCTGATCCACACGGCGGGGCAGTCGCCGAGGAACTGCAGGAAGCTGATAAGGCGCCTGAGGGAGGAGCTGAACCTGCCCGTCTACGTCTTCACCGACGCCGACCCCTACGGTGTCCACATAGCCTCGGTCCTGATACACGGCTCGGCCCTGTCGGCCCACATCAAGCAGATCAACGTCCCTGACGCGATATGGGCAGGGGTCTACGCCACAGACATAACGAGGTACAAGCTGCCGACGATGAAGTTCACCGAGATGGACGAGAAGAGGCTCTCGGAGCTCCTGGTCGACCCGAGGTACCAGAACGACCCTTGGAAAAGGGAGGTGAAGTACTTCGAGAAGCTGAAGCGGAAGGCCGAGCTCGAGGCCTTCTCGAAGTACGGGCTCGAGTTCATCGTGAAGGACTTCCTGCCGGAGAGGCTCGCGGAGCTCCAGAAGCGCTGACGGCGGTTGGCGATTTGGGAAGGCTCCGAGGACAACTTAGCCGAGGCTTCGATCGCACGACGCTGTAAGAACTGACAGACGATGGCGGATCCGACACCGTTAAAGGAACCCGGAATTAACTCGTTGACGGTGGACCGGACAGTGGGACACGTGTGGGTGAGGGCGAGGGTCGGCGACGAGTCCGGAAGCAAGAGCGCTGAAGTGGAGGCCCTCGTCGACACGGGCGCCACGCTGACGGTCATTCCAAGAAGACTCGCCGAAGAGCTCGGGCTGAGGGTGACGGGGAGGACGGAGGTCGAGACGGCCGCAGGGAAGATTACGCTCGAGAGGACAAGGGTAAGGCTGGAGCTCGAGGGCCGTGAGGAAATCGTGCCAGCTTTGATCTCGGACGTCATCGACAAGGTTTTGATCGGCGTCACAGCGCTCGAGGTCCTCGGGCTGCAAGTCGACCCGCTAACGGGGAGGCTGAAGGAGTGGACGGCACTTCTCTATGCAACGCTTTGAAAGGGTGAGCGTTATCCGAGTTCAGAGGATGACGTCCGCCACAGCGATGATCCTCGAGGCGGAGACCTCCCTGACCTTCCTTACGTTGATCGAGCTGAAGCGCTGGCCGAGCTCCTCCAACTTCGTCCTGACCTTCCACTCCCAGTCGTCGGTGCTGGAGGCGAAGCCGTAGACGTGGAGCGTGGCCCCCTCCCTCGCCGCAATCAGGGCCTCCCTCAGGAAATCCAGCGATGCTGAAGGGTGGTTCATGATCACCCTGTCGTAGGCTTTGGGCCTCGAGGAGGCGACCTTCCTCGCGTCCTCGTTGATGGGTTCCACGAGACGGTCGACCCTGTTGAGCGCGACGTTCCTAACGAGGAACCGGTATGCGTCAGGGTTCAGCTCCACAGCTGTGACCGGGACCTTCCTGTGCTTGGCGATCTGTATCGCGAACGGCCCGACCCCCGAGAACATGTCAAGCACCCTCTCGCCCTCCCTGACCAAGGAGACGACCCTCGACCGCTCGCCGGAGAGCCTCGGGGAGAAGTAGGCCTTGGCCAGGTCGACCTCGAAGGCGCACCCGTTCTCGCGGTGGACGGTGAAGGTCCTCTCTTCGCCAGCCAGATGGACGAACTCCCTCAACCTGAACTCGCCGGAGACGGGGCCAGCCTCGCCGAGGACCACGCGGATCGAGGGCGAGATCCTCAGAACGGCCCTTCCCAACTCGCTCGCATACGGCTCTAGGGGCGGAGGTATGTGGATGACCGCTATGTCGCCGACGACGTCGAAGGAGCTCGGGACCTCAGGGAGCAGGTCCTCCGGTATGCCCTCGACCGCCTCCCTCAGGCTCCTCGGCCTCTTCGGCAGCTCCGCGAATTCGGCGAAGGTCAGCTCGGCTCCGAGCCCTCGAAGCAGGTCCCGCACCGCATCGGGGTCTTTCAAAGGGAAGAGGACGCGCTCGCCCTCCTTCCTCGGCCTCAGGTCTGTCCGCAGCGCACCGGCCCTCAGGAGGGCCCTCCTGACCTCCTCGGCCCTATCCCTCTCCACCGAGACGCAGGGACACAGGACCATCCGGCTGGAGATGGCAGCCTGAGGTGATAAGGACGTGCCGAAAAGGGCAACAGCGAAAGCGCTCGGAAGAGGTTTTCAACCTCGATTTGCATCTTCTGGGAGGATGAAGGCGACGTTGCTGCTCGCGCCGAAGTGGGTGCTGTACGTCACG
>JAVVHL010000126.1:0-2960 GCA_032249575.1 Candidatus Calditenuis sp. | reverse complement strand
ACTGGGCGCGTGAGGAGCTGGAGAGGGCCGAGTCCTTCAGGGACGTCTTCAGGCTCGTCAAGAGGGTGGTCGAGGCTAAGCTGGGCCTCAGGAGGGCTGGGCTGATGCTGGTTCTGGCGGACGCTCCGGCCTACGTCCTGGCCTTTCACGGTGTGGGGTCCAACTTCGTCGTCGTCAACCGGCTGGTCCTGAGGGCCCTCCTCTCTTCCGGCCTTCCCAGGATCCGGGTGAACGCCTACCTCTTCACCGTCCTGCTCCACGAGTACCTCCACTCGCTGGGATACCTGGACGAGCGTGAGGTGCGGAAGATGGTGGCCGAGCTGACGAGGGAGGTCTTCGGCGAGGACCACCCGGCCCATCAGGCTGCCCTGAACCCCCTCGACGAGGATACGGTCAGGAAGCTGGTCGGGTTTTCGAACCTACAGAGCCCAGGCGAACCTGTGCTGGTGAGGGACTTCGACGACGAGAACCTCACCTACGTCGCTTGAACCTCCGCCAACTCCACCTCGCCCGATACGACCCTTCCCATCAGGCAGTACGGCCTCGCCTCCTCCACCACGACCTCCACCCACCTTCCGAGCAACGACCTCCCGTCAGCGACCTTGAGCACTACAGGCCTGTAGTGGTCGGTCCTCCCTATCACCTCGCCCCTCTGTCCCAGCTCGTCGATCAGGACTGGCCCGCTCCAACCGATCCACCTGCTCATGTTGCGAAGGGCTATCTCGTTGCAGAGCTCCGTGACCACCTTGCTCCTCCTGTTGACCAAATCGGCTGGAAGCTGCCTCAACCTCGCCGCCTCGGTCTTAGGTCTCGGGAAGAAGCGGGAGATGTTCACGAAGTCTGGCCTAGTCCTCTCCAGGAGCCTCAGCGTCATCTCGAAGTCCTCCTCTTCCTCCGTCGGATATCCAACTATCACGTCGGTCATCAGCGTCATCTCTGGGAAGGAGCTCCTGAAGGCCGCGACGTACTCCTCGAAGTCGGAGACCGTGTAGCCCCTCCTCATATCCCGGAGGACCCTGTCGCTTCCCGACTGGACGCAGAGGTGGAGGAACTTGAAGACGTGGGGGTCACGGTAGGCGTCGATCAGCTCCTGGAGCTCGAGGCGCCTGAAGTGGAGCGGGTTCATCATCCCCACACGTATCCTGTAGTCGCCGGCGACGTAGGAGGTGATGCCCTTCAGCAGCTCGGCGAGGTTCGTGCCGATGTCCCTTCCGTAGGCCGACATGTCCTGCGACGTGAGCCAGATCTCCTTGACCCCCTCCTCGACGGCCCTCTTGACCCTCTCCCTTACTGTCGCTGGCCTGTAGCTGAAGAGCGATCCACGAGCCAGCTTCGTCTGGCAGAAGGTGCAGGAGGAGAGGCAGCCGCTCGAGACCTCGACGATCTCCACGACCGGGTTAGTCCTGATGCTGGGGAGCAGCGTCTTCTCGACCCTCTTCCCCTCTAGGACCGAGAGCCTCTCGCCCCTCATCGATGCCTCCGCAACCCTCACCACCTGGTCCACCGCGTCAGGGCCGATCAGAGACGCCCTCGGGTTGATCCTCGCCACGGTCTCCGGCTGGGCCTTCGCGAAGCAACCGGCCACTATCAGGGGCCTCCCGTACATCGAGAGGGCCGTTATCCTGGTTATCATGCGGTTGGCGGTCGGCGTCTTGACGGTGCAGGTGTTGATCAGCAGGAGGTCCGCCTCCTCCGGCCTCCCTACCTCCTCGTAGCCCGCCTCCCTCAGGAGCGCCCTCATTATCTCGGTGTCGTGGAGGTTGGCGGCACAGCCGTAGCTCTCGATGTAGACCCGAGGCATTCCCCTTCTCAGCAGCGTCGGGCTTTTGGATATAACCTAAACCGGAATAGTACGATGCGTCCGGGAGGCTCGCTCAACCGGTCTGCTGGGCTCCTGCCACAACCCTCCTGATCTTCTCCTCGTCGAGGCCGAGCAGGGCTGAGAGCTGGGGGAGGAGGTCTTCGCTGGGGACGTGGGCCGACATCTGACGCCAGAGGAGCCTGGCGCTCTCGTACCTGCTCCACGGATAGAGGATCCAGTAGGACGTGGAGAGGACGTAGTAGTCAGGGACGAACTTCGTCCAAGGTTTGATGTGGAGGACCGAGGTCCTGAGCTCGGAGGGATATGACGATTCCCGGATGAGGGAGTGGGCCGTCATCAGCGTCTTCCCCTCGTCCGATACGTCGTCGACCAAAAGGACCCTCTTGCCGTTCAGCTCCTCCAGCGAAGGCCTGTGGTAAACGATCGGCGAGCCCCTCGCCTTGACGCCGACGTAGCTCCTGATCCCGAGCGGAACGACGTCCTCGACGTCCATCACGTCGGACAGGAGGTTGGCCACGAAGAGCCCTCCCCTCAGTATGCCGACTATCACGTCGGGCCTGAAGCCCGAGTTGAGGACCTTGTTGGCCAGCTCCTCGACGCCGGAGACGATGTCTTCCCAGTCGAGCAGGAGGAACTTCTCTTTCCCCAGCGATACTTCCCTGCCCATACCGCTATATCCCCACTGCAGCATATTAGCCGTTCCCGGATAAGCGCTTCGGATGACGAGACACACTCTTCCCGCTAACCCTCGATCTTGGCCCTCAGGAAGTCGGGGAGGACGCCCTTCTGGGCCAGCTCGAGCGCCTGGTTCTTCGTGAACCTCCACCAAATGTCTCCCCTCTTGTCGCTCTGGAAGTCCCAGGGGCTCACCGCCACGAGGTCCCCCTCCTTTATCCAGATCTTCCTCTTCAGCTGGCCCCTTATCCGGCAGAGGCGCTGCTTCCCGTCGGAGCACTCGACCAGGGCGTTGTCGTATCCCACCAGCTTGACCACCACACCGTAGACGTCACCCGGTCCCAGCTCCGGCATCTGCTCCAGCTCCTTCGGCTCCGAGATGATCTTCCTCTTCCCCATGGCTTCCGAGGAAGAACAGCCTATCCCTCCTGATAAGCTCGAGTCCGGAGGCTAGGCGGCGCTA
>JAVVHL010000125.1:0-2976 GCA_032249575.1 Candidatus Calditenuis sp. | reverse complement strand
ACGGATGGGTGCGTGGCGCGATGAAGCACAAGAAGTCCGAGAACTTCTCCGAGTGGTACGTCGAGGTGGTCGAGGAGGCGGGGCTTGCAGGTTACGCGCCTGTCAAGGGCACTATCTACCTGTTGCCGTACGGCTACGAGATATGGGAGCTGATACGTTCGCACCTCGACAAGAGGTTCAGGGAGACCGGCCACAGGAACGCCTTCCTCCCCGTCCTGATACCGGAGTCGCTGCTGAGGAAGGAGGCCGAGCACTTCAAGGGCTTCACGCCCGAGGTCTTCTGGGTGACGCACTCGGGAGACGACCCGCTTGGCGAGAGGCTCGCGGTGAGGCCGACTTCGGAGACGCTGTTCTACGCCACCTTCGGCAGCGCGATCAAGAGCTGGAGGGAGCTGCCAGTTCTGGTGAACTTCTGGAACTCCGCCTTGAGGGCGGAGATCAAGTCGACGAAGCCCTTCATCCGCACCTCCGAGTTCCTCTGGCAGGAGGGCCACACGATCCACGCCACGAAGGAGGAGGCTGAGGAGGAGGTCGTGAGGATGCTGAGGATCTACAGGGAGGTGATCGAGGAGAAGCTGGCGATACCGGTGATCGCGGGCTACAAGTCTGAGCTCGAGAAGTTCGTGGGCGCGGTCTACACCACCACGTTAGAGGCGGTCATGCCCGACGGCAAGGTCCTCCAGATGGCCACGTCCCACAACCTCGGCCAGAACTTCACGATCCCCTTCGAGGTCAGGTACCTGGGCCCCGACGGCAAGATGCACTACGCCTGGAGCACCTCCTGGGGGCTCTCGTGGCGCGTCATCGGCGCGGTGATCATGGTGCACGGCGACGACCGCGGCCTCAGGCTGCCTCCTGAGATAGCTCCGATCCAGGTCGTGATCGTCCCGATACATTACAGGGAGGAGGAGAGGGCGGCGGTCCTCGAGAAGTGCAGGGAGGTGGCGAGGCGCCTCGCCGATGCGGGGATAAGGGTCCACCTCGACGACAGGACCGAGTACACGCCAGGCTGGAAGTTCAACGAGTGGGAGCTCAAGGGCGTCCCGCTCAGGGCTGAGATAGGGCCTAAGGAGGTGGAGGGCGGAAGGGTCACGCTGGCGAGAAGGGATACGCTGACGAGGGTGACGGTGAGCGACTCAGAGCTGGTCGAGTCCGTGAGGAGCCTGCTCGCAGAGATACAGAGGTCCCTCTACGAGAGCGCCAAGAGGTTCCTGCTCGAGCACATAACCGACGCCAGGTCCCTCGAGGAGTTCTCACGGGTCCTCGAGGAGAAGGGCGGCTTCGTCAGGGCGACCTACTGCGGTTCAAAGGAGTGCGAGGCCGCGATCAAGGAGCTGACCGGGGCGACGGTCCGCGTCATACCCTTCGAGCCCGAGCCCATACTTTCCAATTGCATCTACTGCGGAGGCGAGGGCAAGGTCACCGCTTACTTCGGCCGGGCCTACTGAGCCTCTGAAGTGAAAAGGTCTTCAGCTCAGATCGCCTTCGCCGATCTTGCATAGTCGTTACACGTTTGCATATAGGTGCATAACGTTATGCCCGAAACTTTAATCACCGCGATTGCTGTAGTTATAATGCCATGACGGAAAGTTCCCGCAAGGACCGGAGGAGGATCACACGGAGGGAGTTTCTCGGCGTCTCAACGGGTGCCGCGATCGGCGGCGTTGTGGCAGCGGGGGTAATAGGCGGCATAGCTGGGTACCTCGCAGGCCAATCGGCTGCCCCCGCTAGGACTGTTACGGTCGCAGGCGCTGAGAGGACGGTCACTCAGGTCAGAACCGTCGAGAGGACCGTAACAGCACCGCAGGTCCCGGAACTCAAGGTAGGGTACGTCTACGTGGGACCCGTCGGAGACTACGGCTGGACCTATGCGCACGATCAGGGTAGGAAGTGGGCCGATCAGAGGTTGCCCGGTGCCAAGTCCGCATACATAGAGAGCGTCCCGGAGCCTCAGGCCGCGAGCGCTATAGAGTCGCTGATAACGAAGGAGAACGCCAAGCTGATAATCACGACCAGCTTCGGCTACATGGACCCGACCGCTGACATGGCGGCCAAGTACCCCGACAGGTACTTCGTCCACATTTCAGGGTACAGGAGCGGTGCGGCTGGGAACGCGCCGAACAACATGAGCTCTGCCTTCGCCGAGTTCTACCAGCTCTACTACCTGAACGGCCTCGCTGCAGGCGCGGTGACGCAGACAGGGGTCGTAGGCTACGTCGCAGCCCACCCGATCCCGGAGGTCGTGAGGCACATCAACGCCTTCGTCCTCGGAGCCAACTACGCCTACAAGAAGAGGACCGGCAAGAACATCAAGGCCTACGTCGTCTGGCTCTTCTCCTGGTTCGATCCCGCCAAGGCCAGGACCGGTGCTATATCGCTGATAGAGGAGAAGAACGCCGACGTTCTGGGCTTCACCGAGGACAGCCCGACCGTCCTGCAGGTCGCCGAGGAGTACACTACTCAGAAGGGCAGGAGGGTCTGGAGCTTCAGCCACTACAGCGACATGAGGCAGTACGGACCCAACGCCCACCTAACCGGTCAGATCGTCAACTGGGGACCGATCTACCTGGAGTTCTACAGGATGGTTGCCACGAACACCTGGCAGACGGTCGACATCTGGACGAGGATAGGCGATTACGTGCCCTACAGGTGGAGGAGGCCGGTCGAGAAGAGCACAGCGGGTCTTGCAGAGGGTACCGTCTACTTAGCGCCCCTGAACCCCGCCATACCGAAGGAGTGGCAGGACCACATCAAGCTGAGGTACGAGCAGATGAAGGAGCTGATCTTCGAGCCCTTCTCTCCTGAGGGGAACCTCGGAGAACCGATCAGGGACCAGGCTGGTGAGGTCATGATCGACGGCAAGACCTACGTCGTCAGCAAGAAGAGCGGCGAACGCCGGGAGGGGAGCAGGGCCGACAGGGACGCTCTGTGGGAGATGGACTGGTTCGTGGAGTACATAGAGAGCGAGCTGCCGCG
>JAVVHL010000124.1:0-3060 GCA_032249575.1 Candidatus Calditenuis sp. | reverse complement strand
AGGAGATCACTCCAGCAGCGGCACCACCTCTGTCCTGATGTGCTCGAGGAAGTCCTGCTCGGAGAGCCTGGTGAAGGCCGTGAAGACCGCGTTCCTCGTCAGCCCGAAGACCCTCCCCTTCTCCCTGCTGACGTAGACGATGTACCAGATCCTTCCGTGCCTCAGCGCCTCGTCGTACATCGAGGTGTCCATGAGCGAGGGGCCTGCCAGCGCCAGCTTCTCCACACCCGGATAGTCCACTTGGTCGAACCAGATCAGCCTCGTCCCGTCGGGGTTCCGCTCGTGGAGCTCCACCAGCCTCTCGTGGGGTATCCTGGCCTCTACGATCGAGCGGAAGTTCAGGAAGAGGGCGTTGCTGAGGGTGGTGGCCACGTAGTTGGCGAAGTGCTTCTGCTGCATCACAATAAGGAATATCTTGTCTCCCCTGTCCCTGAACTCGATGTAGGCGTCTATCGTCTTCACCACCGGCACAATCCCTCCCCTCTGCCTTATCCTGACCAGCTTGTCCCTGCTGAAGACGCCGCTGACGTAGTCCTTTCCGCCGGTCACGTCGTGGACGTCCGTCACCAGCTCCACCTCCCTGTCCCCCTCCTTCACCACGTCCACCACCCTGAAGTCCCTCAGCTTCTGCGCGATCATGCCGAGCGTCGCATCGGCGTTGACCCTGAAGACCTTCGCCGTTAGGACCATGCCACCGATCGATCCGCTCAGCCCGGTAATAATTGGACCTTCCCCGCTCTGGGTTTCCGTCTGAGGTCAGACGGCGTTTTTGTCGCCTGAAAAGCGTAATTAGCACGGTTAGATAGCAAGAATAAGGGTCATGGGTCTCATCTCAGAGCGGCTCTCCGAGTGGTCGTCCAGGAGGCTCGGATATTGGAGGGACCTGAGGTCGAGGAGGGAGGCGGCCAAGTCGAGGACTTCGCTCTTCAGCGAGGAAGCCCTCCGCAGGCTCGAGCAGCTCCAGAGGGATTGGGCCGAGAAATACAAAGAGGCCGTGAAGCTCGCACCCGAGAGGAAGGCCAGCTTCAGGACCTCCTCCGGCATCGAGATCAAGCCGCTCTACACGCCGCTCGACGTCTCGTGGCTCGACTACGAATCTGACCTCGGTTTCCCGGGCGAATACCCCTTCACCCGCGGAGTCTACACCACCATGTACCGGTCGAAGGTGTGGACGATGAGGCAGTTCGCCGGGTTCGGGACACCGGAGGACACCAACAGGCGCTTCAAGTTCCTCCTCGAGCACGGAGAGACCGGATTGAGCCTGGCCTTCGACATGCCGACGCTTTACGGCTACGACCCCGACAACCCGAGGTCCGAGGGAGAGGTGGGGAAGTGCGGCGTCTCGGTCGCAACGGTCAGGGACATGGAGATCATCTTCGACGGCATCCCGCTCGACAGGGTGAGCGTCTCGATGACGATCAACGCACCGGCCGCAGTCCTCCTGGCGATGCTGATAGTCGTTGCCGAGAAGCAGGGCGTTCCCATGAGCGCTCTCAGCGGGACCACACAGACAGACATCCTGAAGGAGTTCATCGCCCAGAAGGAGTGGGCCTTCACCCCAGAGGCCCATCTCAGGATCATCAGGGACATGATGGAGTTCTGCACGAGGAACATGCCGAAGTGGCACTACATCAGCATCAGCGGTTACCACATCAGGGAGGCCGGTGCGAGCGCGGTCCAGGAGCTGGCCTTCACGCTGATGGACGGGTTCACCTACGCCGACCTCGGCATATCTTCCGGAATGAGGGTCGACGAGTTCGCACCGAGGTTCTCCTTCTTCTTCAACTCGACGATGAACTTCTTCGAGGAGATAGCCAAGTTCAGGGCTGCCCGCAAGATCTGGGCCACGGTGATGAAGGAGTTCTACGGCGCCAAGAACCCGAGGTCGATGACTCTGAGGTTCCACACCCAGACCTCAGGCGCGTCGCTCACTTGGCAGCAGCCGCTGAACAACATCATACGGACTACTATCGAGGCTTTGGCCGCGGTCCTCGGAGGGACCCAGTCCCTCCACACCAACTCCTACGACGAGGCGTGGGCCCTTCCGACCGAGGAGGCGGTCCTGGTGGCCCTGAGGACGCAGCAGATAATCGCAGAGGAGACCGACATACCGGACACAATAGACCCCCTCGCAGGCTCGTACTTCGTCGAGTGGCTGACGGACCAGATGTTCGAGAAGGCCCTCGACTACTTCTACAAGATAGACGAGATCGGAGGGATGCTGAAGGCCATCGAATCGGGTTACGTCCAGAGGGAGATCCACGAGACCGCCTATAGGACGCAGCTGGCCATCGAGAGCGGGGAATCGGTCATAGTAGGCGTCAACAAGTACGTCCTGCCCGACGAGAAGCCGATCAACTACCTCAGGATCGACGAGAGCGTCGCGAAGAGGCAGATAGAACGCCTCAACGAAATCAAGAGGACGAGGGACAACGAGAGGGTCAAGAAGGCTCTGGAGGAGCTGAGGTGGGCCTTCGAGCACGAGGAGGTCAACGTCATGCCGTACATCATCGAGGCGGTGAGGTCCTATGCGACGCTGGAGGAGATCATGAACGTCGGAAGGGAGGTCTTCGGGACCTGGAAGGAGCCCCAGATCATCTGAGCGACACGCCTCTCAGGTCTCCTTCCACCTGACCTTTTTCACCTGCTCCACGATGTGGTTGATGATCACGTTAAGAGGTGTCCCGGGTCCGAAGTTTCCGGTTATCCCTTCCTTCTCGAGGATCGGTTTGTCCTCAGGGGGTATGATGCCGCCGCCGACGATAACGACGTCGTTGGCCCCCCGCTCCCTCAGGAGCCTCGCGACCTTGATGAAGTTGGGGATGTGATCGGCGTTGTGAAGGCTCAGGGCCACCACGTCCACGTCCTCCTGTATCGCTATCTCCACCACCTCCTCAGGGCTCCTGAGGATGCCTCCGTAGACGACCTCGAAACCGGCGTCCCTGAAAGCTCTCGCCAGTATGAGGAGGCCCCTGTCGTGTCCGTCGAGCCCCGGCTTCGCGAGCAGGATCCTGATCCTCCGCTGCTTCTGCTCGCTCATCCCCGAAAATAGACTGCGCC
>JAVVHL010000123.1:0-3152 GCA_032249575.1 Candidatus Calditenuis sp. | reverse complement strand
AGGGCCTCGGGCACACCGAGCCTCTTCCTTACGCTCTCTATCGAGAGGGCTGAGAGCGTGACTATCGCGACTATGTATGGGAGCATGAGGACGAACTGCGGCGACTGGGCTGCGAATCCGAAGAGCTGGAGCCTGAACTGGAGCACCTCGACTCCTCCGAAGAGAAGGGCACCGAAGATGGCCCTGAGCGGGCTCCAAGAAGCGAGTATGACTAGGGCGAGTGCTATGAAGCCGCGTCCGTTGGTCATCATCTCGACCCAGAAGGGCTGGTAGCCTATGAAGAGGTAGGCACCGGCGAGGCAACCCATTATCCCGACGACGACCGATGTGGCGTACCTCGTCCTGAAGACGTTGATCCCGAGGGAGTCGGCCATTGATGGGTTCTCTCCGACCGACCTGATCGCGAGCCCTACGGAAGTCCTGAAGAGGACGAACCACATGACGACCGCTGCGACCAGGGCGAAGTAGACCAGCGCGTTCTGCGAGAAGAGCACCGGACCTATTACAGGTATCTCCGAGAGGTACGGGACCTTCAAGGCCCTCAGCGCCTCAGCCTGCTGGGTGACGATGGCCGATTCGGGCAGATCGGGGTTCAGGGCTTTCATGATCCTGGCCCTGATGGCCTGCTGGGTCAGTAGACCGCTCAGCCCGTAGCCGAAGAGCGTGATCGCGAGGCCCACAACCACCTGGTTCAGCCGGAGCGTAACGACGAGGAAAGCCAGCAGGAGCCCCATTAAAGCGCCGACGAGGACCACCGTGAGGAGGCTAATCAAGTGACCGAGGGCGTTGGTGAAGATGAACGCGATCGCCGCACCGACTATCATCATCCCCTCCATGCCCAGGTTTAGGATCCCGCTCCTCTCGGCGTAGATCTCACCGAGGGACGCGAGGAGGTAGACGGTCCCGAACTGGACTGTGAGGGCCAGAACCCCTTCTATCCACGATACCTCGACCATCCCTCACCACCTCCAGACTATCCTATAGCGCTTGACGAACTCGGCCACGACTATCATGACGAAGATCGTCGATTGGAGGAGCTGCACCGCTGCGAAGGGAAGGTTCAGCGTAGCCTGAAGGACGTCACCAGCCACTATCAGCCCGCCCATGAAGACCGCTGCCGGGAGAGCCAGAAGCGGATGGAGCCCTGCGAGGAAGGCGATGATGATGGCGGTGTAGCCGTACCCGGGCGAGGCCCTAGGCCTGAGCCTTCCGATGATCCCGGAGAGGAGGAAGAAGCCGGCAAGCCCCGCGAGCCCTCCGGTGACCATGTTGACGAGGAAGTAGGTCCTAGTCATCCGGATCCCTGCCATCCCAGCGATGTAGGGGTTCTCACCAACCACCTTCACGTCAACGCCGAAGGTAGTCCTGGTCATCAGGAAGTAGACGACGACGGCCACGGCCACGAGGATAGCGAGCCCCTCGTAAGCCTCGCCCATCAACCCTCCGAACCTCGCCTCCTTCGGGAAGGGTATCGAGAGCGGGAAGCCGTATCCCTTGGGATCCCTCCAGGGGCCGTAGACGAGGTAATCGACGAAGAGGACGGCTATGAAGTTCATCATCAGCGTCGTCAAGACCTCGTTCACCCCGAGCTTCGACCTCAGCAGACCGGCCAAAGAGCAGTAGAGGCCGCCTGCAACGAACGAAGCGATCGCCATCGTCGGAAGCAGGGCCCATCCTGGGATGAGGCCGTAGTACGCGTGTAGTAGCACCACACCGGTCGAGGCGAACATGCCCATGAACATCTGGCCCTCTGCCCCGATGTTCCAGAAGTTCGACCTGAAGGAGACCGTGAGCCCGACGGCCGCCAGCCCGATAGGCACCGACCTGAGGACCGCTGCCGTTAGAAGCTCCCTCGTCGTGAAGACGGACAACACCTGGACCAGCACGCTGACGGCGTCTATCCCCAGCAGCTGCATTATCGAGGCGGAGAAGAGGAGCGCGAGGAGGAGGAACGTGACGGTCATGGCGGCAGAGACCGAAGCCGGGACCTCAAGCCTCCTCTCCACCTTGATCGGGAGACGGAGCGCCACGTCTATTCAATTCACATGTGCCGAAAAATACCTAACTCTCCTTGGGCTGCTGAGGCTGGTTGCCCGAACCCCTCGAGACCAATTTCCTGATCGCACCTCCGGAGAAGAGGAGCATCAGGCCCGAGATCGCCAGGCACATGTGGTACGTCATGATCCTCCACCTTAGAACTGCGTCGAGCCGATCGATACCATAAAGCCCGAGGAGGGAGAGGTGTATGCCGGCCTCCGTCAGTCCTGCGCCGCCCACCGTCACAGGTAGCGATCCAAGGACACCACCTGAGGAATGAGCGATTATCGATCCGATGAGACCGGGACCTACGGGACCGAGTGAGATGTGGAGCAGGGCCGCGTGGGAGAGAGCAGTGACTAGGGAGAGCGAAGCCATCGCTCCGACCAACCAGGGCTTCCAGAGGTCGATTCGGCGGTCCTCAGGGTCGTTGCCTGCGTTCTGCGACGTCCAGGCTCCTCCCATCCCTAGCCTCCTTCCCAATCCACTCAGCCGACCGAGGTGCTCAAGCCCAGAGATCCTGCCCCTCAGGACTGTGCGCGCCATCAAGAGCGATCCGAGGAGCTGAAACGATGCGACCGGCACCAGGACCGTTGCAAGGTGGGCGTTTCCTGCCATCAGGGCCATCAGACCAGCAACCACCGCTAAGGGCGCAACCGCCATCACGTCGAAGACCAGCTCAGCGAAGGCTACCCTGATCGAGTGGAAGGTGTCAAGCCCGAGGCGCCTGAGGACGACTGTCCTGAAGGCCTCGTCGGCTCCGAAAGGGAATACTGTGAGGGCGAAGAACTCGCTGGCACCCCTTATGATCACGGAGCGCCAGAGGTCGATCTCGATGCCCGAGGCGCGGAGCAGCACGTAGAGCCTCGAGCCCTGGGCGAGGAACCTGATGCCGTTCAGCGCCAGCGAGGCCAGGACGAGCTCCGTCCCCACAGCGAGCAGCTCCCTGAAGTCAACCCTCCCTGCCCAGAGCACGAGCAAAGGGACCGCGAGGCCCGCGAGCAGGAAGCCGATCAGCGGCGACCTGAGGGCCTTTCCGAACGCTTTCATTTCTCCGCGATGAGGCAGACCGACTGCTGGAAAAAGGTGAGGCTTCTGAATTTCCTGTTCAGCGG
>JAVVHL010000122.1:0-3157 GCA_032249575.1 Candidatus Calditenuis sp. | reverse complement strand
AAAGGTAGCGGAGGTTGAGGGATGCCCGGCGCTGAGAAGCAGAAGGACGAGTACGTCGTGAGGGCCCCTCCCTATTTCGGGGAGAGGGAGCTGGGCGTGACGTTCGCCGACGACCCGCAGAAGCTGATAGGCAGGACCGTCATCACGAGCCTCTACAACCTCACCGACGACCCGACCAAGCACTACCTGCTCGTGAAGTTCAAGGTCGTGAGGGTCAACGGGCGTTACGCCGAGACCGTCTTCTACGGCCACGAGTACGGCCGGGAGTACTTCAGGAGCCTCGTGAGGCGCGGGACCAGCAAGGTCGAGTACATCAGGGACGTCGAGACGCGTGACGGCTTCAGGTTCAGGGTCTACGGCGTCGTCTTCACGCAGAAGCGGATCCGCTCGGGGAAGATGCGCGACATCAGGAAGATTATGGATCAGGTCTTCACCGAGGCCGCCCAGAGGTTGAACCACGACCAGTTCGCGATCGAGATGGTCCTAGGTAAGATGGGGTCCGACATCTTCAACAGGGTGAAGAAGATCCTGATACCGAGGCACGTCGGCGTCTACAAGTCGAAGGTCGTCAGGCTGCCCGAGTGGGTCTACGAGGGAAGGAAGCCCGAAGAGCAGGCGGTGCAGGCGCCGGCTTCCTAACGGAGCCAATACCTCCTGAGATAGTAGCCCTCCTCCCGCTTCTCGACGATGCTCCTGAGGCCCTCCCTCTTGATCCTCTCCCTCAGCTCGTTGGCCTGCTCGCTGGTGATCTCTCCCTTCCCCTCGAGGTAGTCTATCACCTCCATCGCTCCCTGTTCGTCGGAGCAACGGGCCAGGTAGTCGGTGACGGTCGGCGTGTAACCCCTCAGGACGTCGATCCTAACCCTTATCGGCCTGCTCCTCGTCATCTCGTCGTAGAGCGCCGGGAAGAGCTTCCTGAAGTCCTCAACGTCCCACTCGCTCACGGCCTTCCGCGAGAGGAAGGGACCTCCAAGGGATTAAGGTTTGCTCGAACGGAGGACGATGAGGTGCTGTAGGATGACGAAAACGTTCTCGGGCGTGGTCAGCTTCCTGACGGACTACGGGCTGGACGATCCGTACGTCGGCGAGGTCAAGGCGAAAATGCTCTCGGTCTGCAGGGAGATCAGGGTCGTCGACATAACACACTCGGTCGAGCCGCAGAACGTCCTCCACGGCGCCTTCCTCCTTTACCTCTCCTACAGGTTCTTCCCTGAGGGGACCGTGCACCTGGCTGTCGTGGACCCCGGAGTAGGGACGGAGAGGCGCGGCGTGGTCATCGCCACGAGGAGGTACTGGTTCGTGGGGCCGGACAACGGCCTGCTGTATCCAGCCGCTAACGGGGACGGGATCGTCGGCTGCTACGAGATCGAGCTCGAAGGATACCGGAGGTACGGAGGTGAAACGTTTCACGGCAGAGACGTCTTTGGCCCTGTTGCGGCCGAGCTGGCCTGCGGCATGAGGCCGAGGATGAGGGAGGTGGACCCGGAGACGCTGGTGAAGCTCGAGCTCGGGAAGGCGGAGGTTACGGAAGGCAGAGTCAGGGCGAAGGTCCTTCACGTCGACCGCTTCGGAAATTGCATCACAAACCTCGGATCCGAGGACGTCCCGCCTTGGCTCAGGACAGGCAGGCAGTTCAGGGTGAGGGTCGGTGGCAGGGAGCTCAGAGCGAGGTTCCTGAGGGCCTACGCGGAGGCCGAACCTGGCGAGCTGCTGTTGACGCTCGGCGGAACTGGTTTCCTCGAGGTCTCCGTGAACCGCGGGAGCGCCGCAAGGGAACTAAGCCTCAGGATCGGTAGCGAGCTGATGATAGAAAACGTAGAGCAGGAAAGGTGAGGGAACTCAGGCGACGATCTCCGGCTTCAGGGCCGACATAACAGACCTGATCTCCTCCTCGAGCTTGAGCAACCGGTCAGCATCCTCGTTGGGCACCTCTGCCTTGACCCTCATCAGCTTGGCTATGATCGGAAGCTGCCTGATCTTAGCGAGCGGCACGCCCCTCGAGAGCGCCTCCTCGGCGAGCTTGTGGAAGGTGACGAAGAGCCTCAGCATCAGGTACTGCTTCCTCGTGCTGCAGTAAGAGTCGATCTGGTCGAAGGCGCTCTGCTGGAGGAAGCCCTCCCTGATCATCCTCCCCACGTCGAGTATCAGCTTCTCCTCGTCGGCCAGCGACTCAGGCCCCAGAAGCCTCACCAGCTCCAGCAGCTCCTCCTCCCTCCTCAACAGTCTATAAACGTACGACCTCAGCTCGTACCAGTCTGGCGCGACGTTGGAGGTCCACCAGCTCCTCACCGTCTCGACGTAACCGGAGTAGCTCATCATCCAGTTGATTGCC
Source organism: Candidatus Calditenuis sp. (assembly GCA_032249575.1). Lineage (GTDB taxonomy): Archaea > Thermoproteota > Nitrososphaeria_A > Caldarchaeales > Calditenuaceae > Calditenuis. Next base: position 825 of record JAVVHL010000122.1, on the reverse strand, counting down.
GGGTAGTGCCTCGTGTAGGCGAGGTTCGGGTCGAGGGCCCAGAAGGTCCTGACGAACCTGAGCGTGTGGGTGGTGACGGGCTCCGTGAAGTCGCCTCCTGGCGGTGAGACGGCACCGACTATTGTGAGGCTCCCTATCCTCTCGGGCTTCCCTATGACCTCGACCCTGCCTGCGCGCTCGTAGAACTCGGCGAGCCTGCTGGCCAGGTAGCTCGGGTACCCCTCCTCCGCCGGCATCTCCTCGAGCCTGCCGCTGATCTCCCTCAGGGCCTCGGCCCACCTGCTGGTCGAGTCGGCCACGAGCAGGACGTCGTATCCCATGTCCCTGTAGAACTCCGCTATCGCCGCGCCTGTGTAGATGCTGGCCTCCCTCGCTGCGACGGGCATGTTGCTCGTGTTGGCGATCAGCACGGTCCTCTCCATCAGGGGCCTTCCGGTGTAAGGGTCGGTCAGGTGCGGGAACTCCGTCAGGACCTCGGCCTCCTCGTTCCCCCTCTCACCGCAACCGATGTGGAGGATCACCTTCGCATCGCTCCACTTCGCGAGTTGGTGCAGTGTGACGGTGTTGTGGAGTATTGCAGGCACCTCACCGCCGACGAAGTTGTGGACCGCAGGGACCGTGAGGTCGTAGACCTCGAAGTCGCCCTCGATCACGCTGACGCCCTCCACCTCGTCGAAGAAGACGCTCTCGGTGGCCTCCGCGAGGGCGACGAGCTGCGCGGGGAGTTGGGCAGCAGCGACCGCTGCCATCCTCGAGAGCATAACGGAGCTCACGTTCTCTCCGAGCGCGACGTAATTGTGCACGTTGATGCCTCCCTTCCTGAGC
>JAVVHL010000121.1:0-3320 GCA_032249575.1 Candidatus Calditenuis sp. | reverse complement strand
AGGCGGTGAGGTGCGAGCTCTACTTCGACGGCGCCTCAATAGGCAACCCAGGACCTGCGGGCTACGGCTACGTGATCCGTTGCGGGGAATCCGTTTACAAGGGATCCGGGTACATCGGAGAGGCCACCAACAACGTCGCGGAGTACACGGGCCTCATCGAGGGGCTCAGGAGGTGCCTCGAGCTGGGGTGCAGGGAGCTCGTGATCGTCTCTGATAGCGAACTCGTCGTCAGGCAGCTCAGGGGCGAGTACAGGGTCAGGAGCGAGAGGATCCTCCCCCTCTACAGGGCCGCCTTGGAACTTATGGGCAGGTTCAGTTCGGTGGAGGTCCAGCACGTGAGGAGGGAGGCGAACTCGGAGGCCGACAGGCTTGCTAGGGAGGCGGCTGAGACTGGATCCGGTGCTCACCGGAAGCCGTGAGCTTGGGAGAGGTAAATCAATCTGCGGTATCTGCGCTCACTCCGAGATGGTGAAGTACATCGTGGGCGCTACTGCCGTGAGGATGATCAGGACGGGCCTCGAGGCCTACAGGGGTTTCCTCATGTCCTTCTCGGAGAGGTTCATGGGAGGGCACAACGTTCCGAGGGAGGACAAGGAGGCGGTCCATCTGGAGGTGAGCTGGGTCGAGGAGCTGCTGGCGAATTTGCCGAAGGACAGGGAGCTGGTGCTGGAGGATCCGAAACCTGTTGAGCTGGAGAGGTTGAGGGTGGGGCTCGAGGTCTTCAGGCTTCTTGCGGAGTACTCGAGATCCAGGCTCGGATCCGTAAGGCCAGGCGCTCCCCTGAAGGACCTGAACGGAGCGTTGAAGAGGGTGTCTGAGGAGCTGGAATCGCCGAGGTTCGCGGCGGAGCAGCGTCAGGAGGCCTGAGCCCACACCCTCTCGAACTCCTGGGCGTAAAGGGCAGCGATCCTCCGGTCGAAGATGACCAAGAGGTTCTCGTCGTTGCGGTCCTCAGCGGCAGCGCTGAAGTTGTAGCTCCCGGTTATCACCGCCTCGCCGTCCACTACGACGAACTTGTGGTGCATGAGGTCAGGGTTACCGTCGAGCCTGACGGAGACCCCTGCGTCCTTCAGCCTGGTGTACTCGGACCCCCTCACGTTCGCCTCTCTCGCCTCGATCACAACCCTCACCTCTACGCCCCTCCGGTGGGCCCTTATCAGCGCGTCGGCTATCTGATCGCTGGTGAAGGAGTAGACGGCCACTAGGACGCTCCGCCTGGCCGAGTCTATCAGCGAGACGATGATCGAGGCGCAGTTCATGGTCCTCGAGAAGCAGACGTCCCTTACCTGGCTGACGGTCTGCGTGACCGAGACCGTGCTTACCGTCGTCACGGTCCTGTCGGCATGCACTACGGTTGTGGTGACAAGGGTCCTGAACGTCTCCGTGACGGTGACCGTGCTCCTCCCATAGGCGCCTACCACGAAGCCGGAGACGAAGCCGAGGGCCAGCACCGCTACTATCAGGACCGCCGAGACGCCCGCAGACCGCTTCACGGCGCACCCTTAACCCTCCGCGTATTTCAAGGTGGTCAGAACGGATGAGCCCTTACGTCGGTTAAGATTTTGACCGGGACGGAGGTCCGTTATGCGTGCAGCCGGCGAGGCGCGTCGAGGTTCCCAGGGGACACACGCTGCTGATGAAGGGCCCAGCGTCGGCGAGGTGCGTATCGGGGAAGGTCGACGTCTTCGGCTACAGGCCGCCGGCTAACGAGCTCGTAGTCGCAAGGCCCTGGAAGACGTTGCCGATACACGCCCTTGAGGACTCGGTACTGGAGGTGAGCGCAGGTCCTGGGAGCTCGACGGAGCTCTTGGACTTCGACGCTGTACCTCAGGAGTGGCGCGACCTGCCCCGCAGGTTCAGGAGCGACTTCAGGGTGGCCTTCCTGGGACGCGTCGACTCGGGAAAGACATCGCTTCTCCTTCTCTCGATGAACGAGAGGATCGGCGAGGGGCCCATAGCCGTTGCGGACCTCGACGTCGGCCAGCCCGAGATCTGCCCGCCCACCACCTTCGCGTTTGCGGAGGTCTCCTCGCCGACCTACAGGCTCAGCTCGGTGAAGGCCTCAGCTATCTACCCCTTCGGCTTCACGACGCCCTCCTACGCTTTGAGCAGGTCGGTGGAGCTGGTCAGGAGGCACCTCGGCCGCCTCGCTGAGAGGGGGAGGGTGCTCTTCAACCTGGACGGCTGGATAGACGGCCCCCAGGCAGTCGAGCACAAGGCCTCGTTGGTGAGGGCCCTGAGGCCTACCGACGTAGTCGCGATAGAGACAGAGGTCGCCGGTGAGCTGTTGGAGGCGTGCAGGGATGTAGGGGCTGAGGTCCACCACGTGACGAGGCCGCCGACCGTTCCGAGGAGGGACAGGGAGGAGCGGAAGAAGGCGAGGGAGATGGGATACGCCGCGGCTCTGAGGAACGCGTCGCTGAGGCAGACGGTCAGGTCCTGGATCACCTACTACCACGTCCTCTCGGACCAACCGATCTTAGACCCCGAAAGGTACCTGCTTGAGGTGGTGAGGGACCTGGAGGCCAGGAGCCTCGACCTCGGCCTCGAGGTCCCAGAGGACTTCGGCACAGAGCCCGACCTGGGAAGGGCAGGCGCAGGGCTCCTCTCCTACGTGCTTGACGAGGGAGGGGCTGTGTTGGGCCTCTCGCTCCTCCTGGGCTTCTCGAGGGAGAAGAACCTCGTCAGGTTCCTGGCGAACCACCAGGGACCTGTAAAGTACCTGAGGATGGGCGCTCTGGTCCTCTCGCAGCGCTTCGAGGAGATACACGTCGTCGACCCTTCATCGCTGAGCTACGGTCGCTGAGACCTAGCCCTCCTCCAGTATCTCCATCGGCTCCTGCTCGAACCTCCTCAGGACCTCGTCGAGCCTCCAGGCCGCCAACCCCTTCACCTCCCTTCCTGAGATCGAGGCGATCACGTAGGTGAACTCTGGGAAGGCGTGCTCGAGGTCGTAGGCGCTCGGTATCGCCGGGTAATCAGGGTGGCTGTGGAAGACGCCTATGATGATCCGGCCCCTCTGGGCCTCCTCCCTCTCGACCGCCATGTACTCCAGCGGGTCTATCGAGTACCTGGTCCTCTTGGTTCCGTTGAAGGCGTTCCTCATCGGCACCACCCTCTCGACGACCCTGACGCCGTTGACGACCCTCCCCACCAAGAGGCCGCATCCCTCCTCCGGGTAAGCCCTGATCAGATGCTCCAGCATCTTCTCGAGGAGGCTCCTCGGTATCCGGATCATCCGATCGGAGCACGTCTCAGTCCTTTAAAGGGATACACGGGCAAGGAGCGGGATGACGTTCCCTCATCGTGCTCCTTTAGGA
>JAVVHL010000120.1:0-3363 GCA_032249575.1 Candidatus Calditenuis sp. | reverse complement strand
AAATTGTAACAGTATGCTCGAGGAGCTCTTCAAGAAGGCCGTCCAGCTGGGAGAGCGGATAGCATCACAGGACGTAGCGCGCTTCAGGGAGCTATTGGAAAGGGCCAGAGAGCTTTGGACTGAATACGGTCCCAGGCACGACCCGAGGAACCGCGTCGTCATGGGCGTCGACAGCGGATGGAACGTAAGGCTCTACGAAGGGTTCTACGTCTACGCTTTGAGGGCGGCCGCGGTGGACGAGCGCCAGGAGGTCCACGAACCGGTCGCGGAGTTCGACATGATAGGAGGTGAGCAGACGGGCCTGACGCCGGAGAACTACGTGAAGGTCCAGGGAGAGATGGCGGAGCACTACGTGGCGGACAGGGTCGCAGATGAGGCGGACCTGGTGCTTGTGGACGGGTCGCTGATCGCTCGCCTTCAGAGCGCTCATAGGTTGCTGAGGGAACTGCACCTCCTCAACGAGTACCTCTCTTTGGCCAGATCGCTTAGGGAGAGGAGGAACGTCGTCTTCGTCGCGAAGTACTCCCACCGCAGGTCCCTGATACGAGGGGAATTGGGAGACATCTACTACATAGCCAGGTCGACGAGGACGCCGGGCTACGTCCTGGGGCAGACCGACGAGCGCTCCGGGATCCCGATAACGACGGCCTACATCAGGCTGGCCAACGACGCGCAACCGCTTGCGATCGAGGTTCCGTCGGGGGACGTCGGGGAAGAAGATGTGAGACACATTATGGACGTCCTCTCCTCAAGGTCGGTGATGGGCTATCCGTATGCCCTTTACCTCGCCCACAGAGTCGTCAGCGTCTCCGAGGCGCTCATGGATCAGCTCTGCAGGACAGCGGGTCTCATAGCCTTCCGTGAGGCGAGGGAGGTGCTCGAGCTGTGAGGGAGGTCGGGATAATCTTAGGGTCTGCGAGGCCCGAGAGGATCCAGTTCACGGCTAAGGAGACGGTGAGGGTCGGAGAGTACTTGGTCGCCGAGACCCTGGACGGCCCAGTCCTCTACATGGTCGACAAGTTCGAGAACGTCAGCGTCCTTCTCTCTCAAGAACTGGACTACGTCACCGCCGAGGAGGCGAGGAGGGCCAGCGCGGTCAACCCGAGGGACAGGATGAGGACGGGCGTGGCGAGGGCGATCGGCCTCATAGAGGAGCTGAAGAGGGGCAGGAGGATCTACCCGACTGTCCCTCCTGAGCCTGGAGCCTCCGTTACCCTCGCAGACGACGGCATCCTATCGGAGGTTTACAACCAGAAGGGGAAGAGATGGGCGGAGATAGGCACCCTTCTGAGGAGGAGCGGCGTGAGGGTGAGCGTGGACCTGAACGCGATAGCGTCGAGGCACCTCGCCATCCTCGCGATCACCGGGAGGGGGAAGTCGAACTTCCTCGCATTGCTGGCGAAGAGGGTTGCGGAGAGGAACGGGACGATGGTCATAGTCGACTACCACTCGGAGTACGTGGGCCTGAAGATACCGAGGTTGAGGGTGACCGTGCCCAAGCTGAACCCCACGCGTCTCTCAGTCGAGGAGCTGGCCGACGTCATAGGCGTTAGGGCGACGGCTGACAAGCAGAGGGCGATTCTGGGGAAGGTCATTGACAGGCAGCTCAGGACCTCCCAGGACTTCTGGAACGAGCTGGAGAACAGATTGAGGGCGATCGCGGAGAGCGAGAAGGCCAAGGACAGGGACACCGCCAGCAGGTTGCTGGAAATCATGGAGAGGGCTAAGAGGATGTGGGGCCCGATCTTCGACCAGCAGGCGAGGGACCTCGTCGACCAAATCCGACCCAACAGCATCAACGTCCTGGACGTCTCGGGCTTCACGGAGGCTCAGGCGCAAACCCTCGTCTCCAACCTCCTCGAGGACCTCCTCGAGGACAGGAAGAACGCCGTGAGGGGGTACGGAGCGAGGTTCGGTTCGCCCGTGATGGTCGCGATAGAAGAGGCCCACGTCTTCGTGCCGTCCAACGAGAGCACGTACTGCTCCGAGGTCATATCGAAGGTGGCGAGGGAGGGGAGGAAGTTCGGCCTTTCCCTGATCCTCGTCTCGCAGAGGCCGAGCAGGTTGAACGCTGACGTCGTGAGCCAGGTGGGGAGCTTCGCGATATCAGGACTGACCCATCCTGCAGATCAGAGCTTCGTCAAGACGGTCACCGATGAGATCACCGACGAGCTCGGAGCCTCCCTTCCGTCCCTGAACCCAGGCGAGATGATCCTAGTCGGCAGCTTCGTCAGGGCCCCGGCGCTGGTCAAGGTGGACCTCGTCGAGGAGAAGCTGGTCGGGAGGGACATAGACGCGGTCTCCGAGTGGGAGAGGGCTGTGAGCGAGAGCCCGCCGTACACGACGAGGGAGCTGATAAGGCTATGATGATAGGTCACATCTCCGACACGCACCTGGGCGCCTTCATCGGAAGGAGCGAGGAGCTGAGGGAGGTGGCGGAGGACGTCCACGGAGCCTTCCGAGAGGCGATCGACCTCTTCATCAGGGACCACGTCGACGTCGTGATACACTCGGGTGACGTTCTGGACGAGCCCAGGCCCTACGGAGACGCCTTGAGGGTCCTCCTGGAAGGCGTTAGGAGGCTGAAGGAGAGGGGAATACCTTTCCTCTTCACGCTGGGGGAGCACGACCTCAGCCCCATACCCTCGACGCCTTACCCGGCGCTGGCTCAACTTCTTGGACTTGCCGAGTTCGTCGGCGACGGCGTGCCCCACGAGGTCAAAGGTCTGACTGTTGTGGGACTCCACAAGTACAAGAAATTCGAGGCGAGGGTCCTTGTGGAGGACCTGAACTCAATAGGCTCGCGTGTCAAGTCCTTCAGCGGAAGGAAGGTCCTCGTCCTGCACCAGGGATTGAAGGAGGCCTTCGGGCCTGGTTCGGAGCTTTCCGTCAGCGATTTGCCCAATGGCTTCGACTACTACGCGATGGGACACATACACAGGCGCTTCGAGATGAGGTTAGGGAGGGGCCTCCTCGCGTATCCAGGTGCCGGACACTGGGTTGACGTGGACGACCCTGACGAGTGCGGCGTCCTGATCGTCGACCTCTCGGGCGATGAGCCCCAGGCCCAGTGGATAAGACTCGAGAGCGTAAGGCCGAAGGTGCTGGTCAGGGTCGAGGCCCATGAGCTTGAGAGGGAACTGAGGAAGCTGATGGAGCGAGAGAGCGCGAAGAAACCGGTCCTGTGGATGGAGGTCGAGGGGGAGGGGGTTGATCTCTCCGAGGTTGAGAAGAGACTGTCCCAGAAGTACGTGATCAGGAGGTTAGTCCTGCGCCAGAGGCGGAGAGCGGGAGCGCAGCTCGGAGGCGAAGAGGAGTTGAACGTCGACGCAGAGCTGAGGAGGTTGGCCCTGGAGGCGGTCG
>JAVVHL010000119.1:0-3398 GCA_032249575.1 Candidatus Calditenuis sp. | reverse complement strand
GCAGGCCCCTCGTTGCCGATACTCGCCAAACACCTTGACAGGGCCATCCAGCAGCAGTACATCCCGTACGAGAAGGTCCTCGGGAAGTACGTGACCAAGGAGGAGGCGGTCAGGAGGTACCAGAACCTGAAGAACTGGTACCAGAGCAAGGGCCACTTCCTGGTCGGTAACGGCCCGTTCTACCTCGAGAAGGTCGATCCTACCGCTAAGGTCGTCGTCCTGAAGGCCTTCAGGGAATTCCCTGACCCCGCTGACAGGTGGCTTAGGTTCTCAAAGCCGAACATCCCTGAGGCGAAGTTCACGAAGGTGCCTACTGCAGTCGAGCAGGGATTCCCGTCGGAGCTGAGGCTGTCGGTCACCTTTGAGGGCAAGCCCTACAGGACGGCCGACATAGCCTACATCAAGTACATCCTCTCGAGCCCAGCCGGAGTCTCCGTTGGTTACGCTGAGCCCGTAACCGACGGCGAGTGGAGGATAATCCTGAAGCCGGAGGAGACCTATGCGATGCCTGTCGGTGCCGCAACGATCGAGGCGATAGTCGTCTCCAAGCTCGTCGGTGTCCCGGTCTCAGCCACCGCTTCCCTCAACGTCCTGAGCTTCAAGGACGCTGTCCTCAGCGAGATCGCCAAGGCTAAGGCCGATGCCGACTCGAAGATCGCCGGCCTCAGGTCTTCGGTCGATAACGTCAACGCCCAGCTGAAGGAGATCAACTCGGCCATACAGGGAGTTCAGGGCAACGTCTCGCTGGCCACAGGGCTCGGTGCTGTCGCAATCGTGCTGGCGCTGGTCAGCATAGGTCTGGCCCTTGCGAGGGGAAGGAGGCCGGCTTCAACGCCCAAGTGAGCTTAACCAAACCCTTTTTTCCTCCAATTTTTCCCTTCTATCCAGAGGATGCGGCTCCGAGGGGTGGTGCTGTACCTTCTCAAGCGGGCAGCCGTTATTCTTCTGACGGTAGTGGTAGCGGTATACGTCACCATATTGATTGCCAACATGGGAGGGTTCGTCGACGAGATCGTCAAGAGCGAGGTGCTCTTCAGAATCTCCACATCGGTCTATCAGAACCCGGCCTACAGGACGCTGAACGAGACGGCACTGAGGAACCTCGTCAACCAACTCTACGAGCTCGAGATCAAGAAGCTCGGGTTCGACCAGCCCTTCTTCGTCAGGAGCTTCTACTACCTCAGGGACGCCCTCACGCTTGACCTGGGGCGGGCGCTCTTCCTCAGCAGCGACAGCGGCTCCAGGAGCGTTCGGATAATAATCCTCGAGCGGTTGCCCAACACCGTCCTCCTCTTCACGACCACGCAACTCCTCCTCTTCTTCATCGGCCTCTTCGGAGGCCTTTACCTCAGCAGGAGATATGGTTCTAGGATCGAGCGGACAGTCTCTCTCCTGGCACCGTTCTCGTCACTCCCCGGCTGGTTCTACGGCCTCTTCCTCATCCTGATCTTCGCATCGGTCCTAAGATTGCTTCCGTACGGAGGCATGGTCGACATACCTCCTCCCACTGACCGGTTCTCCTACGCGCTCAGCGTGCTCAGGCACATGATTCTGCCGGTCATGTCTTGGCTCCTCGCCTACAGCTTCCTCGGGATCTACACCCGCAGGACTTTCTTCCTGATCTTCTCGAGCGAGGACTACGTCGAGGTAGCCAAGGCAAAGGGCCTCCCGGACGACCTCATCAGGAGGAGGTACATCCTCAGGCCGACGCTCCCGCCCATCGTCACAGACTTCTCGCTGACGCTGATCTCCTCTTGGCTCGGAGCGATAGTCACAGAGACTGTCTTCAACTGGCCTGGCATAGGAAGGCTCTTCTACGAAGCAGCAGCATTGTTCGATACACCTGTGATCGTGGGGCTGGTGGTGATCTACGCTTATCTGTTGGCTGTCACAGTCTTCGTCCTCGAGATCGTCTACGCGGTATTGGATCCGAGGATAAGGACGGGTGTTGCCTGATGTCGTCCAGGATCAGGGAGAACCTGAGGGCCCTCACTTCCTACAAGTCTGCGGTCATCGGCTTAGCCGTGATAATGGTGCTCGTCGCGATATCGATTTACACTGTAATCACAATACCATACGATGAGGCGGTTAGGCTCTGGAGGGCAGGGGAGCAGCACTGGCTCGACGCTCCGAGGAACGCGTTCCCATCGTGGTACTCCTTCATTCTCCAGAAGAGGCTGCCGGAGACGATCATCAAGGACACGACAAAGCCTGGACCTGGGGTTTACAAGGTTATCGTCCCGGCCGGTGAGGTGGTCAGGATCCTCAGGACAGACATCGACTTCAGGTTCGACTACGACGACTTCCCCTCAGAGATCAACATATTCTACAGCGTGAGGTTCAACAGATCAGCTCCCCAGATAACGATGACCTGGACGAAGCCCGACGGGACGACCATACAGCTGAGGAAGTTCACGCCCACCTCCGACGGCGCTTACTACGTCAGCGTCGACCAAGCGTTGACCTCGAGGGAGGTGGAGAGGGTCGTCGCGAAGCTCGGTTCCAGGCCCAATTATGAGCTCTCGCCTACGATATCGCTCTTCGCGGTCGAGGACAGGTCGATCCTTGAGAGCGATAAGGTCCAGGTGATGAAGGGGAACTACAGGCTCTCGGTCGAGGGGTTGCTCTTCGACCCGGAGAGCGACTTCGACGTGAAGCTGGTCGTCTACGGCAAGGTCTACGGATGGGCGGGCACTGACCACCTGAGGAGGGACATAGGGATCGCGCTCCTCTGGGGCACTCCCATAGCCCTCTCCTTCGGGCTGATAGCGGCCGTTGCGGTCGCCCTGATCCAGATGTCTGTGGGTGCCGTGAGCGCTTGGTTCGGCGGCGCAGTCGACAACGCAATACAGAGGGTCACGGAGATCTTCATAGTCCTGCCCTTCCTGCCGACCTTGATAATGGTCCAGACGCTCTACAAGGTCGACATATGGACGCTGCTGCTCGTGATCGTCGCCCTCCTCTCCTTCGGTCCCGGCGTCAAGAACTACAGGGCCCTCTTCCTGCAGCTGAAGGAGTCGCAGTACATCGAGGCCGCCAAGTCGTACGGCGCCGGATCGGCCAGGATCGTCCTCCTCCACCTCGTCCCGAGGGTTATCCCCACCATGATACCCTCCATCGTCTTCTCAGTGGCCGACTTCGTCTTCCTCGAGGCGGCCCTTGCCATACTCGGCATAGGAGATCCGAGGACTCCGACGTGGGGGAAGGTGATAGAGGACTCCTTCTACGGAGGGGCCCTCTTCAAGGGCCTTTACTACTGGACCCTCGAGCCCGCTTTCCTCCTCCTGATCACATCGCTCAGCTTCGCCCTGGTGGGTTTCGCCCTCGACAAGATCTTCAACCCGAGGCTCAGGGAGGCGTGATGGGTTGATGGGGATGAGCAGCGAGGTGAAGGAGGT
>JAVVHL010000118.1:0-3428 GCA_032249575.1 Candidatus Calditenuis sp. | reverse complement strand
TCCGAATCCGTCAGGCAGGGCCAGTTCCGACCCCAAAATGCGGTCGTCGATCAGTCTGGTAAGGACTTCCGAAGAGGAATTCCCAACCGCAGCGACCTCCAGCCCAGACCACCGCTCCTGAAATTCTAATTTCCCGGCGTCAAGCAGAATCCACGTGAAGGGCAGACCGATAGACATGCACGTCCACCTCACGACGCCAGGCTTCTTCAGGACCCTCGGCCCCTTCGTCGACAAACTGAAGGCCTACTTCAGGGCCGATTTCGGCGAGATCGCGATCGAGCAGGCCCTCAGGGAGTACGAGGAGGCCGGTGTCGGGAGGATCGTGCTGCTGCCGATCGACGCCTCGAGGCTGACAGGAATGCCGGGAGACACCAACGAACAGATGGCCGAGCTCCAGCGCGTCGACCCGGAGAGGGTGATCGCCTTCGCCACCGTCGATCCCTTGGCAGGCAGGAGGGCCGTCATGGAGCTGGAGAGGGCCGTGAAGGACCTGGGCCTTAAGGGGTTGAAGCTCCACCCGCAGCTCCAGCGCTTCAGGCCGGACGACGAGCGCTGCTTCGAGGTCTACCAGGCAGCAGAAGACCTCGGGATACCTGTGCTCTTCCACACCGGGACCTCAGGCATAGGTGCTGGGATGGAGGGAGGCGGAGGGATCAGGCTTGACCACGGAAGGCCCATCTACATCGACAACGTGGCCGCCGAGTTCCCGAGGCTGAAGCTGATCATGGCCCACTTCGGATGGCCCTGGTACGAGGAGGCTCTGGCGATCGCGCAGCAGAAGGCCAACGTCTACATCGAGCTCTCCGGCTGGTCGCCGAGGTACATCCCTCAGGTCGTATGGAGGTATGCGGACAACCTGATCCAGGACAAGGTCCTCTTCGGCTCCGACTACCCGATGATAAGGCCGGCGAGGTGGCTTGCGGACTTCGAGAAGGTCGAGCTGAAGCCAGAGACGAGGGAGAAGATCCTCTGGGCCAACGCCGAGAGGGTCCTCGGGATCAGGTGACCTCACTCGCCGTCCTTCCGCTCCTCCTTTGGAGCCCTCTTCGCGACGATCACCTTCGCCGGCCTCAGGACCTTTCCCCTGAAGGCGAAGCCCCTCTCCATCACTGAGACTACCGTTCCGTCCTCGTGCTGCTCGGACTCGACGAAACCGACGGCCTCGTGCAATTCCGGATCGAACCTCTCGCCCTCGTTGCCTATCACCTCAACGCCCTCCTCCCTCAGGGCCTTCTCGATCGTGATCGAGACGAGCCTCAGGCCCTCGGAGAGCGACCTAGTGTTGGAATCGTCCGAGAGCGAGTAGAGGTTTGCGACGCGCTCGACCGTCTCAGCCACGCCGATCAGATGTCGCAGAAGCCTCTCCACCGAACCCATCAGCCTCATCCTCTCCTCCTTCACCGATACCAGCTCCTCCCTCACCCTCGCCAGCTCCCTCTCGAGCTCCTCCAACCTCTCCGCTGCACCTTCCTCGACCTCTGGCCTCAGCTGGGCCTCCTGAGCCTCTTCACCTCCAGCGCCCGACTCCGCAGCTCCCGCCTCGCGCTCCTCCCCACCGACGTCGCCGTTCCCAGAGGACATGCCCATATCGCCCACCCTCTCCTGCCATTTTTGGGTTCGGAGGAGATGGTCAGGGTGACGCTGGTTCAGGTCCCGGTGGAGAGGAACCCCGAAGACAACATAAGATGGGTGGTTGAAGCCCTCTCTTCGCTGGACGCGAAGACCGACCTGGTGGTTCTTCCGGAGGCTTGGATCCATCCAGCTCCCGTGATGGACCTGAAGGGTGCGGTCGAATCTTCGGAGAGGGCCCTCGCAGAGTTGCAGGAGCTCGCGGCCTCTCTGGGTTGCACGATCGTGGGAGGAGCGCTCTACCTCAGTTACCGTGAGGGTTACGCGGCGAGGGTTCCGGTCATCGACAGGAGCGGTGAAGTCATCGGCTACCAGGAGAAGGTCCACCCCTACCGGGATGAAAGGCGACTGCTCGTCAGGGGCGAGTCGTTCAACGTCTTCGAGGCTTCGGGCATCAGGTTCGGGATCATGGTCTGCCACGACGTGGTCTACCCTGAGTCGGCGAGGACGCTGGTGCTGAAGGGCGCGGAGCTCCTGCTGAACCCCTCGCGGATCAGGAGGGAGGGGGTGGATCCGTGGCACGTCTACCTCAGGGCACGGGCCCTCGAGAACAGGGTACAGGTGGTGGGGTGCAACGTGGTCCTCGGCAGCGCGTTCAACGGCCGCTCGCTGGCGGTCGACCTGGTCTTCGACGAGCTGAGGATAGCGCGGACCTCGGAGGTCGAGGCAGGCGAGGAGCCTGGTTCGATAACGGTCGAGCTCGATCCGAAGAAATTGGAGGGTGAGAGGAAGGAGAGGCTAGGGAACAGGAACGCAGGCGCCTACCTACTGTGATCTAACCGGTCCCCCTCTCCTGCATCCTGAGCTCTAGCGTCTTCAGGTCCATCCCTGTCATCGACTTGGCCTCGGAGACCATCCTCTGGGCCTCGAGGACCTTCTCAGGCCTGTCCCAGTAGGTCGTAGCGAGGACTATCGCCTGGGCCCTCTCCAGCGGGTCGGCCGACTTGAAGATCCCCGATCCCACGAAGATCCCGTCGCAACCGAGGCTCATCATCAGCGCCGCGTCGGCGGGCGTCGCTATCCCTCCGGCAGCGAAGTTCACGACCGGCAACCTGCCGAGCCTTGCGGTCTCGATGACGACCTCGTAGGAGACCCTCAGCTCCCTCGCCGCCTTGATCAGCTCCTGCTCGTCGCCCTCCTCGTAGATGGCCCTGATCCTCCTGATTTCGGCCTTGACGATCCTCATGTGCCTCACGGCCTCAGCGACGTTCCCAGTTCCGGGCTCGCCCTTTGTCCTGATCATCGAAGCTCCCTCCTCGATCCTGCGGAGCGCCTCGCCGAGGTCCCTCGCACCGCAGACGAAGGGCGTCGTGAAGTCCCACTTCCAGATGTGCCTCTCCTCGTCGGCCGGCGTCAGGACCTCCGACTCGTCGATCATGTCCACCCCTACCTCCTCCAGGACCCTCGCCTCCCACGTGTGCCCTATCCTGCACTTCGCCATGACTGGGATCGTGACGTGGTCCATGATCTCCTCGATGGCCTTTATCGAGGCGGTCCTGGCTACGCCTCCGGCCTTCCTGACGTCATATGGAAGCTTGTCAAGGACCATCACCGCAACGGCCCCAGCCTCCTCGGCGATCTGGGCCTGCTCGACGTTCGTAACGTCCATCACGACGCCGTGCTTCAGCATGTGCGCGAAGCCCCTCTTGACCGCTGTCGTCCCCCTCCTAACCAGGCGGCCATAGCTCTCGAGCTCCCTCACGCCCGGAGCCTCACGCTCCGAGAGGACGAGCGAGATCATTCCCAACCACGTTGACCTGAGCCCGGTAATTAGGCTTCACCAGCGAATCGCTCAACGC
>JAVVHL010000117.1:0-3432 GCA_032249575.1 Candidatus Calditenuis sp. | reverse complement strand
TACCGAAGAGCAGCATCGGATACCTCACGCAGGTCTATCAGAACGTCTCTGAGGTCAACTGGTCCGAGGCCGAGGCGCTCTACAACTCCCTCAGATCAGCAGGGGTCATCATTCCTGACGGAGAGGGGAGGAGCAAGGGAGCCCTCAGCATCGTCTGCAGCGAGATCGCCAAGATGAGAGGGGGGAAGGTCGTGATCGACAGGGCCGACATCGGCTTTCCCGACAGGGACGTGGACGGCGCCGCACCGATCCTGAGGGAGAGGTACGGACCTGTCTCGCTGTTGATCTTCTCGGGAAGCGGCCGTTCGCTCGTCCCCCTCGTCGACGCCCAGAAGATGGCCCTTTACATCACTAAGACCGGAAGGAGGAGGGACTACAGCATCGACGTCGTCACCAGCGACCCCAACTCGCCCCTCGGCAAGCTCGGCAGGGACTTCGGCACCTGCCTCGTGGTGAAGGGCAGGGAGCTCGAGGAGGACTCGGTCGACACTTCGGCCTTCAAGTCCACAGGAATCTTGGGGGACGTCTTCATACTGGGAGCCAGCCTGGTCCTGCAGGCGATCGCCGAGGCCCTTTACTCCGGCAGACCCTCTGAGATCAGGCAGAGGGCCGAGAGGTTGATGGAGGAGACTAACGCCGTGGTAGAGCGCTTCGTCAACAGCGACTTCCTCTCCCAGCTCATCGACATGCTCGAGCGCCGGAGCCTCTGCTTCTTCGCAGGCCTCGGCAGCGGAAGGGAGGTGGCCAGGATGACGGCGGTCAGGATGGGCCACGTCAAGCGCGCCATCGGCGACCAAGTCTACGTCGCAGGTGAGTCGAGCACCCCGCCTCCCAGAGCGGGCGACCTGCTGGTGGTGATCTCTTACAGCGGCGAGACCGAGGTAGTGGCCTCATGGTGCAAGAACTTCAAGAAGCTCGGCGGGACCATCGCCTCGATCCTCGGCAGGAAGGGCACCACGATCGAGTCGCTCTCCGACATGGTCTTCCACATCGAGACGAACGTCGAGCCGGGAGCGCCCAACGACTTCTACGTCAAGGCGGCCTTCGCGACTAGCCCTCTGCCGATCTTCCTGATCGAGAAGCTTCAGGAGAGGGGCCTCAGGCTCCCGGAGTACATCCTGCGCTGGTACCACAGCGTCACAGGCTGATCCCGAAACTCTGAGCCGTCCTCGATCGCCCTGACGCGAAAAGGTTCCCATGACGAAGGCGTTTGACCGAACGACCGAAACGGAGATAGGCGACGCGGGGAACCGATCGTCTGTGCAAGAGGGAAAGGAGGCCGTAATGAGCATCCTGAGGGAGGCCGGCGTCAAGTTCGAGGTCTACGAGCTGCAGGGAGATCAAGCAGCGACGGTCGAGAGCGCTGCCCGGTCCATCGGCGTCGACCCCTCGATGATCGTGAAGAACGTGGTCTTCACCTCAGGCGACGAGGCGGTGGTCGTCCTCTGCTCGGGCGACAGGTCTGTGGACAGGTCCAAGCTCTCGGCCGCCCTCGGGAAGAACCTGAGGCTCGCGTCGAGGGACGAGGTTCCGAGGTTGACGGGCTTCGCGGCCGGCGGCGTCCCTCCTTTCGGTCACAGGGGAGAGGTCAGGGTGAGGGTCGTCGCAGACAGGTCCGTGCTGAGGTTCGAGGAGGTCGTGACCTCCGCCGGGTCGCCGAGCTCCCTACTCCGTATCAGGACCGAGGACCTCCTGAGGCTCTCCGGTGCTGTGGTGCTCGACGTCTCGAAGGAGAACCGATGAACGTCCAAATTCGGAACGACGTGATGGACGTCTGCAACCCGACGCGAATGCAGTTATATTGACGGAACCAGTCGTCAAGCACGAGGTACGCCTCATGTCCCGAAACAAGACCGTGGTTTTGATCCGCGGTGACGGAACCGGACCGGAGCTTACGGAAGCTTTCCTCACGGTGCTGGAGAAGGTCAACCCGCCAGGCCTCGAGGTCCTGATCAGGGAGGGAGGATACGACTGGTGGGTATCGGCGGGGAAGCCTAAGGTGCCTGCGCTGATGCCGGAGGAGACTTGGGAGGCGATCAGGAACAGCGACGCGTGCCTCAAGGCTCCTACGACCACGCCGCCCGATCCAGACGCGCCGAGGAGCGTTGCCGTCAGCATCAGGCAGGCCATGGACCTCTACGCCAACATCAGGCCGATCAAGACCTTCAAGGGCCTTCCCGGGCCGCTGGGAGACGTCGACTTCGTCTGCGTCAGGGAGGCTACAGAGGGCCTTTACATAGGCATCGAGTACATGATCGACAAGGGCGTAGCTGTTGCCATCCGTAGGATAACGGACCGGTGCTCGGAGAGGATAGCCAGGAGGGCCTTCATTGAGGCTAGGTCGAGGGGCTACAACAGGGTGATTGCGATCACGAAGCGGAACATCCTCAGGCTTACGGACTCGGTCTTCTTCAACGCTGTCCAGCGGGTCGCTGCCGAGTTCCCCGATATAGCGCTCGAGGAGTACTACATCGACAACATGGCGCAGCAGCTGGTGAAGAACCCGCAGCGCTTCAACGGCTCAGTCCTCCTCAGCACCAACCTCTTCATGGACGTGATCTCGGAGCTGGCCTCGGCCCTCGTGGCCAACATAGGGATGATCTACTCGGCCAACTTCGGCGACAGGTACGCGATGTTCGAGCCGGCCCACGGCTCCGCGCCGAAGTACAAGGGGATGTACAGGGTGAACCCCACGGCGATGATATTGTCTGGCGCCTGGATGCTCGAGTACCTCGGCTACGAGAAGGAAGGCAGAGCGATCTTCAGGGCCGTCGAAGAAGTGGTAGAGGAGAGGAAGGAGGTGACCTACGACCTCGGCGGCAACGCGAGCACGCTCGACATGGCCAGGGCCGTAGCGAGGAAGGCTGAGGCGATACTCGAGAAGGGCGGTTGAGCCTCAGAGGAGCCTGAGGAGCCCCTCCAGGGACCCGTTTGCCTCCAGCTCACCTATCCAGTCCACCTCCTCTGACCTGAGTTCGCCGCGCAGCGCCCTCAATACCATTTCCGCCACCTCCTCCTTCGTCCTGCCGGACGTCCTGATCTGGACCGTCCTTCTGGGACCGTAGATCTTGAGGGCCCGCACGTAGACGTAGTCGATCAGCTCGGCCTCGACGTTCTCCCTGACCTTCTCCCTGCTGTAGCCCCTCGACCTGAGGACCTCGACCAGCTCCAGCGGGTTCCTCCTCAGCACAATTACCCTCCTCGGCATCAGACCCCTCGGCTTGAACGGTATGTGCGAGACGACGACGCCTCCCTCCTTTCTCAGTATGGAACCTGCCCTCGCCGAGACGGCCCTCATGTCGGCCTCCTCTCCGCCCGCCAGCTCAGCCAGCTCTATCAGCCTGAGCCCCAGCCTCTCCGCCACGATCCTGCCCACCTCCGATTTCCCCACGCCCGGCGAACCGAAGATCAGGACGACCCTCAACCGCTGAC
>JAVVHL010000116.1:0-3472 GCA_032249575.1 Candidatus Calditenuis sp. | reverse complement strand
ATCCTTGCGATCAGGTCGGAGGGCAGCACGTGAAGGCCCAAATCGCGCTCAGCGATCTCACCTGCCACACAGTTGATGAAGGCTCCAGCGGCGGCAGCCTCTAGCGGCTCCATCCCCTTCGCGAGCAGGCCGGCCACGATGCCGGTCAGGACGTCACCGGTCCCTCCCACGGTCATGGCAGGTGTTCCCCTTCTGTTGATCAGGACGCGCTCGCCGTCTGTGATCACGTCGACAGGCCCCTTCAGGAGCACCACCACTTCGTTGGACCTTGCGGCCTCCTGCGCCGACCTGACCCTCTCTTCCACAGAGTTGCCCGGATGTTTCCCGAACAACCTCGCGAATTCGCCCGCATGAGGCGTGAGGACGACCCTCTTCCCCCTGACCACCTCGAGGACCTCGGGTATCAGGGCAGAGGCGTCGAGGACGACCGGGACGCCGTCGGAGAGTAGCTGGCCGACGAGGTACTGGAGTGCGACGACCTTGGCGATCGAGAGGCCGGGCCCGATAGCGGCGGAGTTAGGGCGTCCCGGAAGCCACTTCAGGACCTGATCGGCTACGCGCTTCGTGAGCTTGGCGTCGACCATCGGGATGACTATCAGCTCCGGTGCCATCGACCTGATGGGCCTCTCGTGGACCTCGGGCACCGCCAAGTAGACCAGGTCCACACCGGTCCTGTAAGCGGCCATCGCCATCAGGGCCGGAGCGCCGTGGTAGAGCCTGCTGCCCCCGACGCAGAGGACGACGCCGTTCTCGCCCTTCCTCGACCACCTCCGCCTAGGAGGGATGAGGGGAGCGACGTATTCCTCGTTCACCTCCTGCACGTTCTTCCTGAAACAGATGTGGAGTATTTGAGCGAGGTGGACGGGGGCCGGCTCCAGGACGCCCGATCGGTGTGCCTCCACTTTCGGCCAACCCTAACCCTTCCACAAAAATACCGGCGGTTGAGCAGGCCGGTTGGGGATGCCGATCTTCAGGGACGAGGACAAGCTCTCGCCCGAGTACGTCCCTCCGAGGCTTCCCCACAGGGAGGACGAGCTCGAGCACCTCAACACCCTCTTCTCGTCCTTCATCAAAGGCAGGAGGACGACGCCGGTCAGGGTCCTGATCGCCGGACCGACAGGCACCGGGAAGACCGCGCTCTCCAAGCTCTTCGGGAAGAGGGCCGAGGAGCTGTCTAAGCAGTCGATGACCGATGTGAGGTTCGCCTACATCAATTGCCGCATCCACAGGACACTCTTTTCAGTTCTGAAGAGGACAATAGAACAGCTGAGGACAGCGATGCCGGCAAGGGGCCTCTCCAACGAGGAGCTGCTCCACAACCTCCTCGACTACCTCGAGGAGAGGGACGTGAGGGTGATACTGGCTCTGGACGAGGTGGACGCGCTGCTGAGGGAGGAGCAGGAGGCCCTGTACTACCTCGCGAGGGTAGGGGAGGAGAGGAGGGGCGGCTCGAGGCTCTCGATGGTCCTCATCACGAGGGGCCTGGAGGCCTTTCAGGGAATAGACGAGGGGACGAGGACGATGTTCCTGACGAACGTGATCAACCTCAGCGAGTACGACCACAGGCAGCTGAGGGACATAGTGGAGTTCAGGGCATCGGAGGCGTTCTACGAGGGTGTAGTGACGGAGGAGGCGACGGAGGCGATCGTCGACCTGGCATCGGAGCGCGGCGATGCGAGGTACGCGATCGAGCTGCTGTGGAGGGCTGGGAAGTTCGCTGAGCACGAGGGCTCCGAGAGGGTGAAGGCAGAGCACGTGAGGAAGGCAGCGGCGAGCGTCTACCCCGCGATAAGGCGCGAGAGCCTCCACTACCTTTCGCTGCACGAGAAGCTCGTCCTCCTCTCAATCGCCCGCTACTTCCTGACCAACAACGCGTCCTCAGTAACCGCCAGCGAGCTGAACAGGTACTACGCGATGGTATGCGAGGAGCACGAGGTGGCTCCGAGGGCATCGACGAGGTTCTGGGAGATACTCCAGCGCCTCGAGGACCAGGGCTTCATACGGATCAGGGTCAAGAGCGAAGGGATCAGGGGGAGGAAGAGCTACATCACCTTGCCGGAGGTGCCGGCATCGGTCCTAGAGCGGGAGCTGACCGCGCTGCTCAGGAAGGGTCAAGGGCAGGTCTACTGAAGCGCTGAAACGGTCATCGGGACTTGGTCCTCGCCCTCCTAGCTTCCGTCTTGACCTTCCCCTCCTCACGGGTCACGGCCTCCCTCGCAACGGGCTCGACCTTCAGCTCCGGAGCCCTAGAGACGAGGTGTTCGACCTCCTGCTCCGTCAGCCTGAAGTACCTGGCGATCCCCTTATCTCCGGACTTCAGCATCAGCCGGAGGTAAGGCAAGAACTCGGTCGCTGCCTTTGCCGTCGACATGTGGAGGCGCTTCGTCACCTTAGTCAGGATCGAGTCTGAAAGGGCCCTGAGGTCCTTGGTCTGTTGCATGAACCTGATCCTCGAGGGGAACTCGAAACGCCCTCCCTTCTCGGCGACGGTGGCCTTGATCACACCTGGACCGGCCGAGAGCAGTATCGTCCCGTACTTCATCAGCTCCCAGCGCTGGAGCCTGTTGGCCCTCTTCAGGTGGAGGTCCGCATCGGCGAGGATCCTGTAGGCCTCGTGGAGCGCCTTCGGGTCCCTGATCTGGTTCTCGAGGTTGTCGAGGACCCAAGTGAAGACCGTGTCTATGTCGAGGTCGGTGTTGGAGAGCGTTCCCCTGCCGTCTGCGAACCTTCGTGCGCCGAAGATCCGGCCGAGGAGCTCGAAGGCGTTCAGCTCGACCAACCTGTTCGGGATCGATTCGAGGACCCTGCTCGGCTCGGCACCGGAGGTGACGACCAGCTGGAGGTCGTTGATCGCCGCCCTCATGTCGCCGTGAGACCTCTCCGCGATAGCCTCGAGCACATCGGTCCCGACGTTGACGCCCTCCCTCCTGCAGATCTCCTCGAGCCTCGAGACTATCTCCTTTGCCCTTAGGCGCCTGAACTCGATCATCTCGCACCGCGTCCTGAGCTCCTGGAGCGCCGGATCCCAGGGGTCGTTGGCCACCAGGACGATCGGGACCTCGGTCCTGTCGATGAGCGAGGCTATTGCCCTGACGCCTCCAGCGTCGGCCGTCGTCGAGAGGCCGTCGACCTCGTCGATCAATACTATCCTCTTCCTTCCGAAGACGGAGGCGGCCCTGATCGCCTGACCGAGCAGGTTCTCCAGGTCCTCCGCGGACCTCCTGTCGCTGGCGTTCACCTGAACCAGATCGTACCCGTTCTCCTCGGCGAAGGCCAGGACCAGCGAGGTCTTACCGGTCCCAGGTGGGCCGTGGAGGAGGACAGCCCTCTTCGAGGGCCTTCCTGATCCCCAGCTCCTGATCCAGTCGAGGAAAGCCTTGATCGCTTCAGGGTTCCCCACCACCTCGCTGACCCTCCTCGGCCTGTACTTCTCGGTCCAGGGCCTCCTGTCAGGGTGCAAGGCCTCCGCTCC
>JAVVHL010000115.1:0-3475 GCA_032249575.1 Candidatus Calditenuis sp. | reverse complement strand
GGGCAGCAGGTGCAGGCGACGCCGAAGCCGAAGTTCGCGGAGGAGGTCGTGCCGATACCGGAGGGCGTTACGGTCGAGGTCCTGGACCCGGTGACGATCAAGGTGAAGGGCCCGCTGGGCGAGCTGGTCAAGTCGTTCGCGAACGCCGGCATCAGGATCTCGATGAGTGAGGGCGGCCTCCTCGTCAGGGTCTACGGGAGGGGCAAGAGGGTCGACGCTATGATGGGGACGTTCAAGGCGATCTTCCGCAACATGGTAATAGGAGTCACGAAAGGTTTCACGTACAAGCTGAAGGTGGTCCAGACCCACTTCCCTATGAGCCTGAAGGTCCAGGGCAACAGGCTCGTGATCGAGAACTTCATCGGCGAGCGTTACCCGAGGGTCGTCGAGTTGGTTCCAGGTGTGAAGGTGACCGTAAAGGGAGAAGATGTCATCGTTACCGGCATCGACAAGGAGGCGGTCGGTCTGGTCGCAGGCCGCATCGAGCAGGCCACCAAGATCAAGGAGAAGGACCTCAGGAAGTTCCTCGACGGTATCTACGTCTACGAGAAGAGCGTGGGACTCGCGCAGTAACCTTAGGGCTCACCTGTTGACCTCGAACCTCAGCAGCTCGAGCGGGTGCATCACCCTCATCCCCGTTCCCTCCTTGAGGTGGATCGCGCAGACGCTGCTCTCCGTGACGATCGCGTCGAGCTCCCTCGACTTGAACATCGAGAAGAGCCTCTCGCCCATCGCCAACGAGAGCCCTCTTCCTATGGGACCTGCCTTCATCCCGAAGGTGCCGGCCATTCCGCAGCACATCCCGTCTCCTATCACCTCCACCTCAGCGCCCGCAGAGCTCAGCAACCGCGTCACGTGCTCCGCTCCCGAGAGGGCCCTCTGGTGGCAGGGAACGTGGACGCCGTACCTCCCAGAGACGGGCTTGAGCGAAATCCTTCCGGAGCGCAGGAGGTCCCTCAACAGAGCCAACGCCTCGACGGTCATCTCAGAGACCACCATCGAGTCATGATCGCGCAGCAGATAGGGGTAGACGAACTTCAGCGCGTATGTGGCCGTAGGCTCGAGCGATACGATCGGGTAACCCTTCGAAGCGTATTCCCTCAGGACCCGGACGTTCCGCTCCGCATACCTCCTCGCACCCTTCAGGTCACCGTAAGCTACGAGAGGATACCCTGACGTCTTCACCGGAGGCACCTCGACCTCAACCCCAGCCTCCTGAAGCAGCGCGATCAGGCCCTCTGCGATGTCGGGCCTTACGTACTCGTAGAAGAAGTCGGGGAAGAGGGCGACCTTCATCACAGGGTTCTCGGGCCTCCGCCTCACCGACCTCAGCCTTGCCCTCAGCGTCCTGCGGTCGAAAGCCGGCAGCTCGACGTCCCTGTCCAGCCCTAGCAGCTTCTCCATCAGCCACCTCACGGCCCTTGACCTGATCGCCCTGTTCGAGATCGGAGCGAGTCTCGAGGCAAGCCCGCCGAACCGCTCGTAGGCCATCATGACCCTGTTGACGCGGGGGAAGCCGTGGATCTCGGCCTCCATCTCCTTCACCCGCGCTATCATCATCGGTATGTTGATCTCCACCGGGCATACTTCCTTGCAGAGGCCGCAGGAGATGCAGAGATGGGCGAAGGAGGCCTTTTCGAGGCCGTGGACGTTCGCTGTCCACGGTATCCCGATGGGTCCGGGGTAGATGTGGCCGAAGACGTGGCCTCCGACGACGCTGTAGGGCGCGCAGACGTTCATGCAGGCGCCGCACCTTATGCAATAGAGCGCCTCCCTGAAGAACGGGTCTTCCCTCATCCTACGTCTTCCGTTGTCGAGCAGTACAATGTGCAGCTCCCTTCCTTCTGCGTCCCGAAGCGGCATCCTCCCTCCCATAATCGAGACGTAGACGGTCAGCCTCTGCCCCGTAGCAGCGACGGCGTGGGACCTGGCCAACATCAGGGCCTCCTCCACCGTCCTCACCACCTTCTCGATCCCGACGAGGACGATCTGGACCCTCGGGAGCGATGCCACCAGCCTTCCGTTCCCTTCGTTCGTCTCGAGGACAACGGCGCCGAGCTCCGCTATAGCGACGTTCGCACCGTTCAGCCCGACATCCGCATCGAGGAACTCCCTCCTGAGCCTGGACCTGATGTAAGTCAATAGGGCCCCAATCTCCGGCTCCAGCTTCCTCCCGGCCTCCGCTGAGAAGAGCTCAGCAACGTCTCCCACCGTTTTGTGGATCGCCGGGAAGACCAGATGGCTCGGCTTCTCCCTCGCCAGCTGGATTATCCGTTCACCAAGGTCCGTCTCCAAAACCTCTATTCCCTCCCTCTCGAGACGATCGTTCAGTTCTATCTCCTCGCTGGTCAAAGACTTCGACTTCACCATCTTCTTGCCTCCACTCTGCTCTATTATCCTCAGGATAATGTTGCAGGCATCCTCCGCATTTGCTGCATAGTGGACCCTTGCTCCCCTTGCTTCAGCGTTCCTCACGAACTCCTCGACCAGACCCTCCAGCTCCTCGACGCTCCTCTCCTTGACCTCCCTGACCTTTCGCCTGAAGGAGCCGTAATCCTCGAACTCGGCAATAGCGCGCTCCCTTCCGGTCAGCCCCCTGACCATCGCCTCGTAGAGGCCCCTTACCCTTCCGCGCGCTAACGCAGCCGATACCAACTTCTCCAACTCCGCGTAACCCATCGACTTCACACCTCGAGGAAGAGGACCGTGGAGTGGGGGCCGTGGACGCCGAGGGTGAGCCTGAGCTCTATGTCTCCTGTCCTGCTCGGTCCGGAGATCAGCGTCACGGCAAAGGCCTTGCTCCTAGCCACGCTCCTTATCAGTCCGGCGACCTGCAGAAGGTCTCGGAGCACCGCATCGGCCTTTAGGTGGGCCATGTGGATGGGTGGGAGTGCGGAGACCAACCTGTCTGACTCCGTGTAACATACCTCGACGATGGACCCTGTCTCGGCAACGGCTGCAACGGGGAACGTGATGCCTGCATCGCAGGACTCTATCTCCACAGCGCTCGCTCCGGGAGGGACGACCCTGAACTCGTCCGAGAGCTCCCTGACGAGCTCATCCGACCTCCCATCGCCCGACGAGGCCACAGCGACCCCCTTCACTCTCCTCCTCCTCAACTCTGTGACGATGGCATCCAAAGTCTCCCTCCAGCTCCGGGTGAAGAGGACCTCACCCTTCTGGTCCTTGAACCTCTCCACGAAGGTCCGGACCGTGTCTTGGGTCACAGGCGTCAAACCCGTCCGTCTCACACAATCCCCGCATAAATCTGGTTAGTTTTGAACAACTTCGGCGGCCAATGCACCCGTTTCACGGACAGAC
This sequence comes from Candidatus Calditenuis sp., assembly GCA_032249575.1. GTDB lineage: Archaea > Thermoproteota > Nitrososphaeria_A > Caldarchaeales > Calditenuaceae > Calditenuis. Next base: position 154 of record JAVVHL010000115.1, on the reverse strand, counting down.
GGAGCGACCTTGCAAGCAGAACTATATGTTGGCTCTGTACCTCACCGAGCGGGGCCGTGGTCTAGTGGCATGACGCCGCCCTCACACGGCGGAGGTCGTGGGTTCGATTCCCACCGGCCCCATGCTAATACGAAATGCTGATTTCGATGGCTCA
>JAVVHL010000114.1:0-3505 GCA_032249575.1 Candidatus Calditenuis sp. | reverse complement strand
TCGGATGATGACGGCCGAGGGGAAGTCAGTCCTAGTCGAGCTCGCGCTCTCGGTCCTGCTCTTCTCGACGTTCCTTTACAACCCGGTCCTGCTGCTCTCGCTGGTGTTCCTGACGGCCTTCTTCACGTTCTACGTCGTCGGCGCATCGCGGAGGATCGCGTCTTTCAGACCTGAGTCGGTCACGGTCAGGCGCTCCCAGCAGGTCGTCGAGGTCCTGAGGGGATCGAGGTTCGAGGTCAGGACGACGGTCGAGCTGGACTGGCACGGGAACGTGGAGGTCTTCGACGCGGTTCCACCCGGAATAAGGGTCGTCTCAGGCAACCCCACCTCCAAAGTCAGATGCTCAGGCAGATCGACGGTCCAGCTGAGCTACGAGGCCGCCGTCTGGTCAGGGTACAGGGTCGTCAGGTTCGAGGGTGTGAGGTTGGTGCTCCACGACCCTCTGGGACTTGTTAGGGGCACCGTTTTCGTGTCTGCGCCGATGGAGGTCAGGGTTCCCTTCGAGAGGACCAGACACGCCGGCCTCTGGACGACCTCGATGGTCAGGCTCTCCCCCGGATCAGGGACTGTGCTGAACCAGCTGATAGGGGAGGACTACAGCTTCGTAGGCGTCAGGCCCTTCTCCGAGGGCGACAAGGTCAGGGACGTCCACTGGCGCAAGACGGCGGCCCTAACCGAGGAGGACGTTCTGTTGGCGAAGCGTTACGAGAGGTTGGGGAGGGGTAACGTGGTGGCTGTGGTCGACTGCTCGCCGGAGATGTCCTTCGGCCTCGAAAACGACTACCTCGATGCGGTGCTAGGCGCCGTGTGGATGACCGGCAAGTCGGCGATCGATCAGGGGAGCTCCTTCCGGATCGTCCTGATCCGCCCGAGAGGGCCCGCCGTCTTCACGTGCGGTTCAGTCGCTGACCTCTCGGAGGTTCTGGCAGGTGTTGACGTCGAGGGCGAGCCGGTCGCATCGCTAGCCGAGCGCGAGGTCTCGGGAGCGTTAGCCTCGGGAAGCTTCGTCACCGTTTACACCTCGCCGGGCTCCAGGAACGAGGGGGCTGTCACGCAACTGATCTCCCTGGCGGTCAGGAGGTCCTGCAGGGTCACGGTCGTCCTCCCTGAGTTGAGGGATTACGGCGCCTCGCTCGAGCCGTCAGTCCTCAAGGCGCTGGAGAGGTGTGCGGAGCGTTTCGTCTCCTCCCTTCCACGCGGCTGCTCTGTTAGGACCATCGGCCACGCTCCAAGCCACTACGTCATCAGGAGGACCCTGCTCCATGAAGGCGGGTAGCTGGATCTCGGGCCTGCTGGCGCTCTCCCCCTCCATCTACCTAACGGCGCTCTCCTTAGCGATGGTCAGACCCACGCCCTTCACGGTCATCGGCTTCCTCTCGCTCCCCTCGGTCTTCCTCCCTCTGAGGTACCAGAACCTCGGCATCCTCATGATCTACGCTCCTGCGCTCTACAGCATCTTCGAGCTGATGCAGGGGAGGGGGCAGTACCTGATGGAGCTTGCGGGCTGCTACGTCCTCAGCCTACCCGTCCTCTCGGCGATCTCGCTGCTCAGGGGCTCGACCTCCTCCGGCGTCGTCGGCTCCTACCTCTCATCCGTCATCTCAGGCGCCATCGTCTACGCAGGTGTCAGGGCTGCTCAGGGAGACCCGAAGCTCGTGCTGTACTCTCTGGTGCAGGCGGTGATCTCGCCCGGAAGAACGGAGGCGGACGTCCTCAGGGCTCCGGCGCTCCAGTACCTGACACCCCTCGTCGCGGTCTCCCTAGTCGCCCTCGCTGTATACGTCCACCTGAAGGTCGGAGGGGGTGCTGAGCCCTTCTACAGGACAGTGATCGGTGCTGGAGCTGCTGCAGTCGGCGTCGTCGCAGTGACCGTCCTCTACTCCCTCCTCTTCGAGGACGTGACGCTGTTCATACTCCTGATAAGCTCGGCCCTCCTGGTGGTGTCTGGAGTTGCTGGCCTCGCGTTCGCTAAGGAGTGAAGTGGCCGTCGCGGTGCTCATCGCAGCGCTACTCGTGGCCTCAGTTTCGCTTCAGACCTCCCTCGCGCAGGAGTCCTTTCCTGTGTTGCTGGGTTACGGAGGGCGGAGCTATCTTCCCTTCGTCGGCGGCTCTGAGCTGGTCTTCATGGTCGGCGAGACGCTGGTCGCCTACTCGCCTGCCTCGGAGGTCGTGCTGAAGCTTTTCCCTCCGACTGGTGGGCCGATCACGCTGACCCTCCAGCCAAGAGCACGCGTCACTGTGAAGACCTTCGGCACCGAGGACGTGGGGACTTGGCTCCTCGAGCTCCCTTCCGGTGAGAGGATGAGGATCAGGGTGGTCGATCCAAACGCACCGCTCTTCGGAACGATCTACGTCGAGAGGTGGTCGGACGATCAGGTCCTGCTCAGGGTTCAGGGTTCCAGCGCGGTCGGCTTCGAGGCCGAGGCTACTACCGGCTCTCCAGCTACTCTGAGGGCCCTTCCCGGCGAGAGGCTGACGGTGAGCGTTCCGGTGCCTTTGAGGGGAGCGGTTGCATACCTGATGTATCCGGATAGGGTGACCCTTTCCGGGAGCATCGGCGGCATCCCGTTCACCTACAGCACAGACGCGGTCATAGCGAGGTACGACTTCGACGTACCCTTCGGCATGACGAACTTCACGGTGCAGCTGCCTCTGCTCGGCACGGTCGGGCCCGGCGGCACCTTCCCGCTGAGGTACGGCACCGTTGTAGTCCAGATCTCCGGTATCTCGCCGGCAGGTCAGAGGGCCACGTTCACGCAGCAGGTCGAGGTCACGCCGTTCGGCACCGACGTTCCGAGACTGGTCAGCACCAAGATAGTCAGGCTCGGAGATCTGCTGGAGAAGGGAGTCGAGCTGGTCTACCTGAACTACAGAACAGGAAAGGTCGAGCGTCTCAGGCTCAACATACCCTATTACGGCATCATGGTCGTCGATCCGAGGAGGGACGTCATCGTAGCCGACTACTCGGTCGCTGTGCCGGGTCACACGGATTTCAGGTCTGGGAGGATCACCTTCTTCCTTCCCTCGGCGGTCAGCATACCTCCGTCGTCGGAGGCTGAGCAGAGGACGCTGAGGGTCACCGGCCTGAGGGTCCACGGATTCGACGTCTCAAGGGTCGTGGGAGAGGTCGAGCTGAGGCCCAACGTGGTGACCATGGTCTCCGTCCCCCTCTCGAGCGTAAAGCTGAGGGTCAGGGTCGCGGGCACCGAGAGGCTCCTGAGCGCGTCGCTTTTCGTCAACGGCTCAGGGCCCTTGAGGGTCGAGGGGAGCGCGACCTTGGTCCTGCCTTCAGCGTACTACAACCTGACCGCTGTGACGCCGCTCGGAACGGTCTCTAGGGTCGTCGGCGCCCACTCCGACGTCGAGGTGGACCTGGTCGTCTACAGCTTCTCGGAGGAGGCAACGCTGCTGCTGGCGGCAGCCTTCCTCCAGGCCTCTGTCCTCGGGTACCTCGTGCTTCGGGCCCTTCGCTTAAAGCACCGAGCGGCCGGCGGTTCAAGGTAAA
>JAVVHL010000113.1:0-3509 GCA_032249575.1 Candidatus Calditenuis sp. | reverse complement strand
CCTTATTGTGGATGTCACCCGTGGTTCGGTGATCGGGGATGGAGAAAGCAGAGCTACCTGATCTGACAACACTGGGGATAGAGGAGGGCATCGTCTACGAGCTGGCGATCGTGACACTCTCTCCAGACGGCTCGCCCCACGCAGCCGCCATCGGTTGCACCTTCCTCAGGGACGCTGAGGGCTGGAGGGCTCACTCGAAGCTCGCGAAGAGCTCTGTCACCTCCGCGAACTTGCTCGGGAGAGGCGATGCGGTGCTGAACGTCGTGGAGGAGGAGGTGCTGGTGGAGGCTGCCCTGGACCTGGGCGTCGTCGAGATCGACTTCGAGCCGATCGCCGGATCCGGTCTCTTTGCGATCAGGGGCGCTGCGGCTGCGGTCGCCGTGAAGGCCAGGCTCATCGACCAGGACGAAGTCTGGTACAGGTTCGAGCTGAGGCCCGTCTCAGTCCACCTCGGCAGTAGATCACGGAGGCCCTTCACGAGGTCCCTCGCGGCCCTGGTGGAGGCAGCCGTCCACGCATCGAGGATACCGGTCTTCGAGCGGTCCGATCCGAGGAGGGCCGAGGAGCTGAGGCTCAGGGTCAAGGAACTCCTCTCGCTCGCCGAAAGGTTGGGGCCCACCGATAGGATCAGGGCTATCTGCGGTGCCATCAGGAGGAAGTACGGGATCGGGTGAGGTTGCGGCAGAGAAACCGCTACAGCGTCGCGATCCGCATCAACTGACCTCGACCTCAGCACCCCTGTTCCTGCCCCTTGTGACCACAACGCTCCACCTCTCGCCCAACTCCTCCTGAACCCGAGTTGATGCCCTCAACGCCTCCTCGATCGAAGCGAAGAACCCGTAGACCGTCGGGCCCCAGCTCGACTGGCCTATGCCCGAGGCGCCGGCCGACGCGAGGGCCTCCACAGCCTTGACGGAGTGGGCGCTGAACCTCCCTCCCTGGACGTAGCTGAAAGCTTCGCCGACCGTCCTCTGGACCTCCTCCACGCCGCCGCAGAACTCGCGGAAGTCCCTTCCCACGATGCCCGGAACGACGGCGCCGAGAACGATTGACCTCAGCTCCTTGACCTGCTGGGGGTCGAGCCTGAAGGCCTCGAGGGCCGGCCCCTCCTGCAGCTCGTCAGGCCCCCTCGCATCGCGAGGAACACAGAGGACCACGCCCCAGTCAGCAGGGAAGGGGAGGGCTATCAGGTCGTGCTCCCACCCTTCCTCCCTCCTGCCCAGGTCGACGACGAAACCTCCCCTCGTGAAGACCGCTATGCCGACCCAAGACCTCGCTCCCCTGCCGGTCAAACGTGCGACCTCGATCGGACCTCGTTCCCTTCCGAGCAGCTTGAGGACGGCGGTGCAGGTTGCGAGCGTCAGCTGCGTCGTGGTCCCGAGGCCTATGTGCCGGCGCGGTGCGCTCACCTCGACACGGAACGAGGTTGATCCGAGCCCCAACAGCTCCAAGGCCCTCGAGACTACCTCCGCGTGATCCCGCTCCGCTGCGATCTCCCGCGTCGCCGATTCCCTCACCGAGACCTCAATCGTCGGATCCTCGACGGCGAGCCCTATCCCTGCCCAAGGCCTCGTTCCGTTCGACGAGGAGATGAAGCCCATGTGGAGCCTCGAACCGGTCCTAACCCGAACTTGCAAGCGCCCTCACCCTCTCTACGATTCCTGACCACATGCCGCCCAGCGCCTCCCTCGATGCCATCAAATGCGTCCTCTCTCCGGACAGGAAGACCCTGTACCTCCACGACCTTAGGTCGACCTCGAGCCTTCCCACCACTAGGACCGTCTCACCGGCAACTGCCTGCTCCGCGAACCTCGACCTCACCGACTCGACCCATTCCACCTCCATCCCTTCATCACGTCCCCAAAGGAGATCGAGGGGCCTGACCCGGTACGTGTTTGGAGTGTCCTTGGAGTACTCGTCACCGACCACCTCGCAGACCAGCGCCACTTCTCCCATCGACCTCCACCTCGAAGAGCTCCGCTTCTCCCAGTGCTCCTCCGGAAGGTGGACCGCCTTGACCGAGAAGGGCATCCCCTCGAAGCTGCCCATCAGGACCTTCCGCCTCTCGTGAGCAAGCCACTCCTCAGGGGTCATCAGGCTGTCGGCCCGCCTCGACGTGATGTCCCTCACCAGCTGATCCTCCCTCAGCTCGACCTTCCGCTCTGCCCTCATCGCCTTCAGCGCCTCGACTGCAGCCTCCCTCTGTTTGGCCGAGTAGACCACCAGGTCGGCATCGGAGAGCTCGGTGTGGAGGCCGAGGAGCATGGAGCCAGTCAGCCTCGCATCGACGTTGTGATCCGAGAGCGCCTCGACGAGCCTCAGTACCCTCGAGTCCAGGTCGCTCCGCTCCTTCAACCGCTCAAGTCCCTGCGGTTCGATGAACGACTCGACCTCAGCGAGCGGCACAACCGGCAGGACCTGACCGGCCTGGTCGTCGAAGAGCAGGTACCTCTCGCCTTGCTCCTTCAGGAAAGCATAGGTCTCGAAAAGACCCCGCGCCCTCCTGAAGCCTACTGGATCCCGCCTCCACGCCAGGACGGCCACAACCCTGCCCTCAGGGTGAAGCAGGCCTTTGACCGCGAGGTGGCTGCCGCGGAATGTGACGTACCAGCCCTCGATGGGACCCAAACCGTCGATCGATCTCCTTGCGGAATTTAGGTGATGAGCGGTGCCTCAGCCGTGATGCGGAATCAACCAGTTGCGACCGCGAAGCGGGAGGCGATTAGGCTGCAGCATAAACCATTGACGGCGCATCGGTCAGAAACGGTTCACAGTTTGATCAACTTAGATCTCCTCTCGTAGAGCTTCAACATGCCCCTGTCCACCACGTGGATCTCGAAGGGGTCGTCGAACCCCTCCTCCTTCAGAGTAGCGATGACCTCGCCAGGACTCAACCTCTCCGTCACGATCAGGACGTCGACGTCGCTCGAGTAGAGGTGCCTGCCCTCCGCCACGCTCCCGAACAGGTAGACCTCGGCTTCGGGATCAAGAGACGTGACTACCTCCGCGAGCCTCGCAAGATACCGGTCCAGCTGGCTGAAGACCTCGATCCTCCTCCTCGCCTCCCTAACGAACGGATCGCTCGACGTTCGACCTCACCTCCTCAACCACCGCGCGCAACCTCTCGAACTCGTCCTTTGTGTAAATTCTTGGGATGCACCTAGACGATATGTAGGCGTCCTCGAGCGCACCGAGCTCAACGCTGTACCGAGATGAGAGCTCCCTCAGCTCAGAGCGTCCAGTGACCTCGGTCAGCAGCTCCAGCAACCTCCTTATGCTGTGGGTCCTCGGGTAATCCGCGCCAACCCTCAGAAGCGTGGCCTTAAGGAAGAGCTGGAGGGACTGCTCGAGGCTGAAGACGGCTAAGTCGTACATCCCTGCCCGGGCCTGCATCAGCGCCGTCTCGAGGAAGCCGTCCGACCTCCTCAGCAACGCCTCGTATTCCTCAAGTTTTGACATCCGTCAGCTCACCCTTGCACCCTCAGCAATAAGCATGGTGCGAACCGCTC
>JAVVHL010000112.1:0-3552 GCA_032249575.1 Candidatus Calditenuis sp. | reverse complement strand
CGTCTTCTGGAAGGGCCTGAGCCTGAGCCCGTCAGGGTCGAGCCTGGCGATCAGCTCCCTCTCCTCCTCTGTCGGCGCTCTGGTCACAACGAAACCTGCGTCCGCTATGACCTCGAAACCCGTCGACCCCAATACCTCTTCCTTCGAGGACCACGGATGGATAGAGGCGAGCCTCCACGACTTCCTTTCCCTGTCGTATCTCATGAGGCACAGATCTGTGCAGAGCAGCACATCGTTCGACGCGTTCCTCGCGGTGGCCGTGACGAAGTCGACCCTCCTGACGAGGCTCCGGACGCTGTGCCTGAAGTTCCAGAGGACCGCCTTCCTGACCAGCGGGAATATGAAGGCGGCCGCCGCACCGCCGGGTAGCCTGACCTTGGGGCTCTCGAGGGACCCTATGACGGAGACGTTGATGTTGGTCTCGCCGTCGACCTGCGCCGGCCCGAGGAACATGACGTCGACCTTTCCCTTCTGTGCGAGGTCGAAGGCCTCTACGGTTGGCAGGACTGTGCCTATCCGGGCGAGCTCGGGATCACCGGTCGATCTCCTGACAGGCAGATCAGCTAAAGAAGGCTCGTAACCCTCAGCGACCGTCACGACCCTTATCCGCTTCCGGTGCAGGATCTTGGCGACCGCAGCTGCGAGGAGCGCGTGATGGGAGTTCAGGCCGACGAAGACCAGCTCGCCGTCTGAGAGGAGGTCGGCCATGCACGTCACGACGACGTCAGCGGCAAACTCCGGATCCTTCTGGGACGTCAGACCCGTTCACGCCCCTCCATCGACCTCATCAGCGACTCGACGGCGGCCCTCACCTCTTCGACGCTCGCCTCGTCCTCTAGCGTTGAGAGGTCGCCGAGCTGTGAGCCTGTGAGGACTGCCCTCAGGACCCTCCGCATGATCTTTCCTGTCCTGGTCCTAGGGAGCCGATCGACCACGTAGACCGATCCTATAACGGCCACAGGCCCGACCTCCTTCCTCACCAGCTCCCGCACCTCCTCCGCCAGCCTCTGGGGCTCGAAGCTGACGTCCTTCCTGGGGGTCACGAAGACCGCGAGCACCTCTCCCCTCACCGGGTCCGGGACCGAGACCGCTGCGGCCTCAGCGATCGCCGGGTGCTTAGCAACGGCGTTCTCTATGTCGGCCGGAGCGAGCCTGTGGCCGGCGACCTTGACGACGTCGTCGACCCTTCCCAATATGTACACGTAGCCCTCCTCGTCGACATAGCCGTAATCGCCCGTGAGGTAGAGGCCCTCAAACCGGCTCCAGTAGGTCCTGACGTAACGCTCCGGGTCTCCCCAGACGCTGTACATGAATGCTGGCGGAACGGGTGGCTCGATGACGACGTTCCCCCTCTCACCGGGCCCCAGGACCTCTCCCCTGTCCGAGAGGATCCTGATCTTGATCCCTGGATAAGGAAGGCCAACGGAGCCCTGCTTGTACCTGATGCCGCCCGCTATCCCGAAGCCGAGGGGGGCTGCGATGAAGCCGGAGTTCTCCGTCTGTCCCCACGTCTCGATCACGTGACAGTCGTCCCTCCCTTTAGCCACGTTCTGCCTCAACCACCTCCAAGCCTCGAGCCCGAGGATCTCGCCGGCGCTGACGACTAGCTTCAGCGAAGAGAGGTCGTATCGCCTAGGCACTTCGTCGCCGTACCTCATCAGGAGCCTGACAGCCGTCGGAGCGACCCACATCGATGTGACTCCGAATCTGTCCACGATCTCCCACCAAATCCCCGGATGCGGGTGGTCTGGCGCGTCCTCGTACCAAAGGACCGTCGCTCCGTTCAGCAGCGGGCCGTAGGTGCTGTAACTGTGACCGTTGATCCAGCCGATGTCCGGGGTGGAGAAGAAGACGTCGCCCTCCCCCCAGCCGAAGAGCCACTTGTTGTGGGCATAGGCCCAGACGGTGTAGGGGCCGTGGAGATGGACCACTCCTTTAGGCCTTCCTGTCGTGCCTGAGGTGTAGAGGATGAACAGGGGCTCCTCGGACCTGACGCGCTCGGGCTCCGCATCACGTCCACTGGCAGGCCTTGAGACGAGCTCGTGGTACCAGTGATCCCTCCCCTCCCTCATGGGCACGTCCTTCAGGCCGACGCGCCTGACGACCACAACCTTCTCAACCGTTCCAGCCTGCTCGACGGCCTCGTCCACGATCCTCTTCAGCTCGATCACCTTCCCCCTCCTGAACATCCCGTCGGCCGTCACGACAAGCCTCGACCCTGAGTCCCTGATCCTCTCGGCGAGAGCGCCGACGCCGAAGCCGCTGAAGACCACGCTGTGGACCGCACCGATCCTCGCAACCGAGAGCATCGAGACCATCGCCTCCGGAACCATGGGCATGTAAATCGTCACCCTGTCTCCCCTGCCTATGCCGAGGGCCCTGAGGGACGCGGAGAAGCGCCTAACCTCCTCGAGCAGGTCGGAGTAGCTGAGCGACCTCGTCTCGCCGTTGCTGCCGCACCAGATCAACGCCTTCTTTCCTCCCCTTCCTTCCCTGACGTGCCTGTCGAGGCAGTTCTCGCTGATGTTGATCTCGCCTCCCACGAACCAACGGTAGAAGGGAGGATTGGAACCGTCGAGCGTCAGGTCCCACTTCCTGTACCAAACCAACTCAGCGGCCACCTTGCTCCAGAAACCCTCCGGATCCCTGACCGACTCCCCGTACAACTGCCGGTAAAGCTCGAGCGACATCTATCCGATCCGAAAAACCGTTGGAGCATAAGCTTTTCCCGTCGCGCACAGAACAGCAGAACGATGATAAGGGCGTTCGTGCTGGGGATTGTCGGTAGCAGGAGCGAGCTGGTCTCTTCGCTCCGCTCCATCAGGAGCTCTCCCCACGTCGACGAGGCTTACCTGATCTGGGGGACTTACGACGTGATAGCTAAGGTCACGGTTCCAGACCTCGAGGACCTCAACTCCGTGCTGGACTCCCTCTACAGGTCAGGTGTGGTCGACTCCAACACGCTGATCGTGAACCCTCGGGGCCTCAACCTCGAGAAGCCCGAGAGCAGGACGAAGCGGAAGTGCGCGTACACCTTCATCAAGATCAGGAGGCCAGCAGCGCCGAGGCTCTGGGAGAGGTTCCTCTCAGAGATAGAGCCGGTAATGGAGGCCTACGAGATCTTCGGGATGTACGACGTGATCGTCGCCGTCTCGGAGGACGTCCGTCACGACTTCTTCGACTCCTACTTCAGGAAGCTCTGGATCCTCACTGAGATCAACATGAACAACACGACGACGATGTTCACCGTTGAGGTCTAAATTGTTACATGCTTCCCGCAATTAGGTGCCGCTGAACCGTTCAACCCCACGCCGAGGTTTCGCTGGTGGGCGACGATGGATTTTATTGTTGCGTTCACTACGACCTGACGGGCATCCCTGCTTAGGGCCCGTGGCCTAGCATGGATAGGGCGCCGGCCTCCGGATATCGGAGGGGAGAGCCGGAGGTCCCGGGTTCGAGTCCCGGCGGGCCCGTTACTCCCCGATTCAGTAGAGTGTGGTTAAATCCTGTCAAACCCGCAATTTCTGTGGGTTGGCCGCTAGGGACAGGCTG
>JAVVHL010000111.1:0-3575 GCA_032249575.1 Candidatus Calditenuis sp. | reverse complement strand
ACCCTCACAGGGCACGAGGTCAGCTCTTCCTCCAGAAGACAGGCACGAACCTCTTGGTCCTTCCGTAATCGGGAGGCGGCGACCCGACGATCGCGACCTTGTAACCGCAGGCCGGGCACCGGTTGTCCTTCGTCAACCTCCACTCGACTATGTCGAAACCGTACCTCTCCACCACGAGCTCGCCGCATCCGGGGCAGTAGGTGCTCTCGTACGGGTGTCCGGGGACGTTACCTATGTAGACGTAGTTCATGCCCTCCTCCTTTGCGACCTTCCAGTGCCTCTCAAGCGTCTCGACAGGCGTCCAGGGAAGGTGCATCATCTTGTAGTCGGGATGGAAACGGAGGAAGTGCACCGGCGTGTCGGGGCCGAGGTTGTCGTGGATCCATCTGACTAGCTTCCTCGCGGCGTTCAGGTCGTCACCTACCTCGGGCACAACGAGGTCTGTTATCTCGATGTGGATCCTCGTCTTCTCCTTGATCTCCAGCAACGTCTGGAATATCGGCTCAGGGTCCGGTATCCCGACATACCTCCTGAGGAAGTTGACCTCGCCGTTGCCCTTGAAGTCGACCGTCGCTGCGTCCAGGAACTCGGAGGCCATCCTGACCGAGTCCGGCGTCCAGTAACCGTTCGTCACGAAGACGTTGATCAGCCCCCTCCTCCTGGCTATGACGCCTATGTCGTGGGCGAACTCAATGAATATCGTAGGTTCGTTGTAGGTGTAAGCGATGCCGTGGGAGCCGTACCTGATCGCGGCCTCCACCACCTCCTCCGGTGTCACCTCTATCCCCTCGACCTTCCGGCGCTGGCTTATGTCGAAGTTCTGGCAATAAGCGCAGAGCCAGTTGCAGCCCGTTGTGGCTATGCTGAAGATCTTGGTCCCCGGCATGAAGTGCGTCACGGGCTTCTTCTCGATCGGGTCGACGTGGCTGGCTATGATCCGGCCGTACACGAAGAGGTAGAGGGTGCCGTTGACGACGCCTCTGACGCCGCAGAGCCCTATCTGACCCTCACCTATCTGGCAGTACCTCGCACATGCGGTGCACTTCACCCTTCCTCCCTTCCCCTCGGTCCAGAGTCGGGCGGGCGAACCAGGTATCTCCTTCTGCTCCGTCCAGGCCATCCTCCGGGTTTGAAAATCGCTTCCCAGAACTTAAGGGATCACCAAGAGAACGGGTTCCGGAGGTATCCCACCGAAAGATGCTTGATCCGGAAGGAATTGGTCCGTTGTCTCGCTGTCAGCCAACAGGTCATCGGGCCCGCTCACACCTTAGTGTAGTCCTCAACGCCGACCTCTTTCGCAGCCTCAGCATTCTGGACTTCAGCCTCTCCCTAGCGGCCGATCCATACCTCTTTCGCAGTCATGGGATATGACCGGATGCGCGGGGACACCCTGAGATCTTCCGACTGCACCGCGCTGCTCCCGACACACCCTCATCGCGAACACAACGATATCAGTCAGGCATGACATCCGGGTGCGAGGCAGTATGGGCCCTGGGAACAGGTTCGTGAGGGCGGAGGAGGCCTACAGGAAGGTCCTGAGGTGGATGCGGGAGCACCACGAGTTCTTCTCGAGCTCCATTCCCCTGATCGCGAGCGAGAACGTCCCGAGCCCCGCCGTAAGGGAGGCCCTTGCCAGCGACCTGGGCAACAGGTACGCGGAGGGTTACCCCGGAGAGAGGCTCTACGCAGGGTGCAGGTGGATAGACATGATAGAGATGCTGGGGATAGAGCTGGCGAAGGAGGTCTTCAACGCCGAGTACGCCGACCTCAGGCCGATCTCTGGTGTCATGGCTAACCTCGCAGCCTACACGGCCTTCGCTGAGCCCGGAGACGTCATGGTGGCGCTGGCCGTTCCGCACGGAGGCCACATCAGCCACGGAAAGAAGGAGTGGGGAGGGACCGCAGGGGCGGTGAGGGGCCTGAGGGTGGAGAGGTACGAGTTCGATTACGAGAGGCTGAACATAGACGTCGACGGCACCAGGAAGAGGCTCGAAAGACTCGAGAAGGAGGAGGGGAAGAGGCCCAGGCTCTTCATGCTCGGCGCCAGCGTCTTCCTCTTCCCGCATCCGGTCAGGGAGATCTCCGACCTCGCGAAGGAATACGGTGCCAAGGTCGTTTACGACGCCGCCCACGTCGCAGGCCTGATCGCCGGAGGGATCTTCCAGGACCCCTTGAGGGAGGGAGCAGACGCGGTGACGATGAGCACCCACAAGACGCTCGCAGGTCCACAGCACGGCATGTTGCTGAGTTGGGAGAGGTATGCCGATGACTTCAAGAGGGTGATGTTCCCCGGTCTCCACAGCAACCATCACCTCCACGCGGTCGCAGGCGTCACGATAGCCCTGGCCGAGGCTCTGGCGTTCTACCACGAATACGCCAGAAAGGTCGTCGAGAACGCCAAGGCCCTAGCCGAATCCCTGACCGAGGAGGGGCTCGACGTGCTCTATGGGGAGCTGGGCTTCACCGAATCGCACCAAGTCCTCGTCGACGTGAGCCGCCTCACAGGAGGAAGGGAGGCGGAGTTCCTGCTGGAGCGGGCAGGGATCGTCGTCAACAGGAACCTCCTCCCCAAGGATTACCTCCTCAAGACCGATTACAGAAACCCGAGCGGCATCAGGCTCGGAACGCAGGAGGTGACGAGGCTTGGGATGGGTAGGGACGAGATGAGGGAGATAGCCCGTTTCATCGCAAGGGTGCTAGTCAAGCGCGAGGACCCCGAGAAGGTCAGACGCGATGTGGCCGAGTTCCGGAGGCCCTACCAGAAGGTCCACTACGCCTTCTCCAACATGACCGAGGCCTACGCGTACATCTCCATTACGTGAAGACCCTAGGAACCCTTCTCGGGACGGACGGGCCATGGGCAGGAGGATCGCAGGTGTGGTCTTCGACCTCTTCGGAACTTTAGTCCCGCGTTACCCGATCGACAGGCACAGGAAGCTTCTGGCAGACATGGCGGCGGTCCTCAACGTCGACGCGAATCGGTTCACGGAGGTCTGGATCCAAAGGCTCGATCGCAGGATCACGGGTTTCTGCAAGGACGCCGAGGAATGCATACTGGACACGCTTGAGGCTATGGGAGCGAGAGTTGAGCAAAAGAGGCTCTCTATGGCAGCCACAATGAGGTACGAGTTCATGAGGTCCTGCGTCGTTCCCTATCCCGACGTCGAGGACGGCGTCAAAACCATCAAGGCCATGGGCTACAAGCTCGGCCTGATCTCCAACTCCTCCCCTGAGGTGCCAGAGCTCTGGCGTTCCCTGCCCATATCGAGGTACTTCGACGTCGCCACTTTCTCCTGCGAGGTCAGGACGAAGAAACCGAACAGGGAGATCTACCTGATGACGTGCGATGCCCTCGGCCTCCGACCTGAGGAGTGCCTCTACGTGGGCGACGGTTCCGAGAACGAGCTTGAGGGTGCGAGGGATGTGGGGATGGTTCCTGTGATGATCGTGCGGGACCAGCCTCTCAGGGACTGGGACGGGCCCGTTGTCAGGGACCTTCATGAGGTCGTGAAGATTCTCCTGACGCTGGAGGGCAGCTCTTGATCTGTCGTATTGTGGGTTTGGAACCGGTAAAA
>JAVVHL010000110.1:0-3652 GCA_032249575.1 Candidatus Calditenuis sp. | reverse complement strand
GAGAGCCTCCAGAGGCGATTATGCTGAGAACTGGTGGACCGGGGGGGATTCGAACCCCCGACCTCCCGCACGCCAAGCGGGCGATCTACCACTGATCTACCGGCCCGACCGGTGATCCGGTGAAACCGACAAGACGTTGCTCTTAACCCTGACCGGGCGTAGCCGGAGTAAACCAAGAGGAGTCCGTTACAGAGGGGGCGTGAACTTCGTCCGGCAAAACAGAGGACGCATACAGGAAACGCTACGCATCGCGACGATCCATTTCAGCTCATCCCACGACCTCTAACTCCGCTCTGTCCCTCACGTCAGGCCGTCTTGGGACGTCCAGCAGGAGCTCGATCGAGTGCCTCACGGGCCGGTGATCGCCTATCACGAAGAAGTCCCCGAACTCGGGTTCGATCCGTCCGAGAAAGTCGACGCGTGTCTTGCATCCGAGGGCATCGAGGATCCTTTGGAACTTCTTCGTATTAGAGAAGTCCCTCGTTGTGGCGATGACGACCAGTGGTTCAGATGGGCCGTTAACTGGGGACCACGTGACGCGGCCGCTACTCCCAGGCTCGACCTCCAAGAGCGTCTCGGAGACGTTGAACTCGCTGAAGGTTCCGAAACCTGCTGACCTGAGGAGCTCAAGTCTGGCCGACCTGATCCCCTCTCCGCTGCAGCTTAAGGAGACCTCGATGCCCCCTACCGAGTGTTGAAGGTAAGCGATCGCCTGTGCACTCCCTGAGCTTACGGTGAGCACCGTCTTCTCCGCCCTCACCTCGGGCCTCGAAGTTGAGGGTGCTAAGAAGAGGACGTGGACGTCGCTCCCCAACGCGATGTTTACCTTAGCTGCGGTGCAGTAGACGAACCCACTTATACCTCTGGTGACAAAGCCGGGCGAGAATGCACCCATCGGGTCAAGGGCACCTCTGACGATGAAGCCGGACGCAGGTTGGTGAGGCGTCAGCTCCATCGAGACCCCTCTTGTCTTTCCGGGCCTCTCCGACCGGTTTTCGACCCGCAGCATCTCCAGCTCCGCGTACCAGTATCGTCCACCTTTACCGGTTCTCCTGTAACCGAAGTTGAGCTTCGCAGCACCATACTCGAGGCTCCTGACCTCACGCTCCCTTCCGAAACCGAGGTTCACCTGTGCCCTTTGCTCGCCTGACTCCGAGACCTCGACCTCTCGGTCCGTCAGGTTCAGGACGATCAACTGCCTTCAGGAACGCACGAAGTCGTTAATAACACGTCACCTCCGCCGCAACTGGAGCCTGAGGCCGAGTGCGACCAGTCCGGCAACGATCATGACCACGAGTCCCTGATCGAGCGGTAACCATGACAGGCCCCTATGGACCAGCAGACCGCCGATCATGGCGGTGAGGAGCGCCAGTGCCTGGGTGTGCCACAGGAGGGCCAACGCGAGGGCCAGGAGCGAGAGGACGAGGGCGTAGAACCAATGGAGTCCGAGGCTCGAGACGATCAGATAGGTCAGGGCACCTGCGGCTATGCCTATTCCTATCCGGAGGAGGACCAACCCCAACAGGCCGAAGGCCGCGAAGCCGAGGATCAGGACGACCGTCACCAGCAAACCGCCCAGCTCGTTTCCGAGGAACCACCAGACGAGGTAGGCCCCGACAGACCCAGCAGCAACGAAGGCACCGAACCTGACCAGCTGCCTGCCGAAAAGTATCAGCAGCATCCCGAGGACCAGCTGAAAGAGTGGGAGCATCGCCTCCAATTCACGCAGCATAGCATCAGCCACAGTGTTGATTCGTAATTTATCCGTGAAGGTGAGAGGAGAGGTGTTGGTGCAAACCGATGACATCAGCAAAAGGGCACGGCACACAGCTCAGGCGTACGTGTACATCGTCCTGAACTGGAAGTCCTTCGGGAGCTTCCCGACCCTCTTGTAATACTTCACCAAGCGGTGGATCTTGGCCTCCAGCAACTGGAGCCTGTGCCTGTTGTACCTGTCCGAACGGTGCTGCTGGAGGTGGACGTGCATCCTCCTCGCCCGCTCTATCAGGTGCATCAGGTCCTCAGGGATCTCGGGCAGTAGACCCCTCTCCTCGAGGATCTTGGTTATCGATTTGCCCGTGACGGCCTTGACAAGAGGTATCCCGTGCTGGTCCCTGAGGACGACGCCTATCATGCTCGGCGTCATCCCGGCCTTGGCGTAGCTCACCACCAGCTCCTCCACCTCCTGCGGTGTCACCGCGAGCCAACTGGGAGGGGTCTTCGAGATCGGCCTCTTCGATCCGGACTTGCCCCTCTTCCTCGCGTGCATCCTCGCCATTTCCGTCTCCCACCGAATGCCCCTACCGTGGTAAAAAACGTGATGCGAACCGTTTCCTGGGTCGAGGCCATGCGCGGTCGGCTGCGAGGCCGGATCTGCGCACAATCATTCAGCTTAAATTAAGCAACGTTCACCTAACCCCGATGGCCGAGGAGGCCGAGGTCAAGGAGATATCGATCTGGGAGGCCGGTGAGGGGCTCGCCTTCTCCTACGGCCCTCAGCATCCGGGCACAGGGCACTTCAGGATGATCGTCAGGGTGCTGGGTGACACGGTGATCGATCTGGACCCAGACCCCGGATACGTTCACAGGGGAGAGGAGAAGATGTGTGAGCAGAAGACGTGGATAACCAACATCCCGCACCTCGAGAGGCCAGCGATCCTGGATGCGGCAGGCATGGTCTACCCCTACTGCCTAGCCGTCGAGAAGCTGATGGGCGTCGAGATACCGGAGAGGGCGAAGTACATCAGACCGCTGGTGGCGGAGCTCAACCGCATCGGCAGCCACTTCTACTACTTCGCGCTCTACGGGGTCTTCCTCGGCCTCACAACACCGTTCCTCTGGTGCTTCGGCGACCGGGAGTTCGTGGTGGACTTGGTCCAGTTCATCGGAGGCCAGAGGATAACCCACTCCTACTTCGTCCCCGGAGGCGTGAGGAACGACCTTCCTAAGAAAGTCCCCGGTGAGCTGGTGAAGAGGTTCAGGGCTTGGTACAGGGACGCGACGGGCAGATCGCCTCCTGAGAGCGAGCTGACGGACGACTTCCCGAAGTACGCGCTGAGGGTGATGGACTTCCTGGAGGCGAGGCTCCAGAACTACAGGGACCTGATACTGGAGAACTCGATCTTCATCGAGCGCACGAAAGGCGTCGGCGTCCTTACCCGGGAGATGGCTGCTGAGCTGGGTGCTGTGGGCGTGAGCCTCAGGGCCTCCGGGTTCAAGCGCGACGTCCGGATCGACGAGCCCTACGACGCCTACGACCGCTTCAGGTTCGAGGTTCCGGTGAGGACGGAGGGAGACGCCTACGCGAGGGCGTGGATCGCTTACGAGGAGATGCTTCAGAGCGTGAACATAATCCGTCAGGCGATAGAGATGATGCCCGAGGGACCTGTGAAGAACAAGCAACACCCGATCAACCTGAGGGTCCCCGCAGGCGAGGCCTTCGCAAGGGTCGAGGCCGCTCACGGCGAGTGCGCCTATTACATCCGGTCCGACGCGGCCGACAAGCCTTACAGGGTCAGGATCCTGACGCCGTCCTTCAGGAACTTGATTTTGATCCCGAACCTCGCACGGGGCAAAAGGCTGGCCGACATACCGGTGATCTACTGGAGCCACAACTTCTGGCCCGTTGAGTGGGACAGGTAGCGCGTTTTCT
>JAVVHL010000109.1:0-3717 GCA_032249575.1 Candidatus Calditenuis sp. | reverse complement strand
ATCGGAATACTGCTGAAGATGGTCTTCGCCTGAGCTCTGACGAAACAACTCCTGAAAGGCCTGCGTCCGGCACACACCTAAGCTCGCTGCGGGTCCAAGTGGCACATTGCTTTGCGGCGAATCGTCTCAAGAAAGGTGAAGCGTGGATTAGGACGGTCTGGGTTCAGCGGAGCCTTTTCCCTTCGATGAACTCCTCGATCATCTGACGGGCGACGTGGTCGGGGTACTGGACCGGTGGGGACTTCATCAGGTAGGCCGATGGCGAGTAGAGGACGCCGCCTACGCCCCTGTCCATCGCCAGCTTGACGCACCTTATAGCGTCGACCGCCACACCCGCCGCGTTGGGAGAGTCCCAGACCTCGAGCCTCACCTCAACCGTCACGGGCGCGTCGCCGAAGACCCTCCCCTCAAGCCGGATGTAGGCGACCTTCCTGTCGAGGAGCCAAGGAACGTAGTCGCTCGGGCCTATGTGGACGTTCCCGGCCGGCAACGGGGTCCCGAAGAGGGAGGTGACGGCCTGGGTCTTCGACCTCTTCTTGGAGGTGAGCCTCTCGCGCTCGAGCATGTTCAGGAAGTCGGTGTTGCCGCCGAAGTTGAGCTGGTACGTCCTTTCGACCTTACCTCCCCTGTCCTCGAAGAGCTGGACGAGCGTCCTGTGGAGTATGGTGGCGCCGATCTGGCTCTTGATGTCGTCGCCGACTATCGGCACGCCCCTCTCCTCGAAGGCCCGCTGCCACTGGGGGTCGCTCGCTATGAAGACGGGAATGGCGTTAACCAGCCCTACGCCTGCTGAAAGGGATTCGGAGGCGTAGAACCTGGTGGCCTGCTCGCTGCCAACGGGGAGGAAGTTGATCGCCACGTCTGCCCCCGAGCTCTTCAGGACGTCCTTCACATCGACGGCAGGCCCCTCATGCTCCTCCACCTCTCCCCTGAGGTACTTGCCCAGGCCGTCCAGCGTCGGCCCCCTCATCACCTCGACCCCCAACCTCGGAACCTCAGCGAACTTGAGCGTGTTGTTGGGTGGTGCGAAGATCGCCTCCGAGAGGTCCTTACCCACCTTGCGCCTGTCAACGTCGAAGGCAGCGACGAACTCGATGTCGCCGACGTGGTAGCCCCCGAGCCTGACGTGCATCAGACCAGGTACGTCCTCGTTCTCGTCCGCATTTGCGTAGTAGTGGACGCCCTGAACTAGGGCAGAGGCGCAGTTGCCGACGCCGAAGATGGCGACCCTGACCTTAGGCACGGTTTTATCACCATAAAATACCTTATAAGGCTATACGCTGCTTATGCCCTTCGCGGAGGACCTGAGGGCCTGTAGGACGTCTTCGATGAAGCCGAGCGCCGCCTCGAACTGCTCCCTGCCCTTCTCGGTCACCTCGTAGTAGACCCTGGGGCCGCCGGACTCTGAACGCCTCACGCCCGAAGACCTGATCAGACCCTCGCCCTCGAGGCGGTAGAGGACAACGTAGCAGGTGATCCTGCTGGGCCTGAAGCCGAAGCGCTTCCCTATCTCTTCGACCAGCTCGTACCCGTACCTCGGTCCCTCGAGGAGCACAGCGATCACGTAGAGCCAGAGGTTCTCGACCGTCAGCTTCCTCCTCGTCCTCCTGAGGGCCCTCGACTCTTTCATCCACCGGGAGGACCCGCACTAAGTCTATAACTGTGCCTACGGGAAGAGGGGCGATGTCCGAGGAGCGGGAGCCGATCGACGCGATAGTCGTCGGCTTCGACGAGCAGGACAGGGTCTTGGCCCAGCCGACCTCATCAGGCACGGCCGACCCGACCTCGCTGGTGGGCAGGGAAGTGGTTTACCTCGACTACAACGGCAACCCCTGGAAAGGTGTGGTGAGGGAGGCGATGGAGGACGTTCTTGTGATCGAGTTCGAGGCGATGAGGGCCGGACAGGAGATACCAGGTTTAGGGCAGGGAAGCTTGGTCAGGATATCCGTCTGATCCGGAATCTACAGCGTTCAGAGACCCAGCCACAACATATCTTCGATTACGGTTCCTGATTAGAACTGTGCCAATAATCCTCAACCATTACTGGAAACTCAGACCGTCTTCAGACAGCCTTTGCCGGAATGCCAGGCTTGGTCAGCTTCTTCAGGTCCAGCAGCTTGTCGACCTCCTCCCTGCTCATCCCCAACTCTTCAACCATTACGTCCTTGATCGACCTCCTCTGCTCGAGGACCTTCTTGGCTATGGCCGCGGCCTTGTCGTATCCCACGATCGGAGCGACGACCGTGACGAGGGCGGGCGAAGACTCCGCGAGCTCCCTGCAACGCTCGACGTTGGCGGTTATCCCGGCTATGCACCGCTTCGCCAGGACCCTCGAGCCGCTGGCGAGGATCTGGATCGAGTGGAGGAAGTCGTAGGCGATCAGGGGCATGCCCATGTTCAGCTCGAGCTCTCCCAGCTGAGCTGCGAGGAGGACGGAGACGTCGTTGGCGATCACCTTGACGGCCACCAGCCCTACGGCCTCCGGGATCACAGGGTTCACCTTGCCAGGCATGATCGAAGAGCCGGGTTGGACTGCGGGTATCTCGATCTCGGCGAAGCCTGTGTTGGGACCTGAGCCGAGGAGCCGGAGGTCCTTGACGATCTTTAGAAGGGCATGGGCCGTGAGCCTGAGGGCCGCAGAGGCCTGGACGACGGCCGACATCGCACCCATCAGCTCGAACCTGTCAGGAGCCTCCCTGAAGCCCAGACCTGTAAGCCTCGAGAGCTCCTCGCAGACCAACCTCGCGAAGTCAGGGTGCCTGTTAAGCCCGGTGCCGACGGCCGTCCCACCGATGGGGAGCTCGAGGAGCGCTCTGAGGCCTTCCTCGACGGCCGAGATGGACCTCCTGATGAGGGAGGCGTAGGAGCCGAACTCCTGTCCGAGCGTCACCGGAAGGGCGTCCTGGAGGTGGGTTCTGCCGGACTTGACGACGTCCTCGAACTCTGAGGCCTTCCTCTCCAGCTCCTCGTGGAGGGTCCTGAGCGAAGGCAGGAGCTCCTCTTCGATCGCGAGCGCACCGGCCACCTGGATGGCTGTGGGGAAGACGTCGTTGGTCGACTGGCCCATGTTGACGTGGTCGTTCGGGTGGACCTCTCCCTTGGCCGTCCTAACGCCCGTCAGGATCTCGTTGGCCCTCGACGCGATAACCTCGTTCACGTTCATGTTCATCGACGTGCCGCTGCCTGTCTGGTAGACGTCGACCACGAACTGGTCGTCGAGCTTGCCCTCTGCGACCTCCATCGCCGCCCTCATGATCGCCTCGCCCCTCCTGCTGTCCAGGAGGCCGAGCTGGACGTTCGCCTTGGCCGCAGCGTACTTGATCAGGCCGAAGGCCCTGATGAACTGCCTCTGGAACCTGAGTCCCGATATCGGGAAGTTGTCCACTGCCCTGGCCGTTTGGGCGCCGTAGTACGCGTCGGCCGGAACGTACATCTCGCCGAGGGTGTCACGCTCTACCCTGAGAGGTCTGGAACCAGGGGTTGAAGACATCACATTTAGAGGTCCGGCCCGGTACTTAACCCAGCATTTGATGCGCTCGTCGCGGTCAGTCGACACGGTCAGAGGGTTTCACCTGTGAAGGCTCGGTCTCATTCGACCTCGAGCATCACGTCGATGAACCTCCTGTACCAACCCTCGAACTCTTCAGGGGTGACCAGGTGGAGCTCGAAAGGCGTGAGGTCCCCGATCGCCTTCTTCACCTCCGTCCTGATCCTGAC
>JAVVHL010000108.1:0-3864 GCA_032249575.1 Candidatus Calditenuis sp. | reverse complement strand
AGACGTTGCGAGCTGTAGGGGGTTGGCGGAGAGGAAGCTGAGGTTCGCGATACCGAAGGGGTCCCTGGAGCAGGAGACGCTGAGGCTCCTCCAGGCCGCCTTCTACGAGGTGAAGGGCGCCGACAGGTCGTACAGGCCCTCGATAAGCGACAGCGAGATATCGCTGAAGATCCTCAGGCCCCAAGAGATACCGGTCTACGTCCAGGACGGCTTCCACGACATAGGGATCACGGGATCCGACTGGGTGATCGAGACCGGTGCGGACGTGGAGGTCCTCTGCGACCTCGAGTACGGCAGGGTGAGGTTGGTCTTCGCGGCACCGGCATCCGACGACTCCTCGAGCATCGGCGAGTTCCTCGAGAGGAGGTTCTCGAGAGGCCTGCCCGTCAGGATATCGACCGAGTACCTGAACATCACAGCGAGGGCAATCGCCCAGAACCCCGTCTACAGGAAGTACTTCGGCAACGCGAGGCCGACGATCGTCACGCCCTGGTACCGGGTCGGAGAGAACGAGAAGGTCGGGATCTACCTCTCCTTCGGAGCTACCGAGGCCAAGCCGCCCGAGGAGGCAGACGCGATCGTCGACAACACCGAGACAGGGCGCACTTTGGAGCAGAACAACCTGAGGATAGTCGAGCAGATCATGGAGAGCAGCGCCACGCTGATCGCCAACAAGGATGCCCTCAAGGACCCGTGGAAGAGGGAGAAGATACTGGACGTGCTCTCGATGTTCACGGGCGTCATCGAGTCGAGGCGGAGGATCCATGTCTTCCTCAACGTGAGGGAGGAGAACCTCCAGGAGCTCCTATCCGTCCTCCCGGGCCTCAAGTCTCCGACCGTGAGCAGGCTGTCGATCCCCGGATGGTACGCTGTCAACACGGTGATAGAGCGGGGCGAGTTCTTCAGGATCCTCCCAAAGCTCAGGCGCATAACTCAGGGGCTCGTAATCCACGAGCCGCAGCTGATCCTCTCGATCGAGGAGGTTATGAAACGTGTTGAGGCCGATGAGGGTAAGCGGCAGGGAGGTTGAGGCGCTGGCGAGGGAGGTCAGGGCAGCACCCCAGTCAGGCCAAGAACTCTCCGATGTAGTCCGCAGAATCATCGCCGAGGTCAGGGCTAAGGGAGACAGGGCGCTGGTGGAGATGGCGAGGGAGTTCGACGGCGTCGAGATGGACGTAGACGATTTGGTCTCAGGGAGGCGCGAGATGGAGGAGGCGGCCAGAAAGGTCAACGCTAAGCTTCTCAGGTCTTTGAGGGGGCTCTCGGCGAGGATCAGGCGCCTTGAGGTCAGGAGGTTGAGGGGCCTCGCCTTCAGGCTCCGTTACCCAGAGGGTACAGTGATCGAGTCGGTCTGGAGGCCCATCTCCTCGGTCGGCTGCTACGCTCCCGGAGGCAGGGCACCTTACGTCAGCACCGTCCTGATGCTGGGCGTTCCTGCAACGGTCGCAGGCGTCGGGAGGAAGGTACTCGCAACACCTCCTCCGAAGAGCGAGGAGGCGCGGGAATCGGTGCTCGCGGCCGCATGGGTGGCGGGGTTCGACGAGGTCCTCTGGTCGGGCGGTGCACAGGCGATCGCTGCGCTGGCCTACGGCACCGAGCGCGTCAGGCCGGTCGAGAAGGTCTTGGGACCTGGGAACAGGTACGTGGCGGAGGCGAAGAGGCAGGTGCAGGCCGACGTCGCCGTCGACATGGTGGCAGGTCCCACGGAGCTCGTTGCGCTCTTCGACGGAGAGTCCGATTTGCAGCTCGTCGCCGAAGACATGATGGCCCAGGCTGAGCACGGGCCGGGTACGGTCGTGATGGCCGTGACCGCCGAGGAGCGGGCGGCCGAGGAGCTCGCTTCGATCCTCTCGTCCGAGCTGAGCTCGCTTCCGGAGGGAAGTGCTGTGCGGCAGAACCTCTCGAGGGATTGGACGGTCGTGTTGGTCGAGAGTTGGGAGGAGGCCGTAAAGCTGGTGGACGCAATAGCTCCGGAGCACCTCTCCATAGCCTCTAACGGCCTCAGGGGCTTAGCGAAGAAGGTCAGGAACGCGGGAGCGATCACGGTAGGTAGAGGTGTGCCGAGCGTCCTGCTCGACTACTTCGCAGGCGCCTCCCACGTTCTGCCGACAGGCGGATGGGCGAGGACGAGGGGAGGGCTGACGGTCCTCGATTACGTCAAGCTGATCCACGTCGTCAGGGCCGGACCGAAGGTCAGGTCGAGGGCCTCGAGGGAGGTTGGCATGTTAGCTGAGGTGGAGGGTCTGCCGCACCACAGGAGGGCCCTGGGACCTTGAGCGCATACGTCAGGGTCGCTGGAGGTCTGGTGAAGAGGTCGTCAATAGAAGAACTCTTGCAGGTCGACGCTGTCATCTTCGACTGCGACGGCGTCCTCATCGACGTCAGGGGTTCCTATGACAGGGCAGTGATCGAATCGGTGAGGTGGGTGATGGAAGGGGCGTTCGGGATGGAGCTTCCCGACACCGCTTTGGGCCCCGAGCCGATCTACCTCTTGAGGAAGACGGGAGGGTTCAACAACGACCTCGACGCCGCGTGGGTTATCGCCCTCTGGCTCTTCACGGGGGCCGAGGAGCTGGCCGTCAGGGAGCTGGGCGAGCGTCTGGAGAGGGTTCTAGGTTCGAGGCCGAGGGGCCCGAGGGAGCTCTGGGACGCCGTCATGGCCGAGGCTCCGAGGGTCTCCTACCCGAGGCGGATCCTCAGGACGAACCCTGTGCCGCTCGAGGTGCTCCTCGAGAGGGCTCCAAGGACAGGGAGGTCCCACAAGACCCGGGAAGACGTCGAGTCCGTCATCAGGGTCGTCGCCCAGGACAGGGGCATCTTCAGGGAGTACGAGCTCTTCAAGGAGTTCCTCGGGAGCGGTAGGGTCTACGGCCGCGACCTGCTCGAGACGGTCTTCGACGACCTTTACTACGGTTCGGAAGTCGTGAGGAGCGTCTTCGGTTCAGGGCCCCATTTCGACTTCGGCAAGGGCCTCTACGCGAACGAGGTCACCGTGGTCGACGGGTCTACGCTGGTCAGGCTCGAGGAGCTGATCGGATCCGGCAGGATGGGGATCGTAACAGGTAGGGACTCGATCACTACCTGGGCGGTGCTCGGAGACCTGAGGGCTTTCTTCAGGGAGGGTGCGTGCGTCTTCATCGCCGACGAGCTCAGGAGGGGCGGTCCCGAGACCCTGATGAAGCCGAGCCCATACGGACTGCTGAAGGCTGCGTCGGCCCTCGGTCCCAGAAACCCCCCGCTCTACGTCGGCAACTCGGCGGAGGACCTTCACTCTTCGAGGTACGCGGAGTCCTACGGGCTGAGGACGCTGTTCGCGGCCGTCGTGGGCCTCCATCCTGACCCTGAGGCGGCGAAGGCCGACTTCGTGGCCAACGGTGCCGACGTGGTGGTCGAGGACGTGGAGCAATTGGTGGAGGTTCTGGAGTCGCTGAGGCGAGGGCGCACCTGAAGGCATCCGGCCATTGAGGCACTTCAACTTCAAATCCCGCGGAGAAGATCGTTATACGAGTCGGCATGTGCCAGGGAGAGGAGTGCATGCGAAAGAAGGCCGCGGCCGAGGCCCGTAAACTCCAAGAGTCCAACCCTGTGGGTGCGAATGAGGCGGTCGAGAAGGTCGTCCTACAGGCCCATCAGCGTCCTGCTGGGAGCAATCCTGAGACGAGGAGTTAGAGGAGCTCTAATGGGCTGGTCCAATACGTCGGTCGGTCCAAACGGTTTCGGCTCTTTTTGGCCAAGGCTTCCCTTAGTGGAGAGCACACTCTTCGAAAATTGTGGTATTCGCAAATTTCAGCCCACAATTTTTGTGGAACAAACAAAGTGCACCAGGTGACAAAAGGTCAGCGAGTTCTGCTATAAATTTCTTTA
>JAVVHL010000107.1:0-3904 GCA_032249575.1 Candidatus Calditenuis sp. | reverse complement strand
GAAGATCTGAACGGCTATCAGGACACCGAGGAGGTAGAGGCCGGCGTTCGTTATCCGGCCGATTCCCTTCAATCCTGTCCTCTCTGATACCTCTACCGCAACAGCTCCGACCGCCGCCTTGATCGCGAGGGCCAGGCCGATGAGCGTCGCGACGAAGCGGGCGTTCTCAGGGCTGATGTAGGCTCCGAGGTCCTGAGGCAACGAGCTGCGGAGCAGGGAAAGCACAGAGGCGATCGCGTATCCTAGCAAAACCAGCGTGGCCGCCCACTTCAACCCGGAGACCAGCCGGACCGCGTAGGGCCACCTCGAGAGGTACCTCAGGGCCCGCTCCGCTGCGAGGAACGCTATGATTGCGAGGACCGCATACGCCGACGCCTCGTACAGCATGAGCTCGACGGAGGTCATTACCGGGAGGTCGTCTTAGGGAGATTTACGGTTGACGCACAGCCGCTACCTTCAAGGCGTCAGATCTCGGACGCTTCCCTCTCCTCTCCGCTCACTTCCGGCCCGATCCGGTCTGCTGGCCGATCTCCTTCTCCGTCTCCCTCCTCTTGACTGCCCTGTCGAAGACGATCCAGTTCCTGTACCACTCCTCGTTCTCCTTCCTGAGGAGCTCGAGGATCCAGGCGGTCAGCTCCTTAGCGGTGACCCTCTCGAGGTTCTTCTCGAGGATGCGGGCCTCGACGATCTTGGCTATCTTCCGGGCTGCCTCAGGGGTTGCGCCGGACTTCAGGCAGCTCACCACCACCTTCTCGTACAGGAATGGCTCCTCGGTCCCATCCCTCTTGACGACCCTGACCTCTACCACGCCTGAATCGTGAGCTCCGGGCCGGATAAGGGTTTGCTCCAAAGGGCGGTGGAGGTGAAGGGTTGATCAGGGCTCGCTTCGATGCAGGTCCGCGTTGACGAGAACTGTTGAGAGGTCAGGAGGGCTGATCGCGGGCCGGTTCGTCAGGGCAGGCTTCTGGGAGGTCGTGAACCACCTCGGCGAGATCAGGATGGTTATCCACTCCTACTCGATGGACGTGGAGGGAGGGCCTGTGATGGTGCTCTTGGGGCCGGAGCAGAGGAAGGAAGACCTCAGGTGCTTCGTGGGGTTCCGCTTGAAGGGCAGGTACAGGGTCCCTGCGCTGGCGGCGCTTGAGGAGCCACCGGGGACGTACGTTGTCGACGAGGTGACAGGGCCGATAGAACAACACATCAAGAGGGCCGAGGAGCTGGCCGGAAGGCCTCCGGAGCGCTGCACGATCGAGTTCCTCGTGAACCCGCTCGACTACCCGGAGAGGATGCTCCGATCAGTCGTCTACGTCCCCCTCTAGGATCAGCCTCATCGCCTCCCTCAGGTCCGGTGAGTAGCGCACGCCCCTCTCTGTCCACCGGGGGTCCGGTGCCCTCCAGACTAAGACGCATCTGACTCCGGCCCTCAGGGCCATCTCCGCATCGGTCTCGGGGTTGTCGCCCACCACAACCACCTCCTCCTTCTCCAGCCCCATCCTCCTCAGGGCCCTCTCGAGCATCAGCGTCTCCGGCTTCCCGATCACCGTCGGGCTCTTCCCTGTTACTGCCTCGATGGCCGCCACCACGGCTCCTGCTCCGGGCACGGGTCCCTGCTCAGTAGGAAGGTATCTGTCCCTGTTGGTGGCGATGAAGAGCGCTCCCCTCCAGATGGCCCTGCATGCCTTCATCAGCTTCGAGTAGGTCAGCTCCCTGTCGAGCCCCACCACCACCGCCTCAGCCTCCTCCTCGCCTACGACCCTGTGACCTGCCCTCACCAGCTCTTCCACGAGCCCGCTCTCTCCGACCGTGAAGACTCCGAGCTCGCCGTACCTCTCGAGGAGCCAACGGGCCGTGACGTAGCTCGACGTCAGTATCTCGTCCATCGCCGCCCTGATGCCCATGCCGTTCAGCTTCCTGTGAAGGTTCCTCACCGAGTAGGTCGAGTTGTTGGTGAGGAAGGCGAGCCTCAGGCCTGCGCCCCTCAGCCCAGCCACCACCTCCGGCGCCCCCTCCCTCGGCCTCGAGGAGACGAAGAGCGTCCCGTCGAGGTCGAAGACGACGCCTTTGACCCTCATCGCGTCCAACCCGATCCGGCTCGCATTCAACCGTTCGCTCCCTCCGTTCCTAAATAGACCGATGGGCCTCGACCGTTGGATGGGTGAACAACTGCTGACAAATCTGATCAGCGCCTTGGTCTACGTCCTCCCCGCGTACGTCGCCAACGGAGCGCCCGTAGTCCTAGTCAGGGCCGTGGAGAGGCCGAGGCCCCTTGACTTGGGTAGGAACTTCATCGACGGCCGCCGGATACTCGGCGACGGCAAGACTTTCGAGGGCCTTTTCGGAGGCCTCCTCTCAGGCACGGCAATCGGCCTCGTCGTCTCCCTCCTCCTGCCAGGCACCTTCAGGTCCCCCCTCGAGCCCGTCACGCTCTCGTCGGGTGCGATGCTCGGCGACATATTGGGGTCCTTCGCCAAGAGGAGGATCGGCATATCGCAGGGAGGGCCGCTCCCGGTCGTCGACCAGACGGGCTTCCTCGCCGTAGCGCTCCTCCTCGCCTGGACGATCTTCGGGCCTAAGGAGTGGTCGGACGCGTTCACGCTCCTTCTCCTCTTCCTCGTCACGGCCCTCCTCCACCTCGGCACGAACGCAGGCGCCTACCTCCTCGGGCTGAAGGAGAGGTGGTATTGAATTGAGGGTGATCTCCGTCAGGGCCAGGGCCATCTGCTCGGCCACCGAATCGGAGGAGAAGGTCGCGAGGGCTGTCAGCAACGTCCTGGGGATCGACGTGACCGGAAGGGCCAAGTGGCTCAGGACAACCGGCATCTTCAACGAGCCCCTCTCCGTCCTCGAGGTCGAGGTGACCGGTGAGGAGGCGACAGCCGTGGCCGACCGGCTCCTTTCACTCCTGAGCGAGTACGAGCTGGAGGAGAGGACTGAGAGGAGCGGCGAGGGAGAGGTGATACACCTGAGGTTCGACAAGCAGGAGGCCTACAGGGGGAGGCTGGTCCTCGGAGAGCGGGACGCCGTCAAGGTCGAGGTCAGGAGGGTCAGGGCTTGAGGACGTATGCGGACCTCTGGTGGAGGCCCACTTCTCCGGAGCATCTCGCAGGGATGCTCGAGGTCGCAAGGGAGATGGGGTACAGGGCCGTCGCTGTCGAGGGCCAGCTGCCTGACGTTCCCCATGTAGAGGGCCTCGAGGTGGTCAGGAGGCTCACGCTGAGGGCCGACGGTGTGAACCAGCTCCACAAAGAGCTCTCGAGGGTGAGGTGGGCGTACGAGGTCGTCTCCGTGGTCCCGGAGAGCAGGGAGGTGGCCATGGCCGCCCTCAGGGACAACAGGGTAGATACTGTCGTGATGCTCGGCGACGAGCCTATCCCGGTGGACCATCACGTGGCTGAGGTGGCGAGGGCTGCCGTGGAGGTGCCGCTGCGGAGGTTCCTCGAGGATCTTGACACGTCGCTCTCCTGGCTCCTCAGTTCGGCGAGGTGGTTCAGGCGCGGCAGGGTGAAGGTCGTCGTCTCTTCAGGAGCGATGGACCAGCTCGAGCTGAGGACTCCGGTCCAGCTGGCTTCCCTGCTGGTCGTCGCCGGCGTAGAGCCCGAGGTCTCGAGGAAGGCCGTCTCTGACCTCCCCTACTCGATCCAGAGGGAGAACGCGCTGCGGCTGAAGGGGCTGGTGGACCACACGGGCGTCTGGGAGGTGCTGAGGGATTGAGGAGGAAGCGCAGGTACCTGCTCGTCAGGGTCA
Organism: Candidatus Calditenuis sp.; assembly: GCA_032249575.1. Taxonomy (GTDB): domain Archaea; phylum Thermoproteota; class Nitrososphaeria_A; order Caldarchaeales; family Calditenuaceae; genus Calditenuis. The sequence goes on along the minus strand of JAVVHL010000107.1, from coordinate 160 downwards.
GGCCGCCCGACGCGGTGACGGGTCAGCAGGCCTTCGAGGCGCTGAAGGGATCTGTGAGGACCCTCTTCGGCGAGGTCGGGCTCCTCCTCTCCGACCTCAGGTTGCTGAGGGAGGAAAGGGGTTTCGTCGTCGTGAGGTGCTCGCTCGGACAGGTGTGGAA
>JAVVHL010000106.1:0-3915 GCA_032249575.1 Candidatus Calditenuis sp. | reverse complement strand
ATGTGATAGCGCTGGACATAGAGACGACCTCGCTCCACGCCGACACGGGCCACTTAGTCTGCGCTGTTGTGGGAGACTTCTGGACTTCGAAGCTCAGGTCCTACGTCGTCAAGAGGCCCGAGCAGGAGAGGGACGCGCTCGAGCAGCTCCTCAAGAGGGTCGGGAGGTCGCACGTGCTCCTTACGTGGAGGGGTTCCTCTTTCGACGTCCCCTGGATAGTGACCAGATGCCTGAAGCTCTCGGTCGATCCATCGCCCGTCTATGCACCGCGTCACATCGATTTGGCGACGGTGGTCGAAAAAGAGCTGAGGCTGAGCAACACGTCGCTCTGGAACGTCGTCAAGTTTTTCGGCCTCAAAAGGGTAGAAGAGTCGACGGGTGCCGATGTCCCGATGCTGTACGAGGAGGCCCTGCTCGGCAGGAAGGGCGGGTTCTCGAAGATATTGAGGCACTGCAGGGAGGACGTCCAGCTGACCATAGCTGTCGCCAGAGCCCTAAGGCCTGTGCTCGCTCAGGTCTTCAGGGACCTTCCTCCTCTATCTTGATCCCGTGCCTCTCCAGTGCCTTCCGGATCAGCTTCACCTCGCGCTTCAGCTCGGCCAGCTCCCTCAGCACGATCTCGATGTCCGACGGCATCACCGGTGAAGGGCCCCTGAGCCTCCTGATCAACGGGTCGTCGTAGGGGTTGACCACACACTTACTCTTGTGGCCCGGTATTTCTTTCCATAGCTTCGGCACGGACAGGTGTCGAGCCGGATTTGCGGATTTGCGCCGTTGTGATGTGGTTGGCGTGCGTTTATCAGTGAGGGATTAGGTGTCCTGTCGTGGAGCCCATCCCCCCTGACGGCCTGACCGACGAGGAGATCAGGCAGATCCTGTCACTGAAGAGGGTCGCGGTGGTAGGAATGTCGAGGGATCCGGCGAAGCCGGCGCATTACGTCCCGAAGTACCTGCTTGAGAGGGGATATGAGATCATCCCCGTAAACCCGACGGCCGACGTGATCCTCGGGCTGAGGGTTTACAAGAGCCTGAGGGAGGTGCCTGGGCCGGTGGACATAGTCGACGTCTTCAGGCCTTCTGAGGCGGTTCCGGAGGTAGTGAGGGAGGCCGTCTCCGTGAGGCCCAAGGTCATCTGGCTCCAGGAGGGCATCTACCACCCAGAGGCCGTGGAGGTCGCGAGGGCTAACGGCATCAGGATCGTCTGGAACAGGTGCATGATGAAGGAGCACAGGAGGCTCTTCGGATAGAGGCCGATCTACGCGTCCATCAGCTCCAGAGTCCAAGAGGCCCGAGCTCCAGCTCCATGGCAGCCACCGGCATCTCGAGGCCGAAGGACTCCAGCACCCTGGGATGCACCTCACCGGCGAACCCTACCTCCTTTCCTCCGTGCATCAACGCAACCGACCTCCCAGGCACCATGAACGGGTAGTCACGTTCGACCGGAGCGATCTCCCTCTTGAAGTACCTCGAGAACTCCTCGTAGATCGACTTGATCTCCGAGTAGGAGGCGTTGGCGTGGGAAACGACGCAGGCGGCCTTCACGACCCTCCTCGTCATCTCCGGCCTCTCCGGATCGTAGAGGACCACGTCTCCGACCTCGAAGAACCTCTGGGGGTAAGGGTTGTGCCGGTTGACGGCCAGCGTCGTCAGGAGACCCGGGAGCAGCATCGTCCTCAGTATGTCGTACTCGGCCGAGACCGGGTTCAGGATCCTCACGGGTTCTGGTCCGCTGACCGAGAGCAGCTCGTAATCCCTCCTGTAATTGCTCAGGACGGTGTTGAAGGCCTCCGTGAAGCCGAGGCCGATGAAGGCGGTCCTGACCGCGTCGAGGGCCCTCGTCTCAGGCAGCAGCCCTCCGAAGGTCATGGTGCCGGGGAACTCGGGGACTACCCTCTCCTGCATGGCGATGAAGACCTCCTCGGCGAAGTCGATCGGGTGGAGTATGTCGACCCTGTAAGGAGGGACATGGACCTCTACCGACCTTTTACCACGCGCCCTCGCTTCGAGCCTCATCATCCTCAGGGCCCTCACGATCTCCCTCGCGTTCAAGTCAACGCCCAGAGCGCTGTTCACCGTCTCCACGTCGACCCTCCACCTCTCCAGCCTCAGGTCAGGGGTCCTGAAGCGCTTCTGTCCGTCGACGATCGTCACCGAGTACAGTTTGCCGCCCATGTCGTGGAGCGCATAAACGAGAATGTTCAGCGCCTTCGAGATAGCCTCAAGATCTGTTCCCGTCACGTCGATGAAGACGTCGGTCGTTGAGGTTGTCACCTCGGTCAGGGACGAGTTGATCACCGGTGGGAAGGAGAGGACGTCGCCCTTGTCGTCTATCAGGAGGGGAGCGACACCATACGGTCTGACGAGCTTCGCGTACTTCCTTCCTGTCTCGAGCCTCTCGAGGATCTCCTCCCCGGTCATGGGGAAGGACTCGTGTAGCGGGACGAACCTCACCTCGCCGAGCGGCCTGGCCAGGTACCTTATCGGCGGCCTTATTTTGGAGGCGTCGTGGAGCCCTATTGCGACCTTCCTCCTGTCCCTTCCTAGGACCCAGTGGAGGTCCTCCTGCATCGCTATCAGCTCGAGTATGTCCTGCTCCTCAAACCTCAGCCCTTTAACGAGACCTGCGACGACGAACGGCCTCACGCCCTTCACGCTCCTGTCCACGACGACCTTCCAGCCGGAGGGTCTGCAGGCGATCTTCGGTGCTCCGAGCTCCAGCCCCAGGATCCCCTTCAGGGCCCTCGCGATCCCGGCATGCGACGAGAAGTCGGGCCTGTTCGGGTTGTACTCCGCCTTGACGCCCTCAGGTGTCACCTCGTCGACCGATATCCCGAGCCTCGCCAGCAGGTCAGAAAGCGCCTCAGCACTTATTTCCCTTCCGAGGAACCTCGAGATCCTATCAGGCCTGACGAGCACTGCTGGCATGCGGGCTCACCTGAGGTCGATCGGGTTGACGGAGCGGATCCAGCTGAGGTCGTTCCGGTAAAGCTCCCTGATGTCCTCGACGCCGTAAACGATGATCGCAAGCCTCTCGAGGCCGAGACCCCATGCCAGCACCGGATGCTCGACGCCGAGAGGCCTCGTGACCTCAGGCCTGAAGACGCCCATGCCTCCGAGCTCGACCCACCTTCCGAGGTCCTTCAGGTAGACGTCCACCTCCGCCGACGGCTCGGTGTAGGGGAAGTAGCTGGGCCTGAACCGGACCTCCCTCAGCCCCAGCCTCGCGTAGAACTCCTTGATCACTCCCATCAAGTGCTTCAGCCCCACGCCTTTGTCCATCAGTATCCCCTCGATCTGGTGGAACTCGGCGAGCCTCTTCCAGTTGACCCGCTCGTTCCGGAAGATCCTGTCGACCGAGAAGACCTTCACGGGAGGCTCCCTGTGCTCGGCGAGGTACCTGATCGTCGTAGCTGTCGTGTGGGTCCTGAGGATCAGCCTGCTCGCCTCCTCGACGCTCCACCTGTACCTCCACCCCTTCGACCCCGTCCCTCCGCCGTTCTCGTGTGCGGCCTTCACCCTCTCCGCCAGCCCTTCAGGCACCTTCCCCCTCTCGGGCCACGCGAGGTAGAAGGTGTCGTGCATCTCCCTCGCAGGATGGTCCTGGGGCTGGAAGAGGGCGTCGAAGTTCCAGAACGCCAGCTCCACCAGCGGCCCCTTCACCTCCTGGAAGCCCAGCTCGACGAAGGCCTCCCTCACCCTCCTGATCAGCGATGTAAGCGGGTGCTCCCTCGCTGCGAAGACCGGTTTGACGGGTGCGTAGACGTCGTACCTCGCCAGCCTCACGGAGCGCCACTTCCCCGTCTTGATCAGGTCAGGCGTCAGCTGGCTCACCTCCTCCACCTCCTCGATCTGCCCGGCCAGCGAGATTCCCTCCTCGGTCAGCGTCACGACGTGCTCCCTCACCTCCCTGATCGT
>JAVVHL010000105.1:0-4087 GCA_032249575.1 Candidatus Calditenuis sp. | reverse complement strand
AGTACCAATAATATTCCCGACTCCGCTTCCGCCTGCCGATGATGGCCGAGACGACTACTGCGGAGAGGATGACGAGCGTCAGGCCGATGACGATGGACCTGACCTGTGCCTCCGGGATCGGGACCGTCACCTGCGGCGGTAGTTCTGGAGGAGGCGGAGGCTCGATCACCTCGACCTTCAACGTGTAACGGGTAAGGAAGGCCTTCGACTCGACGAGGCTCACCTCGACGAAGACCCTGTCGTCCTTCGACCGCTCGGAGTAGACCATCTCGACGACCGCCTCCCCTCCCCGCGGCCCTGTGGTGCTGTTAATCGGGAAGCCGTCCCTCGCCCTGAGCGTGACCGAGAGCTTGGCGCTCGGATCCTCCGGCGTGACGGAGACCCTGAGCCTCGCAGAGGGAACGGGCTTCACCGAGAGGGCATAAACATCGACCAGGTCCCTGCTGAACATGAAGGTCGACTTGGCCCTGTCAGTCTGGCGGGTGGAGAGCCAGCCTGAGAGCTCGAGGGCGCTGCCGGGGAGGAGCGTCCTGCCTGCCAGGTACCCGGGCGCACCCTCGCCTACGCTCCTGTAGTCGTTCGGAACGTCGCCCCAATCGGGGTTGCTGACGGTCGTCTGGCTGCCGCCCTTGGAGACCAACATGACGACGTTCGCGTCCTTCCTAGGCTCGGCGGAGACCTTGACCGAGTAGTTCAGGACGGCAGGCGTGTCACGGAAGGCGATGCTGCTGACCACCACCACGAGGTCCTCCAGCTCGCCGTAGGAGACGTAGTGCTCGAACGTGACGGTCTTCTGCTCTCCCTCCCTGATTACGTCGTCAACCGACGAGAAGATGCCTCCAACTGCAGGACCGTATCCGACGAAGTACCTCGCGGCGAGGAACCTCACGTGCCGGACCTCTACGGTTATCCTGATGACGAAACCGTCCGAGAGCATGCCGGTGTTCGTGAGCGTCACCTTGACCGTCTCGGTCTCGCCGCTGAACTCGGGGCCTGCGAGCTCTCCAGAACAAGCCTCGAGCTGAGCGTTCCCCTCCACCGCGAAGCTGACCTTGCCCTCATCGCTGACCGATTTGGGAGCCAGCGTGCAGTTGTAAGTCACCTGTTGGGAAAGGGCGGAGGACAGCGCAAGGGGGAGCAGTAGGAGGAATGTGAGCGCCAGCATCAGCGCCCTCTCCCTAGGGTCCGCTCGCATACCCCTCGCTCCGTCACCTCCACCAAAAACCTTCCGCCAGACTATTGAGAAACGTGGCCACGACGTATGACCCCTGTCACCTGGTGGGAATTGGGCTGTGGCGCGAGGAGCGTGGAGAGGAGACGGAGGCCCTTCAAGGGCCCTCGAAGCCGCAGACGCTGCAGACGTAGGTCCTCGAGAGCTCCCTGCAGATCTCGCAGCGCCATATGGTGAACCTGTTGCAGGACGGGCATGGGAACTTCACGGCCTTCTCGTCTGGAGAGATGACCCTGTTGCAGGAGGTGCAGGTCGGCAGCGTGAGGATTCCGCTCTTCAGCATCGCCGTCCCTCGCCCTTGGCGGTATTTTTGGATGGTGCCTGGACAGGACAAGGCCCCGGTGAAAGGGAGCAAGCACTAATACCGAAGGAGCGGAGATCCGGTGGAGGAGGATGAGGGCGAGGGAGCTGCTGGTCCTTGCCTGGTCCAACATATCGGTCCACAAGTTCAGGAGCGTGCTGACCACGCTCGGCATAGTGTTCGGCGTGGCGACGGTCGTAACGGTCGTCATGATGTCCTCCAGCGTCGAGACCTACTTCATCTCCCGTTTCACGGACCTCTTCGCACCCGACACCTTCTCGGTGGCGGTCGGCGAAGTCAGGAGCGGGACCGGCGCTTCGGGCTTCTTCATCCACCAGACGCCCATGATATCTGAGAGGGACCTGAGCCACATCAGGCGCATTCCGGGCGTGAAGGAGGTGTACGCCAGCGGAGACCTCCAGCCCGACGTGACGGCGCCCATCGTCTTCAGGGGAAAGGTCGTCTCGAGTGGGATGGGAGGCTTCAGGATCGTAGCGATCTCACCTAACGCCTTCACCGAAAACCAGCTCCTCTACGGAAGGGTCTTCAGGAACGGGAAGGAGACGGTCGTGACTTACGACGTGGCCAAGAGGATAGCGAAGGAGCTGGGCAACGAGGAGGACGTCGAGCAGGCGCTCGGGAAGACAGTCGAGCTGAACTTCGTCCAAGGAGGTGTCAGGAAGTCGGTGCAGGTCAGGATCGTCGGCATCCTCAAGGAGATACCGTTCGTCTTCCAGAACGCGGCGTACCTCAACCTCGAAGACTACTACGACGTCAGGCGGACCGTTCCCGGCTCGGGGCCAGTCAGGGTCTACAGGGTTGTGGGGATAAGGGTGAACTCCGTGACGGAGTTCGACGACGTGAAGTCGGCCGTCCTCGAGTACCTCAGGAGCTCTTCCGACGCGGAGAAGCTCAGGAGGAGGGACGCACCGGACATGGGCTTCATCACGATCTCCGCCGGCGAGGTGACGAACTTCATCCGGGAGCAGGTCCAGCTCTTCTCGAGCTTCGTCCTCCAGATAGGCTCGTTCGCGCTCCTCGTCGGATCGATCGGGATAGCGAACATCATGCTGGTCAACGTGACCGAGAGGACTAAGGAGATCGGCGTGCTGAGGGCGATAGGCGCGAGACGGAGGGACGTGCTGAACCTCTTCCTCACCGAGGCGGGGCTGATCGGGGCGATAGGTGCGACCATAGCCGTCCCGATAGGGATCATGCTGGGTGTGCTGTTCCTGAACGTCGGTCCCTTCTCCGGAGTCCGGTTGCCGATCGCGATAAGGCCCGAGTGGATACCGCTCGCGGTGATGATCGGTGCTCTCGTCGGCGTCGTCAGCGGCGTCTACCCTGCCTGGAGGGCCTCGAGGATAGATCCGGTGCAGGCGCTCAAATACGAGTGAAGGGGTGGGCGCGGCGTGATAGCGAGGAAGGTCCTCGGCAGGACGGGGGAGAAGATACCTGAGATCGGGCTGGGGACTTGGAGGATGGGAGGAGGCTCGACGCCGGACCGAAGCAGGGACAAGGAGTGGATCGAGGCGATCAGGACCGCGATAGAGCTCGGGATGACGCACATCGACACGGCCGAGATGTACGGAGCCGGCCACGCAGAGGAGCTGGTGGGAGAGGCGATCAAGGGGTATCCGAGGGAAGAGCTGTTCATAGCGACCAAGGTCTGGCCGACGAACCTCAGGTACGAGGCGGTTCTCAGGTCCTGCGAGGGGAGTCTGAGGAGGCTAGGCCTGAAGTACGTCGATCTCTACATGATCCACTGGCCCTCTGAGGAGGTACCCCTGAGGGAGACGATGAAGGCCCTCGAGAAGCTCTACAAGGACGGCAAGGTCAGGTACATTGGCGTCAGCAACTTCTCGGCCGAGCTGCTGGACGAGGCGAGGACGTACCTCTCGGTGACCGATGTGGTCGCCGACCAGGTCGAGTACAGCCTGCTCAACCGCTCCGTCGAGAGGGACCTCTTCGGTTACTGCAAGAGGGAGGGCATCACGGTCACAGCCTACAGCCCCCTCGGCAAGGGGAGGATAGCGACGGAGGTCAAAGCCGATACGAGGCTGGGAAGGGCGCTGAAGGAGGTGGCGAAGAAATACGGGAAGACGCCCATTCAAGTGGCGCTGAACTGGGTCGTCTACCAAGACTTCGTCGTGACGATACCGAAGGCCGTGAGCAGGGAGCACCTCGAGGAGAACGCGGGAGCTTCGGGCTGGAGGCTCGACCCGTCAGACTACGAGTACCTTTCAAGGATCTCCTCCGGTCAGGGAGAGCGAGAAGAAGGCGAGGAATAGGAGACCTGGTGAAGGTCAGGGCTCCACAGGTATCCTGTTGAGGGCTCCGCACCTGCCACAGGTCACCACGACCCTCTTCCCCCTTCCCGACCTGACCCTGAACCTCGAACCCCCGGAGAATTTGTAGAGGCTCAGGCACTTCCTGCAGATCAGCTTGGCGTAGGCCCTCGGCATTCTGGTCCTCGTCCTCCTGCAGAGGGTAACGGCGTGCCTGACAGCCGCATCCCTCAATACCTCGTCATCGGTGCTCAAGGCCAGCTCCAT
>JAVVHL010000104.1:0-4100 GCA_032249575.1 Candidatus Calditenuis sp. | reverse complement strand
CGTCGAGCCCGAGCCTCTGCCACTCGGCTTCAATCTCTGCAGGCCTCGGCCTCGTCTTGGGGTGCCTCGAGACGATCGAGCAGCAGTCGGCGTACTCCGATACCGAATCCTGGAAGGTCCCTATCTTCATGGCGAGGTTGACGATCTCCTCCTTGTCCATCCCGATGAGGGGCCTGTAAACGGGCAGCTCGAGGCCCCTCGTCACGGCGTGCATCGACTCGAGCGTCTGGGAGGCCACCTGACCCAGCGAGTCACCGGTCACCACACCTAGGGCACCGATCCTCGCTGCGAACCTGTCTGCTACCACGTGCATGAAGCGCTTGAAGACGGCCAGCTCGAGCCTCGGATCAGCGTCGAGGGCCCTCTTCAGGAAGTGCGAGTAGGAGACGGTGAAGAGCCTGACGCCTTTGTGGTACTGCCTGAGCGTGTTGAAGATCCTGAAGACCTTGGAGCCGATCACGTCCTCGTCGGAGGGCAGAGCGTGGAAGTGGAGTAGGTTGACAGGGCAACCGCGCCTCAGCATCAGCCACGCAGCCACCGGCGAGTCTATCCCTCCCGAGAAGAGGACCAGCACAGGCGGAGACGTTCCCACAGGAAGCCCTCCCACACCCTCGAACCGCTCCCAGAGCAGCAGGATCTCAGAGGACATCACGACGACGTAGAACCTCCTCGACGGCTCGGTCAGATCTACGGCCGCCCCCGTGACCTCAGCTATGGCCCTTCCCACCTCGATCTGGATCTCAAGTGAGTTCAGAGGGAAGCTCTTGTCGGCCCTCGAAGCCTTGACCGAGAAGTTCTCGCCCGGTTTGAGGACCTCCGGAGCGATCCTTTTGACGGAGTCCAGGAGCGCGGCCATGTCCCTCTCAACGCTGAGACCCACCCCCACCCACCAGACGCCCGGAACCATAGTGGCGACGGCTGCCACCACCCTCGCGACCTCAAGGTCGTCTACGTAGGTCAGGAGCCTGCTCTGCTTGACCGTGAAGGAGAACCTCCCGTCAAGAGCGTCCCTCAGGTTCCTCGCCAGCACCCTCTCGTACTTCGACCTCTTCCTGCCCTTGACGGCCACCTCGGCGTACTGCGCCGAGACGACGTAAGACGCCATAGCGTGGTCCCCCCGCTCCTCCGGATATTGCCGGGCATCGCGCTATATTGCCCGAGAGGGAGACGAGGAGGCGGTGGAAGGGCCAGGGCCGACGATCGGGTCACCCCCGGCTGCGGCAGAGGCGAAGGGCGAGCGCGTGTTCTGCGAGGTCTGCAGGAACGTGGCGAGGTTCTGCAAGCTCTCCAAGTGCCCGTTCTACAGGGAGCTGCTGAAGGAGTTGGAGCTGGAGCGCCAGCTGCGGGGCGAGACCGTCTCCGGCCCGACCCCTCCCTTCATCCTCGTCGGGGAGAAAGGGTATCCCGAGGTCTTCGCGGGGCCCTACGTCTCCCTCAACCCGGAGGCTCAGCTCTCAGAGGAACCGAGGTCTTGGCTCGAGAAGAGCGTCGAGGAGCTGCTGAGGGCCAGGCTCTCCTTCGCCTTCTGCAGGACGCGGGTCGACGTCAGGATGGTCGAGAGGCCCGGGAGGCTCGAGGAGCTGAGGGAGGCTGCGGCTTCGGTCAAACCCGTCGAGCTCGAGGTCAAGCGCTCTGGCTCCGTCTCCTTCAGGCCGGGCTTCGGGCTGAGGTCGATGCCCCACGGCCCTGCGATCAGGATGGTGGACGCGAGGTCCGTAGGCAACCCTTCGATACCGAGGGTAGTCGACGAGCTGATCGAGGAGAGGGTGAAGGCAGAGGCCGCGGTGAGGGAGCTGGCCGAGAGGGGCTTCGACGTTTACTACATCACGAGGCTGCTCTCTTCCGGGCTCCTCGGATCCGCATCGAGGAGGATGGTGCCGACCGAGTGGAGCATAACCGCCGTTGACGACATGCTCGGAAGGAACGTCATCCGGCGCGTCAAGCGCTTTCCGATCATCAACGAGTACAGGGTCCACCGCTTCGAGGCGCTCCACAACAGGGCTGTCGTTCTCCTGACGCCGACCGTCTGGATGTTCGAGCTCCTGGAGGGCTGGCTCAGGTATCCGGATGACTCTCCCTACGCCGATCACGAGCTCCACTTCGGCCGGACCGATTACGCCGGGAACACTGGGGGTGCATACTACGCAGTACGCCTATCTGTAGCGAGGCACCTAGAGCGCATCAGGCGTCAGGCAGGGGCGATCGTCTTCTTCGAGGTGGGGAAGGGCTGGATACCGCTCGGCGTCTGGAGGTTCAGGGAGATAACAGCTATGGCCCTTGAAGGCAGGTACGAGGCCTTCGGCGACCTCAGGGAGGCGCTGGAATGCGTGGCTCGGTTCCTCGAGATCCCGCTGGGCAGGTACGTAGCGAAGAGCAATCTGATCAAGCATATCGAGGTGCAGAGCAAACTCCGCTGAATTCCATGAGTTTGCAAGAAAACTTTATACGCGGTGAATAGCAAAGGAATTACGCTGATGGGAAATGAACGGATATCGTGAGAGATCTGTCGGTCTGCTGGTCTTCGTTGCGGTTGCGCTGGCGATAGGTCTCCTGGTCTCGGTGGCGCCTGTCCGAGCTCAGCAGGTTCCGAAGGGGCCGTGGGTCGACGAGGTCAGCTTCTTCATCGAGCAGGACCAGGCAAAGGCAATCGATATGCTCCAGAAGGGCGAGATGCACGTCTACTTCAGGGACCTCAGGGATCCAACGTTGTTCAAGAAGGTAAAGGAGTCGCCCGATCTGCAGTACATCTTCTCCTACGGCCTCTACTACGAGCTGACGTTCAACCCGGTGGGTCCTGAGTTCCCGGCGACTGGCAAGCTGAACCCCTTCGCTGTTCCGAGGATCAGGGAGGCGATGAACTACCTCATCGACAGGAACTACATCGCGAGCGAGATCATGGGAGGGCTGGCCGTTCCGAGGTACACCGCGCTGACACCGGCGTTCCCTGACTACGCGAGGTACGCCGACGTCGTCAAGCAGATCGAGAAGGAGTACGCCTACAACTTCGAGAAGGCGAGGCAGATCATAACGGAGGAGATGAGGAAGCTCGGAGCGGAGCTGCGGGACGGCAAGTGGTACTACAAGGGAGAGCCTGTGACATTGATCTTCCTGATCAGGGTAGAGGACCAGAGGAGGCAGATAGGCGACTACGTGGCTTCGCAGCTCGAGAAGCTCGGCTTCACCGTTGACAGGCAGTACAAGACGAGCAGAGAGGCATCGCCGATATGGCTCAGGGGCAACCCTGCCGATGGAAAGTGGCACCTTTACACCGGAGGTTGGATAGCGACTGCGATTGACAGGAACGAGGGTGGGACCAACTTCGGATACTTCTACACGCCGAGGGGTGCACCGGTTCCGCTCTGGCAGGCATACAAACCCGATCCCGAATTCGACAAGGTTGCCGGTAAGCTTTGGAACAACGAGTTCTCGACCCTCCAGGAGCGCGACCAGCTGGTTACCAAGGCCCTATGGCTCTCGATGAAGGACTCGGTAAGGGTTTGGGTTGTCCACCAGATAGCCCCGTGGCCGGCGAGGAAGGACGTCTCCCTCACCTACGACCTGGCTGGAGGCTTCTCCGGAGCTAGGCTCTGGCCGTACACCATCAGGTTCGTTGACAAGGTCGGAGGCTCCGTTAAGATCGCGTCCTCAGACCTGCTAGTGGATCCCGTCAACCCGGTCGCCGGCAGCAACTGGATCTACGACCAGTTCTTTGTGAGGGCTACATCGGATCCGGCCCTCATGCCTGACCCGTTCACTGGTCTCTACTGGCCGAACAGGATAAAGAGCGCTGAGGTTTACGTGACCTTCGGGAATCCCGTAGGAGCTACCCTCGACTGGGTGACGTTGAGGTTCGTCCCTGAGATCAGGGTGCCCGAGGACGCGTGGTACGGCTGGGATGCGGAGAAGCAGGAGATCGTAACCGCACCACCGGGAACCACAGCGAAGGCCAAGTCCGTGATCTACTTCGACGACAACTTGTTCAAGACGAAGTTCCACGACGGGAGCACCTTCTCCCTGGCGGACATAGTCTACTCGTTCATCCTGACCTTCGACAGGGCTGACCCGAAGAGCCCGCTGTACGACGAGTCCTACGTTCCAGT
>JAVVHL010000103.1:0-4126 GCA_032249575.1 Candidatus Calditenuis sp. | reverse complement strand
CTGATAGCGCTCTGCAACAGGCTCGGCGTCATAGTCGATCTGGCCCACGCGAGCAAGAGGACGACGCTGGAAGCGATCGAGGCCTCCAGGCTCCCCGTGATCGTGAGCCACGCCAACGTCAAGGCGGTCAGGGACCACCCGAGGAACGTCGACGACGAGCAGCTCGAGGCCCTCAGCAAGAACGGAGGCGTCTTAGGTTTCACGTTGATCTCGCCGACGATTTCCGACGACCCTTCGGTGGAATCACTGGCCGACCACGTGATGTACGTCTACGAGCGCTTCGGCTCCAGAATCCTCGCCGTCGGCACCGACTACTTCGGCCTGCTGAACATGCCGGAGCCGAGGGGTCTCGAGGAGATGTCGAAGCTCAGCAACCTCTGGCGCGAGCTGAAGAGGAGGGGACTAGGCGATGAAGAGATAAGGATGATGGCCTATGGCAACGCGATGCGGGTCGTCCGGGAGAACGCGTCGAGGTGGAGGCTCAGCTCCCTCGCATCCCCCTGACGGCGCCCCTGACCTAAACCCGAATTAGCGTTATTTCCGGGAGGATCTTAGGTGGTCGGTGGGGGCCGTAGTCCAGCATGGAGTGGACGCCCGGCTTGGGCCCGGGAGGTCGTGGGTTCAAATCCCACCGGCCCCAGAAGTGTGCGATTCAGCAGAAAGGATTGGTAAGTGTTCACGTTTTGCCGGTTCAACGGACGCGATGAGCGGTCTGAAGAGAGGAAGATGCCGAATAGCATATCCTGCTGTACCAGCACGAAGCGCACGCTGACAGGTTCTTTTTCTCCGGCGGCCTCTCGGCCTCGACGATCTCTCTTATCTCGCTGATCGCCTTGACGACGAGCCTCCTCATCGATTCGTTGATGCCCGTAACGACCTTCCGTCCGTCCTCCGTGTAGAAAAGGACGCCCCTCTTCACCGTCTTCCGGTACTGCTCCTCGACGAGCATAGCGTAGGCTGTGAGCTGTGCCCTGTCCTTCAGGGGTGGGTTGCCGCTTCCTATGGACGAGTTCTTCATCTCGCACGGCACCAGCTCGCCGAAGACCGTCTCAACCAGAGCGTCCAAGATACCACACAGACCGAGCTTGGGGCTGCTGAGGGGGACTTCGGTCTCGATGTGCCGCGGCTTCACTTCACGGGGCAGATGCTGGGCCCTGAACTTCTCGTGGTACATCCTGCCGGAGATCATGCTCTCCGTCTCGGGCTCGACCACGTGGAGTACCAAGTTGATGTACGGAATCTGGGGACAGAAGAAGTACTGTCTGATCATGGAGACCGGGAGTAGCTCTTCCTCCATTCAGACGACGTACCCCCAACCCATCTCCTGTGTTTCAGAGAACTCGTGACCTATCACAACGCGCAGACGGTATGAAGCGGGTGTCAGTGGATAGATCTGTACGTTGTCGGTCTGTGGGTCTATGATTTTCCTCGCAACGTTCTTGATGTCGCTGACTATCGAAGAAGAATACGGCCCTATGAACGCACTCCTCTGGATTCTGGTCAACCCCAACCTCTTCAAGGCAGCGGCCATCTCAAACCTCCGTTTGTTGTCAGAGATGTCGTATATCACGAGAACGTGCAGCGGCTCGGTTGACGTATCTCACCACCTCATCCTGAAGCCCTCATACGCGTCTATCTCGCCTCGGAGGAAGGAAGCCAGCTTTCGGGCCTGGTTCAGTATCGCCCTCTCAAGAAAACCTTCGTCCTTGGCAAGGGTCTGAGCGATTGCCGTCACAACAGCCCTCTCCATTCTCGCCTCTTCCAAAAGGGCCTTGGTGTCTTCAATTGCCAGAGCGATCAAGGGCCTATCGACGACACAAGGCCTGAACTCTTCCATCAGGTCGCTGACCAGACACATGTGCCGGCCCCTCGGCAAGTGAAGGAAACCCACGTACGGATCCAGGTTCGCGGTCATGACAGCAGACCAGACCCTCGACCTGAGAATACCGTAACCCAAGTTGAGGGCCTTGTTGAAGGGGTCCTGAGGGGACCACGCCCTCCTCCCGGGAAAGGAAAGCTCTGCAGGCAGCATCAGCGCAACCCCGCTCCAGTAATTGTTGGCACCTATCGCTTCGTAGGCCCTCACCGAGTCGAGATTATCGGCCTGTCGCAAGGACTCGATGGCCTTCGAGATGTTGTCGGCTAAGCTCTGCAACTCGTTCCCCAACCTCGAGCCCTTAGCCCTCAACAGCTTCGCCCTCTGGAGCAAGACGGCCCTCTGGTTGTGGAGCTTTGCCGCGACCATCGCTCTCGCTACGGAGAGACCCTTTTCGTTTCTCGTGGCCTCTATCTGGGCCTGCCTCGTCACGACCCCGCCGCCCTTCATCGCGTGGACGACCTTAGTGAGCGGCCTTCCCTTTTCGTAGACGGTGATCTCGATTCCGAACCTGCAGGCCAACTTCAGCGCGTCGACCGATATCCCTACACCTCTGCACCTTACGGAGATGTGGGAGAGCTCGGCGGGCGAGAACTCTGCTCTCGACCCATCGGCGCCCCTCACGACGAATAGGCCCTTACGCACACCAAGGTAGGTGCCCGGCTTATCGATGACCAGCTCCCTCGTCGTCACCATGGCGCATCACTCTGTAGTCGATAACGCCGAAGCCCGCGGTCCTGTTGCCGCCCACGTTGCTGAACCTCGCGAACTCGAGGAGCCTCAAGGTCAGCTCGGCGAATTTCCTGTTGAACGTGTCGTCCGGCATCGCGTAGACCGCCTTTCCGGTGAAACCCCTGGCCCACCTCCCCTTCGCGTCGAAGACCTTGTGGACCCTCAGGTCGCTGAAGGTCTCAAGGGCTATCCCGCCTTCCAGCAACCACTCGCAATAAGAGCTGTAACTTATTCTCGGGTCGCAGAACCTCCTGTACAACCTAGCCAGTCCCCGGAAGAGGTAATAGGGATCCGGCAGGATCACGTACCTGTAAACTGGCCTGACGCTTTTCCTGAACCTCCTCGGCAGGATCCTCCGGAGGATGCCGGGGTTGTGCTGGGTGCTCCTGAAGTAGGTCGGCGTCAGAAAACTCACCTCGACTTTCATCCCCTCATCGACCTCGACTCTCTGCGGAGGGCTCCAGACAGAAACAGAGACCTCCATTATCATCGCCTCCGAGTTCCTGACCTGGACGAGGGGAGGCCACATCGACGTCACCGCCCTCCCTATTGCGTCGGCCACCTTGTCGTCGAGGCAGCCGACCCTGAACCTGAAAGGCTCACCGGCTCCCACCGTGCCTTGGAAGAGCATGCCATGCCTTGCGGTCTCGAGGACCGAGGTGCTATAAGGGCTGAGTGTGTTGGCGGTGTGTATGGTTGACGCCAGTTCGCTGTTCGCGCGTCCCAGCAGATTGAAGAAGATGCCCCTGACGGAATAACCCGTATAGACATCGAAGCGGATCGGGAGTGGGGAAACCGCTTTCACGGTGAAGGCTGTTATCATATCGCCTCGGCTTGCATCAACGAGGACCAGATTTTCCTGCCGACTTTAACAGCTGACTCGACGAGCTGCTGAATTCCCTTGTCCTCGTCTGACCTGGCACCGCCCCTGAACATCGAGATGGAGAGGTACTCCCTATTGACGACGCTCACGAACTCCTCAGGCGGCCTGGAGCGGGAGAGGATTTCATAGAGGAGCAAGGCGAACCTGGTTGCGAGCGTCTTCTTCAAGCCCTGCGCGTTGACGTCGAGACTCGACTTGGCAATAGTCACTATCTTTTGCCTGTACAGCTCATCGGTCAGCTGCAGCTCCCTCATCCTCTCGTAAAGGGGTCTCAGATCCATCTGCATCGCGGAGAATATCGTGGCTGGCTCCTGACCACCGGCCTCCTTTACCGCGTAGAGCTTGAACTGAGCACCACCCATAGTGCAGGCCAACAGCAGTGCCAGGGCTGTCTCCGGGAAGAGACCGTCCAACCACCCTTTCCTCTGCAGTAAGTCATCGACGAGCCGGCCTACGGGGTCGACGTAAACGTTGTAGCGGTATTCCGGATCGACCGCAAGACCTCTGGCAGTTATCACCGGCGTCACGACCACCGAGACCGACTGAGTCCTTTCCAGTCTTGCAGTCCCAACCTTGGACAGGAGGTAGCCGGCAAGGGACATAGCGACGACGTTTATCGGATATTCGTCCCTCGC
>JAVVHL010000102.1:0-4188 GCA_032249575.1 Candidatus Calditenuis sp. | reverse complement strand
ATTTATTCCCCTCGCCGTTGTGCGGGCGTCATCAAAGGGTACGGGCTGAGTCAGGTTCGGCACCGAGCGCGGACTCAGACAGGAGCTCCAGGCGCATCGCCCTCCTCGAAAGGCTTTAACCCGATCGATTGACGAAAGTATAGATCGGGATGAGCTCAGAAGAAGAGGTGACGAAGGGCACCGTCAGGACCGGTTACGTCTCGGCCGGAGGTTACGCCTACAAGGTCAGGAGGGTCCTATACGCCCAGCTGAAGCACCTGGTCCAAACGGGGAAGGTCGACACGAAGGAGGTCGCAAGGGCCGCGGGCTACCTGAACACGCTGCTTTACCACCTCGTCGTGGAGCAGATGGGCTTCAGCAAATCTGATGCGTTGCGGATAACGGTCAACTACTCCGTCAGGAACGGCGTGATCGAGTGGGACCTCGACTCGCTGAAGGTGGAGATGTTCAAGAGGGTGGAGGACGAGCAGGTGAGCAAGGCCCTGAGCCTGGCCAAGAAGGCGATCGAGGGCCAATATCCTGAGGAGGAGGGGCCTGCGACCGACTGAGGGAGAGGGACATACATATCACCTCACCATAACTTTTGGAACGGTGAGACCGCCGGAGGAGATGCTGCATGAGGTCTTGCTTCCTAACCTCAGGGGAGTGCTTGCGCACCGCCTGAGGTCCCTCGGCTACTCCCAGTCCAAGATCGCGAAGATCCTCAACGTCACCCAGCCCTCCGTGAGCGGGTACCTCTCGGCGAAGGAGTCGAGGTTCGTGGAGGACCTGCTGAAGCTCGGCATACCGAGAGAGGACCTGGAGGCGCTGGTCGACTCGCTGGTGAGGTCTGCGGAGCTGGGGCCGACGAAGATGACCGAGACACTCGTGACCGCCTGGAGGCAGCTCCTCTCCTCCGGGAAGCTCTGCGGCTACCACAGGTCGATGTACCCTGAGCTGGCCGACTGCGACGTCTGCATCAGGCTCGGGAGCTCGGTCGATCCGGAGCGGGCATCTGTCCTCCAGAGGTTAGAGAGGGCGGTGCAGATGCTCGAGTCGAGCCCCATAGCCCACCACCTGGTACCCGAGGTCTCGACGAACGTGGCCGAGTCGGTGGGGGAGCCTAAGGAGCTGAACGACGTGGCCGCTGTGCCGGGAAGGATCGTCAGGGTCGGAAGCGCGCTCAGGGCGGTCGGGAGGCCCTCCTTCGGCACATCCAAGCACCTCGCGTCGCTTTTGCTCAAGGCGAAGCGTAACGGCATCGGCTGGTCGGCGGTCGTCAACATCAGGTTCGACGAGGACGTCTTGAGGGCGCTGAGGGAGACGGGGATGAAATACGCCGTGACAACATACCCAACCGGGTCGCCGAGGAGCGAGGAGGAAGTCGTCGAGGCGGTCGTCGAGGCCCTCAGGAGGGATCCGGGGACCGAGGTCGTCCTCGATGCGGGAGGGCCAGGGCTTGAGCCGGCGGCCTACGTCTTCGGAAAGGACTCGGTCGACGCGGTCAACAGGGTCCTCAAAATAGCGAGGGCCTACGTGGCAGTCAGGGGCAGCTGAGCTCCAGAAGGATAATCCATTTCTCAGGGCAGGGCTGACATTACGCGGGTTGCCGAAGCTGATCAAGGACCCGATCCACGGTTACGTCACGGTCGAGGACGAGCTGCTGGGCGTTCTAGACTCCTACGCGCTCCAGAGGCTCAGGAGGATCCAGCAGCTTCCCCTTTCGCACTACGTCTACCCGACCGCCAGGCACTCTAGATTCGACCACTCGCTCGGTTGCATGTCCCTTGCGGAGGAGTACGCGAGGCACTTGGGTCTGGACGGCGGCGAGGGGAGGCTTCTGAAGTTGGGAGCTTTGCTCCACGACGTCGGCCACACGCCCTATTCCCACCTGCTCGAGGTCGTCCTGATCGAGAAGGGGAAGAGCCACGAGGAGATGGGCCTGAGGATAATCCGGGAGGACGAGGAGCTGGCTTCTGCGATCGAGAAGTCCGGCACATCGACGAGGGAGCTCGTCGACCTCCTCTCGGGGAGGCACAGGCTCAGCAGCATCGTCTCAGGTCCGCTCGACGTCGACCGCCTCGACTTCCTCCTCAGGGACTCCTACTTCACCGGAGCGACCTACGGCGTCGTCGACGCCAGGAGGATAATCAGGCTGACGCGGCTCGATTCGAGGGGCCTCTACTTCGAGTCCAGGGCGCTGGGTGCAGTCGAGGAGCTCGCGATCGCCAGGCACCACTCATTCCTGAACATCTACTTCCACCACGCCGTCAGGGCAGCACAGCTCCTCTTCCTGAGGGGCTTCACGGTCCTGAAGGACGAGGGCCTGGACTTCGCGGAGATGAGCGTCCCCGAGTACCTCTCGCACGACGACATAACGGTCTGGGCGAGGCTGAAGTCCGATCCGAGGACCAGGCCGGTAATCGAGGAGCTCGAGAGGAGGAGGCTTCCGAAGATGGTGATGGAGGTCCAACTCTCCGGCGACGTCGAGATCCCGACGAGGATGGAGGAGTGCAGGGCCCTGGAGGGCGAGATCGCATCGAGGCTCGGGGTTCCGGCGGAGTGGGTCTACTTCGACTCGACGAGCCTTCCTCCTCTGCTCGGGTACGCGGCCCAACCCATCAGGATCGAACCAGCTGAATCGGAGCTCAGGCCCAGCTCCTGGATCCTCGAGATGACCTCGAGGCCTCTGAGGGTCGTGAGGGTCTACGTGAGGAGGGGCTCGGTCGACATCGAGTCGGCGCGTAGCGTGGTCAGGAGGATCTTCGAGGATAGAGGGTGGACCGCCAGGCGATGAGTCTCCTCAGCCCTTCCTCAAGCCCTATCAACGGCTCGTAACCCAGGAACCTCCTCGCCTTCTCGACGGACGGGTAGCTGATCATCGGCTCCTTCTCCTGCTCAGTCCTCGGCGGGAGTTCGAGGAGTTCCGAGCTCGAGCCCGTGAGCCTCCTTATCAGCTCCGCCAGCTCCCTGATCGATATCCTGTTGCCCGTTCCTAAGTTGAAGACCTCGCCAGCGATCCCGTCGGCCTTCAGGGCAAGCTCGACTGCCCTGCAGTAGTTCAGCACGTGGTAAGGATCTGTCACGTCCCTCCCTCCGTTGTAAAGAGGTATGGGTTCGCCCCTGAGGCACGCGTCGACGAACCGGGTGGTCACGCTGGTCTCGGGCTCTCCCTCGCCGAAGACCTTCCAGGACCTGAAGATGACCGCGTCGAGCCCCTTCGAGACGACGTAGGACATCACCACGCTCTCGGCAGCCACCTTCGTGTGGTCGTAGGGGGACCTCGGCCTCAGCTGCTCTTCCTCCGTGACGGGGGTCCTAGGCCTGACGCCGTAGACGTTGGCGGAGGACGCGTAGATCAGCCTCCTCACCCCGTGCCTCACCGAGCACTCCACGACGTTCAGCGTTCCGAGGACGTTGACCTCGAAGCAACGGCGCGGGTCCCTGATGCACTCGGGAATGTTGGCGATCGCGGCTAGGTGGATCACAGCCTCTGGCTTGTGCTCGGAGAAGAACCGGTGAACCTGATCGAAGGAGGTGACGTCGATCGACCTCTCGACGCCCTTAACGTCTACCTTCAGGACCTCATGCCCCCTCTCCGAAAGGTATCTGGTCAGGTGAGAGCCGATGAACCCGGAGGCCCCTGTAATCGCTATCCTCAAGGCGCCTTTCACCAAATACTCCGAGCCCTCAGGCGGTCTTGACCTTGGTCAGCTTGATCGACTCCTCGACGAGCGAGATCAGCACCGGCATCATCTTCGGCAGGTCTGGAGGCAACCTCGAGGTGACGAGGTTCCTGTCCCTCACGACGGGTTCGTCGACGAAGAGGGCTCCTGCGTACTCGAGGTCGTCCTTTATCGCCGATACCGCGGTGAGCCTGTAACCCTTCAGGACTTTAGCCGATATCAACAGCTGGGGACCGTGGCATATCGCACCCACCGGCTTCCCTGAGAGGAAGAACTGCCTGATCCACTCGACGGCCCTTCTGTCCCTCCTGACCCTGTCCGGCATCCAGCCTCCGGGTATGAAGAGCGCGTCGAAATCCTCGGGTCTGACCTCATCGAACGTCGAGTCGACGTTGACGGTGAGGCCGTGCTTCCCCGCATACGCCTTCTTCTCAGGTCCTATCACCTTCACCTCTGCGCCCTCCTCGAGGAACCTGTAGTAGGGATAGAACAGCTCGAGGTCCTCGAACTCGGGCCCCGCAAC
>JAVVHL010000101.1:0-4262 GCA_032249575.1 Candidatus Calditenuis sp. | reverse complement strand
GTCGCCGTACATCGCAATCCCCCGCACCATCGCAAGCCTCCTCACCACCTCTTGCAGGAACGGGACCGCTTCCCTGAAGTAGCCCGGCAACGCCTCCAAACCGACTATCTGGTCCAGCACGTCGCTGACGTCGTGCTTCCGCGGGTACTCTATCCCGAGCAGCCTCAACGCGGCCTTCACCGATAGCTCGACCGATTCCTGGCTCCTCCTGATCGCGGTCGGGAAGTCCCCTTCGGCGTATGCGTTCCTGGCCTCTCTAAGATAGCGTTCAGCCCTCCGCAGGTATTCTTCCGCTAACGCCCTACTGTTCAAATCTCAATCACTTCTCCACGCTTGATGTTGGGCGAGAGGATCCAGTACCAGTAACCGTCCGCGGTTCTGACCCTCCTCGCACCCCTTGCGATCAGCTCCTTCCTGAGCAACTCCAACTCGTTCGTCAAGAAGCCGTTGTCCTCGATTATCAGGACGTCGTAGACCATGTCGAGGAGCACCGGCGGATGCCGTCTTATTTCCTCGGGTGTGTAGATTATGACGTCTAGATCTGGCATGTATCTTCCAGTTTTCTTGCGCCACGCAGAATATTCCTCAGTATTGTAGATTCTCCTCAAAGCCGGCATAACAGCCTCTATCCGCTGGGCCATCGATTTGTCGGAGAACCCCTCGACGACGAAGAGGATGTCGATGTCCGATCCGTCAGTGAACCTGCCTGCCGCCAGCGATCCGAAGACCGCCGCCGAGACCAGCCTCTGGCCGAGCAGCTCCTTGACGAGCCCGATTATCCTCCGGGCAAGCGCGAGGGCCATCTCCTCAAGCGTCGCGGCCTGCGACATCCCTGTCGGTACATTGGCATCGGTCCATATACGAGCGTTTGCCACCTTACGGGCAGCCCCCAAAGGAGGGGCACCCCCTCCGAAGAGGACGAGGTTTGTCACACGGTCAAAGTCGTATGTGCCCCGGCGAGAAGGCCTCAAGGAAGACGTCGAGGTCCAACTCCGGCAGGTCTCCGGACTGTATCCCGTTTAGAAGGGCCCTCCGCATCATCACCCTCATCCTGTGCTCGTGCAGGACCTCCTCCGCACCCTCTTTCTCCGCGAGCGCAGCTTCGACGAGCTTCAGGCCTATCGATGCCGACTCGATGGCGTAATCGCCTGCCCAAGGAGGTAACACGTCACCCGCGGCCTCGCCCAGCTCAAGCCACCCCTCAGGTCTCCTCTCCCTCCCCGCAAGGATCCAAGTCCTCGAGAAGGTCCTCGTTTGGGACTGAAGGCTTCCGACCGAGATGACAGCTTTTCCGGAGAGCGGGGCCTTGAGCGCCATCGACCTCCTCGTCAGCTCGAGGGCGCACTCTACCGGCCCCTCTGGGACCAGAGCACCCACCTCAGCGACCTTGACCGGATCAATCGGCTGTACGCTCACGAGCTGCTCGGCGGTCCCCGATACGTCTCCCTGCGGCGATAGGGCCCTGAACGCGAAATTGCCCTCCTCGGTCCTGTGGAAGGTCGGCCTGCACCACGTCACGGCCTCGCATCCCTCTGACGTCAGCACCTCAGCGAGCCTCCTCACGCTGACCACGAAGACCCTCTCCGAGGATCCCCTCACCACCACCCTCTCGCCGAGACGCAGCTTGACCGTCAACCTCTCCGGTCCCCTCACCAGCGACTCCCTCGGAATCCCGGAGGCCCTGACCGTCCCCTCGAGGAGCGGAAGGTAAGGATGCCTTCCCCCGAGCCTCGGCCCCTCCTCGATCAGCAGGACCCTGTGACCGGTGGCGTGAAGCCTGCTGGCCAGCCAGACGGCCGTAAGGTCTGATCCGTGGACGACGACGTCGTACCTCAACCCCTCATGACCTGCTCCTTCACGCTCGGAGGCAACCTGTCGCGCCACCTCTCTGCGAACTCCCTCTCCTTCCTCCTGTCCCTCAGGTCGTCGGGCAGCATTATCGGTACCTCGTCGACGACCGGGTACCAGCGGTTGCACCTGCTGCACGTCAGCAACGCGTCCACTATCTCGTACCTCCAGCAGCTGGCGCAGTCCGGCTCCCTCCCCAGCTCCTCGATCATGCCGCCGTGGTATCCGCAGTAGAGCTCGCACCTCCTAACCTCCTTCGGCGAATATCGCTCCTCAACCGAGTAGACCTCCAATTTCAGCGGGAAGTGCTTGCACATCGGGCATGCGAGCAGGTCCATCAGCCTGTACTTCACGCCACCACCCACCAAACGGTCGTAGAAAAGCCCATTCCGGTCGTTCAAACGGCTATCAGGTCAGGGATGCTGGAGAACTCCACGATCGCGTCGCAGTAATAACACTGGATGTACCCTTCCTCCTTCAGGACCCTGAACCTCCTGACGACGGGGTCGCGCTTCGAGTTCGAGATGCAGGTCAGCTCCGGGCACCGCACCTTCCCCTCTATCGTCTCGGGTAGCTCTGGGCTGTACTTCTCGACCTTCCAGTCCCTGATGTAGTTGACGGTCACAGTAGGGTAGATCAGCTTGACGAGCGCCGCATCGGTCTTCGACAAGTAGTGGTGGTATAGCTTGATGACGTCCTTCCTGCCGTACTTCCTGCTCGGAACGTTCTTCAGGATTATGACGGAGACCTCAGGGTCGCGCGCCAGCTGTTCGGCATCTATCAGCCTCATCACCCGGTCGGCCCTCCAAGCCGGTATGTGGTCTATGACGGTCCCCCAGTCGATCTTCCTGACGAGAAGTCCCTCCTCCATCTCAATCACCCAGTATCAGGTGGTAAAGGGCCATCCTGATCGGCAAGCCGTAGGAAGCCTGTTCGAAGTACCAGGCGTGGGGAGTTCTGTCCACCTCCGGGTCCAGCTCGTCTACCCTCGGGAGCGGGTGCATGACGCCCAGATTCGGCCTCGCGTTCGAGAGGAGCTCCATGTCCACCCTGTAGCTCCCCCTCAACCTCTCGTACTCCGAGGGGTCTGGGAACCTCTCCTTCTGAAGTCGCGTCACGTACAGGACGTCCAGCTCGGCGACGACCTTCGGTATCTCCGACTGCTTCTCGACCTTCGAGTACCTTATGCCCCTCTTTCTCAGGTGGAGCTCCACCTCCGGCCTCAGCTGGAGGGCCGACGGTGCGATGAAGTGCATCGTAACGCCGTCGAAGAGCGAGAGCGTGTAGACCAGCGAGGGAACGGTCCTCGAGAACCTGAGATCGCCGAGGAAGCCTATTGTGAGGCCGTCGATGGAGCCCCTCTTCCTCACTATCGTGTAGGCGTCGAGGAGCGACTGGGTAGGGTGCTCCTGGCTTCCGCTGCCCGCGTTTATCACCGGAACGCTCACCACGTCCGCAGCGTACTTCGCCGCGCCTCTGGCCGGGTGCCTCATCACGATGCAGTCCACGCCGTATCCCTCTATCATCTTCAGCGTATCGTAGAGCGATTCTCCCTTCGCGAGGGAAGTCATCTCAGGGTCCACGAGCGGCAGGACGTCCGCACCCATCCTTCTGGCAGCTACGTGGAAGCTGGAGTAGGTCCTGGTCGAGGGTTCCACGAAGAGCAGCGCTATCCGCTTGCCCTCAAGGGAACCCCTGAACCTCTCAGGCGACCTCAGGGCCTCGTCTGCGACCTCGAAGACCTTCTCGACCATCGGCCTCGTGAAGTCCTTGGCGCTGACGACGTCCATGCCCTTCAGGGAGACGAGACTCTCTCCCACCAGAACCCGCCCGGAGCTTGTGATTCCGAGGATATCAAGGTCTTCCCACTTTGGCCCTGCGAAATACCGTCGCGTTACGGAAAAATAACGGAGAGATTTCTACCGGTCGAGGGATATGGGCTACTCGGTCCTCGGGTTGCTGCTGTTCTTCGCGATCGCGGGGATAGGCACTGGGCTGATCCTAGGAGGCTGGATCAGGGGGGAAGGGCCGATGCTGAGCTGGGGGACGGTGGCTCTGGTGATAAGCGCTGCACCTCTGCTGGCCTCCGCACTGGGCAAAGGGTCCTGAACTCAAAGGGAATCGAAGAACGGAGGGAAGGAGTCCGAGCGCGCAGATCCTCCCTCAATATTGCCCAGCCTTTATTGATTCCAGAAGCGAGATCGCGAGCCAGAGCTGCGTCCTGGTGAAGGAGGGGATGTTGCCGTCCGATAGGACCTCCTCGATCTTCTCTATCGCGTTGGCCGCCCTGACGGATGGTGAGTAGCGCTCGTTGAAGAGCTCGTCCATCGCTTCCTTCACGGCCTTCCTGACGTTCCTAGGAGTGGTGTTGTCGTTGACCACCGTCTCGAGTATCTGGGCTATTCTGGCCCTCC
>JAVVHL010000100.1:0-4351 GCA_032249575.1 Candidatus Calditenuis sp. | reverse complement strand
GATGCGGCCCACCCGTGCTGCGAAACGTTCCTTGTCGGGACACTTGATGGCGGTGAAAGTTGAGCACGGTTAATATTGTTCACTTAGGTTAACTTTCCGGGATGGTGATCAGGGTCTCGGGGCTCACGGTAACTTATAACGGTTCTGAACCCGCCCTCCGGGACGTAACCCTCGAGTTCGGGAGGGGGGAGATGGTCCTGCTGATGGGGCCGAACGGTGCCGGAAAATCCACGCTGATCAAGGCGATACTAGGGATTGTTAGGCCGGCCTCGGGAAGGGTGGAGGTTCTCGGATCGGACCCGCTGAAGGACCGCAGCGTCAGGAGGAGGATCGCTTACGTTCCCCAGGTCAGGAGCCTGAACACGCTCGCACCCCTCAGGGTTAGAGACCTCGTCGAGATGGGCGCGCTGCTCTCTCCGGAAAGGCCCGACTCCGAAGGCGATGTAGAGTCGAGGATCAGGAGGGCCCTCGAGGCGGTGGGGCTTGCAGAAAGGATCAATCACAGGTTGTCGCAACTCTCCGGTGGCCAGCTCGCCAGGACGCTGATGGCCAGGGCCCTCGCCCAGAACCCCGAGATCTACCTGCTCGACGAGCCCTTCGAGTCGATCGACGCGGCGAGCGAGGCGATGATACTGCGTGTCCTCAGGTCAGAGAGGGACAGGGGGAAGCTCGTGGTCGTGACGGAGCACCACATAACGGACTTCTTCTCCTTCGACCGGGTCGTCCTTTTGAACAGGACCGTCATCGCCTCTGGAAGGCCCGAGGACGTGCTGCGCCACCTGCCGCTTGTGGCGAACGGAAACGAAGGTGAGCGGTGACCGCTTTTGACTAATCGGATAGGCATCCTGCTGTTAGCTGTGATCGTATTCTGCTTTCCCATCGGATACTCGAACGACGTTCCCGAGAGCCCACACGAGATTCACGAAGTCCTCGTCACGACCGAGGTCCTCGCCGACATCGCAGGAAACGTAGGAAGGGGAGTGGTCTCCGTGAAGAGCGTCCTCGGGGGGAATAGCCCTGAGACCTTCACCCTGACTCCGCGCACAGCGGCTGAGATCGCAGGCGCCTACGCCTTCCTCTACATCGGCTACGGATCGGAGGACAAGGTCGGCAAGATCGCCCACGACATCAGGAAGGGTGTCAGGACCTTCAGGCTTATCGACCTGATGGGGATGAGGGAGGTGAGGGAGGCCTTCTGGGTCTCTCCTTCAGGAGCGACGGCCCTCGCCGAAGCTGTGGCCCGCGTCCTCTCCGAGCTCTTCCCCGAGAAGGCCCGACTGATCGAAAGGAACCTCGAGGAGTTGAGGGTGGAGCTGAGGGACCTCGACGCTTGGATTCGCTCCGAGCTGAAATCCCTCCGCAACCCACCTGCGCTGGCCACGATAAGGCCCTCCCTCGACGCTCTGGCCAGGGATTACGGGTTGGAGGTGGTCGCGAAGGTCGCAGACCGCTTCGGCACCTATGAGCCCACCGCAGCGAGGTCGATGGCCTTCTTCGAGAGGGTCCGGGAGAAGGGCGCGGTCGTCCTGTATGAGGAGGCGGAGGAGGGTTCGACGCTGATGGAGCTCATCGAGGCGAACTCCGCGAGGCTCGGGCTCGTGGTCGCTGGTCCGGTCTACTTCGAGCGGTTCGATCCCGAGCGAGGCATAACGAGCTATCGGGAGCTAGTCAAGTGGAACGTGCGGTTGATCTCCTCGCTGGCCGGAGCACCGGAGAGGCATCAGGAGGGCCCGCCGGTTCCCTTGGCCGTCCTTCTACCTGGAATGGTCGCGCTGATCGCAGTCTCTGTGGCCACATCCCTCGTGGGAAGCTTCGCTGTGATGAGGGGATGGGCGATATTCGGTGACGCCCTATCGCATGGCGCCATAGCTGGGCTCGTGGCCGCCTACATCGTCGGCTTCGACTTCTACCTCGGCGCTTTGGCTGCAGGCCTCTTCGTGGCCTTCTCCGTCTCATACCTCGAGCGGAGGACTGGGCTGAGGGGCGACGTCGTGATCGCTGTGACCTTCACCTCTATGCTGGCTCTTGCGGTTCTGATGCTCTCGAGGTCTGGAGGCGCGGCGCTGAAGCTGGAGGACGTCCTCTTCGCTGACGTGATGGCGTCGAGCGATGAGGGCGTGTTAGGCACGGTGGTCTTCTCCTCGGCCGTCGTGGCCTTCCTCTTCGCTTTCAGGAAGACGCTCCTCGCATACGTCACAGATCCCCTCTGGTCCGAGGCAGCTGGGATGAGGACGGCCCTGGTCCACTACGCTCTGCTGATGCTGCTCTCGGTCACGGTGATCACGGCGTTCATGACGGTAGGAGCTATCCCAGCAGTCGCCTCGATGATAATCCCGCCCGCTGCAGCTCTTCTCCTCACCAGCTCGCCGAGGTCCTACCTCCTCGCCTCTGCGCTGATACCAGCGTTCTCCAGTCTTGTGGGCACGGCGCTATCTGTTCTGTTCGACACGAACGTGGGCTCAACGGTGGTGCTGGTCTACGCGGCCATCTTCGTCGCAACCGCGCTGACCCTGCGCCGTCTGTGACCGGTCAGGGCCTGACCAACGTCCCCGCCTCGTTGTAGAGGATCGCACGCCTTATCGTTTCCGGCGACCTGCCGTCGACGATGAGGAGCCTGATCCCGGACCTCTTCAGGACGCTGAGCCCGACCGAGTCGATCATCCTGTACTCGCCAGCGGCGTGGGAGGTCTTGGCTAGGAAGTCCATCAGCTCGTCGTAGGTGATCTCCTCGATCAGCTTAGCGTCCGGATGCCTCCTCGGGTCTTTGTCGTAGAGGCCCCTGACGTTGGTTGCCATGATCAGCCTCTCCGATTTCGTGGCCTCGGCGCATAGGGCCGCCACCGCGAAGGTCGACTGACCTGGCCAGAAGCCCCCTGTCACTGCTATCGGCCTAACTGAGAGGGCCCTCCTCAGCTCCCCGATGTCCCTGACGACCTCAGGATAGGCCAACTCGCCGAGCGCGAGCAGCATCAGCGTCGCGTGGACCCTCGTGACAGCTATGGCGATCTCGTCGCACCTCGCCTCATCGGCTCCAAGCCTCCTCGCTGCATCGATGTAGAGCCTTGCAGGCTCACCCCCTCCGACGACGACCGCCCACCTATCGGAGCCTTTGTGGCACTCCTTGATCACGTCAGCTATGGCCTTCAGCTGCTGAACGTCGACCTCGCCCTTGGCGAAGAGGTGCCCTCCGATCTTGATCGTCAGCGGCACGTCCACCTACATCAGCCCGTGCTAATAACGGCCTTCCTCCTCTCGGCCGAGTCCCATCTCGGCGGCTGTGACCTTGTCGATCCCGAGGACGCCTCCGAGGCCCATGACCCTCTCGTGGTCCTCACCTCCCGCCAGAAGAACCCTGGCGCCTATGGCTCCCGACTCCGCGGCCCTCAGCACCCTGTCGAGCTCTTCGTCGTCGATCCGCTGCCAGAGGAACTCCTCCGCTATGAGGACGTAACCCAGCCTCCCTTCATTCAGCATGTTCAGTACGTCCCTCAGCCCGAAGCCGAAGCCCTCAGGAGACCTGGCCACCTTCTCGAGGACCCTCTCGACCAGCAGCGCATCGCCCAGGGGCCTCAGGTCCTTCCCCAGCCCTCCCCTCCTGATCACCTCCGTAACGCCCTCCAGCCCTCCCGAAGAGGCCGGTATCGTCCTCCTCCTGACCTCGATCCTTCCAGAGAGGGCCCGCCTCACCTCGTTCCCTATCGAGTCGAGGAGCGCAGAGGGAGCGACCACGACCAGCTCGCTGACTCCGTAACGCTCCAAGGTCTCCTCAACGTCCTCAAGGAGCTGCCTGACGGCCTCGGTGGGTGATGGGGCTCCGCTGTAACCGGAGAACTTGACGCCGGAGGAGGACTCTGCCTGCTTGAGCAGCCTCGTCCCCTCGTCGGAGATCAGGACGAGCACGGCCCTCTCGTCGTCGGCCGAGATCACGAGGATCCTCTTGGCCGGAGCGGTCCTCGCACGTCTCGCGATGGCCGCGAACCTCGCGAACCCTTCCCTCGATACGATCTCGACCTCCCTGCCGCGCTCGACGTGGATCGTGTGGTGCTTCTTCAGCAGGTCCTCGTATCCCTCAGCGCTGACGATCCTGCCGAGGAACGAGACCCTCTTCGTGGCAGGGTCCGCCGACTTCCGCTCGACCTCGATCCCTATCCTCACGATAACCCTCCTGCTGTCCACCTCGCCCGTAGCCCTCTCCTTCTTGATCTCCCTCGTAGTCTCTGCGAAGACAAGGTCGCCCGCCTTCACGCTCCGGTAGACGTTCACGAGGTCAACGCTCGACTCGGGGATCAGCTTGACGCGCCTCCCGACCTCGTCGACCTCGAGGACCCTCAAGCCTTCCCACCGGCCTTCA
>JAVVHL010000099.1:0-4392 GCA_032249575.1 Candidatus Calditenuis sp. | reverse complement strand
ATATTACCGGCCAGAACTTCAAACTGTGGGTTGGATCGGGCTCAATTGTTGACGGTGCTGATCGTTGCGACGGCTCTTATCAGCGTCGCTGCCGCTGCGCAAGGGCCAGTCCCCGGTACGAGCTTCGCGACGGCGCCTGAGCTCCAGCCTGGGACCTACAGCTTCCACCTCCAGGCAGGGGACCTGCACTTCTTCAGGATCACGCTCAAGCAAGGTCAGACGCTCTTCGTCACGCTGAGAATGGCATCGGACGTCGACTTCGACATCGTTGTGCTCTCGCCGGAGAGGGACCTGCTGGAGTCGGGCGTGAGGCCTGCCGGTTTCTACGAGAGGATCAGCTTGAAGGCCCCGGTCACCGGCAGCTACTACATCGTCGTCTATCCGTTCGGCACCTCGTCGGGATCCTACACGCTGGAGCTGAGCGTCGTGGACGAGCCGAAGGTCACAGCAACCGTCACGGTCACCGAGTTCAGGTACATCACTGTGGCGGTCCCTGCGATGACGGTCACAAAGGAGGTTGTGACGGTGAGGACCGTGGCTCAGCAGGTAGTCGAGGACCGGGGTCCTATGATGAACCTCTTCGGGATGCTCACGATAGCGGTCGGCCTGGTGGTGGCGTCGGTCGTCCTCAGCGGCTCCCTTGTCAGATCGAGGGCTCCTGCGCAGCCCGGCGAAAAGGCTGAGGTCAAGCCTCAAGGTGGGGGAGGTGGTGCGTGAGATGTCGGCGAAGGTGACGGCTGCTCTGTTGGTCTTCGCGGTGATCGTCGGGGGTATCGTCGGTTACGTAGCGGGCCTCAACGAGGGCTCGAGGCCTGTCCCCATGCTGACGGAGGAGAACAGACGGCTCTCGGACGAGCTGGCATCGCTCACCAAGAGCATCGCCGACCTCAAATCGGAGAGGGACGAGATCTCAAGGCGTTACGAGGCCCTCCGAAACGGCGTCTCTGAGCTCGAGCGCTCCGTCAACTCCCTCACGCAGGAGAACTCGGAGCTCCGCAACTCCCTCTCGGACCTCAGGACCAAGGTCGAGAAGGCCAGGAGCGTGATCCAGAAGCTCGAGAAGGCAGTGCCTGTCTACAACCAGATCGCGGGCAGGGACAGAATTCTCAGCATACTGTTCAGGGACCTCCAGCTCCAGCAATTCCAGAACCTCACTCTCTTCAAGAGGCAGCTGGTCTCTTACTGGGAGGGCATCAAGTCCTCGGTAGCCGAGTACGATCCGGCCCTCACGCCATCGGTCGACAGGGTGATCAACAGCATCGACGGGGTCATCGATTACATCAACTGGCTGCTCCAAGCGCCGGGAGAGAACGCGAGCGCCGAAGAGTTGGTGAGGTGGCTCCAGAGGTATCCGCAGTCCTTCGACGCGTATCAGAACAACGTGCTGAGGTTCCTCGACGAGTTCATGGTCTCGGTCTCCTCCCAGATCGTCGCGTTGAGGGACGTCTCGCCCTGAGCTTTCTCGCCGTGACCTCTATATCCGGGCACGGCACTTTATTCCGCGGTAGCCCGGTCGTCTAGCGGTCAAACGCTGGCCAGATGCGGACCAGGGATTCCGGGCTTTGGATCCCTTGGGGAGGGGATACCCGGAGACGCCGGTTCGAATCCGGCCCGGGCTACACTCTCATCTTCCAATTGCGCTCGGAGCGAGGTGTGGGTCAGAGGGGTGGGGAAAACTCAGTTCATCTGACAGAGCTCGCAGTTCTCGACGTCGAATCCAGGCTCGAGGAGCAGGTGGACCTCGCAGAGGACCCGGTCCTTCCTTATCCTGATCAGCGCCTCCTGGATCGCCTTCGCAACGCTCTGCGCGTCCTGTGTCCGGTAGGCCAAGTCAGCGACGTCGTTCGCATACCTCGCCAGCAGCGACACCACCTCAGGCTTTAGGCCCCTCGCCCTGACGGCCCTCACGTAGTTGCTGACGCTCGCCTGCGTTATCCCCAGAAGCCTCGCCACCTTCTCCTGCGTCATGTGGTATTCGTTGAGGAGGCGCCTGACGATCAGCGCCCTCAGCACCGGCAGCAGCCACCTCGCCTCTATCTCGCTCGGCAGCAGCATCTCCCACCCGTAAGCCACCATAACCCCGTTATGAACGTTTGCGGACAGCACGGAACGGAATGTGGAAGGGCTTCAGATTCTGACCGCCTCGAGGCCCAGCGATTCGGCGATCCTGAGGACCGCCTGCCTGTAGGCTCCGGGTACGCCCTTCCAGTCGATCACCAGCGTCCTGCATCCGTCGACGGTCCTCCTCACGGCCTCGCCGAGGAGCTCTAAACCCTCCGGCATCGCGTACTTCGGGAGTATGTGACCGAAGTCGTAGCGGTCCTCCGACATGGACCTCGTGAAGGCAGGCGCGTAATGGCCCCCGCCTACGCCGACGGCCGCCCTGTCTGAAGGTTTGGACCTCGTGACCGCAGCGACGCAGGCCTCGGCGACCGCAGCAGCACCGGCACCGCTCGACCTCGCGGCCTCATCACCGCCGAACTCGACGTAGATCAAGGGGACCTCGGAGAACGGACCGTGGTGCGTCGCCTCGAGCCCAACCCACCACCCCTCGAGTGACCTTTCGGAAGCGGCCTCCTCCCTTAGCCTGTCGAAGGCCGTCCTTATCGCACCGGCCATCGTGTACGAGAGGGCCCTCGGCAGACCGCCGTATGTAGCCTCGGAGGTCCAGTTGCCTGTGGCGTGGACGGTGAGCGCGTTGACCCCCTGCTCGGACCTGTGCGTCGAGGCCACGACGATCAGCTCGTCGGCCACCTTCCTGAGCTCGTCTTGGTTGAGGTAGAGATGGACTCCGTCGAGGACTAGGGCCTCCACCTCGCCCCTTTTGAGGACCTCCTGACCGCCCACCTCCAATTTCTCGAAACCGAGGACCTCCAGCAGGTAGCTCCGGACCAGCATCGAGGAGCCGTCGGCCCTTGAGATCAGGATCCTCCGCATGACCCCCGATAAGTCGGGTTCCCCGTTCATAAAACCAGAAAGCACAACCCGCACCGTAGGAGATGTGTGAAAACCCTTAAATGAAGTGTGCAGCGGGCCGGGGTCGAGATGGCAACGACGCTGGAGCTCAGACAGCAGGAGAAGGCGCTCAAAAAGGTGGTGACCATCACTAGGAGCATATGCCCCGAGTGCAACCGGATCCTGCCCGCTGAGGTCTTCGAGGAGAACAACAAGATCTACATCAGGAAGGTGTGCCCGGTCCACGGCGAGTTCGACGAGCTTTACTTCGGCGACGCCAGCATGTACTACAAGTTCGCCCGTTACCTCAAGGACGGAAAGGGGACCGGGAACCCCGACGTAGAGATGCCCAGGTGCGCCTGCCCGGCCAACTGCGGCCTCTGCAGCAGCCACCTCAGCCACACGGGACTCGCGAACCTCGTCGTCACGAACCGCTGCGACCTCCACTGCTGGTACTGCTTCTTCTATGCAGAGAAGGCCGGTTACATCTACGAGCCAACCCTCGAGCAGATCAGGGAGATGGCGCTGAACCTCAGGGCCGAGAGGCCGGTCCCGGGCAACTCAATCCAGATCACTGGAGGCGAGCCGACTCTCCGCGACGACCTTCCCGAGATCATCAAGATACTGAAGGAGGTTGGGGTTGACCACATACAGCTGAACACCAACGGCATCAGGCTGAGCCGGGACTTCGAGTACTTCAAGCGGCTGAAGGAGGCAGGGGTCAGCAACCTCTACATGAGCTTCGACGGCGTAACGCCCAGGACCAACCCGAAGAACCACTGGGAGGTTCCCGGTGTCCTGGAGAACGCTAGGAAGCTAGGTGTTGGGATCGTTCTGGTTCCGACCGTCATCAAGAGCGTCAACGACCACGAGCTCGGCGACATAATCCGCTTCGCCTTCAGGAACATCGACGTCGTCAGGGCGGTCAACTTCCAACCGGTCTCTTTGACCGGAAGGATGCCGAAGAAGGAGAGGGAGAAGTACAGGATCACGATACCCGACTGCATCATCAGGATCGAGGAGCAGACCAACGGCGAGATCCCGAGGGACGCGTGGTTCCCCGTACCTGCCTGCACGCCCCTGACCGGTTTCCTCGAGGCCTTGACCAGGAGGGCGCATTACGAGCTGAGCATCCACTTCGCATGCGGTGCCGGGACCTACGTATTCAAGGACGGCGATAGGATGGTTCCGATCACAGAGTTCGTCGACGTCGAGGGCC
Organism: Candidatus Calditenuis sp.; assembly: GCA_032249575.1. Taxonomy (GTDB): domain Archaea; phylum Thermoproteota; class Nitrososphaeria_A; order Caldarchaeales; family Calditenuaceae; genus Calditenuis. Next base: position 218 of record JAVVHL010000099.1, on the reverse strand, counting down.
TGATCAAGTACCTCCAGGACAAGGCGGAGGAGATCGAGGCCGGCCGTAACAGGGTATGGGTCGGTTTGAAGGTCCTCTGGAACATCGGGAAGTTCATCAACGAGAAGAAGCAACCTGCAGGGATGAACCTCAAGCGGATGCTCTTCGACATACTGGTGAAGCACGACTACAAGAGCGTGGGCGACTGGCACAGGAGGTCGCTCTTCCTCGGGATGATG
>JAVVHL010000098.1:0-4412 GCA_032249575.1 Candidatus Calditenuis sp. | reverse complement strand
CGAGTCCAGGACCTCCTCCTCTATCAGAACCTCCTCCAGGCCGTCTAACTTCACCACCGGCCATGAGGATCTGGCGACGAAGTCCTTCCCTCCAAGGACCCTGTTCATCTCCTCGGCAGTGAAGGGCGCGAAGGGCGATAGCGCGACGGCCCACGCCTTGACGAAATCCTTTGCGGCTGGACCTATCGACCCTCCCCTCCTCCTCACGTACCTTCTCCAGGCGTTCAGCATCAGGTAGACGGCAGCGTTGGCGGCGGTCCTCGTCTTGGTCACCTCCATGGCGTCCTCGATCACCTTCAGGATCCTGCTGAGCTCGGCCATCAGCCACCTGTCGGCCCTCCTCATCTCGCTGTCCGTGACGGCTGTGGAGACCTCCTGCGCTATCTTCAGTATGTTGTCCAGCGTCCTCCTGTACTCGATCGCGTTCCTCTCCCTCCAGTCGGGGTCGTCCATGTCCTCAGCTGCAAGGAGAAGCGCCAACCTCGAGGCGTCGGCTCCGTACTTCGATATCGCCAGCTTGATCGGGATGAAGTTTCCTTTAGTCTTGTGCATCTCCTCGCCCTCAACCCTGACTATTCCGTTTGCCGAGACGCCCCTGGGCCACTTGCTCCTCTCGAAGAGCGCGACGTGCTGGAAGACGAAGAAAGTGAGGTGGTTGGGAACCAGGTCCTTCGCGGAGAACCTGAGATCTACTGGGTACCAGTACTCGAACTCCTCGCGCATCCTCCTCAGCGTCTCCGGGTCAAGCCCGACGGACATCGCGATCGCCTCCGGATCGCCGTTGCCCCTGAAGACGTAGTCAAGCACCTCGTAGGTCAGCTGCTCAGGTGAGACCTTCCCCGAGTTGACGTAGTGGCTGATCGTGTAAAGGGCCATGTAGACGGTCGAGTCGCTGAGGGTCTCTACGATCCACTCCTCGTCGAAGGGGAGGCGGGTGCCCAGGCCGGTCTTCCTGGCGCAGGGCCAGTCCTTGAGCCAGTCGATGACGTTGAGGAACCACTGCCTCACGCCCTCGGGGAAGACGTTCATGCTCCTGACGCACTCCCTAGCTAACTCCTTCCAGTCCTCGTCGGAGTAGGTGAGGAACCACTGGTCCTTGACGACCTTGACTATGCACTCGTCGCCGGACCTGCAGACGACCCTCTCTGTCAGATCGTAAAACGGGAAGCCGAGGCCTACAGATCTGAGCCTCTCCTTGATCAGGTCCCGCGCCTCCTTGACCGGAAGCCCTGCCAGATCGCCGCAGCGCTCGTTCATCCTTCCCTTGTAGAACTCCTCGGAGTAGACGAAGGAGGTCAGCTCCTCCAGCGCTGGATCGTTCTGGTCCCTGATGCCCCTGCTCTCCACCAGCTCCACGGCCGGCATCTTCCCGAGCCCCTCAGTCACCGCGATCGGTATCGGCTCCAGCCTCTCGACGAGGTCCTCACTAATGCCGAAGGCCTCGAGCTTCGAGGGGTCGCGCTTCAGGTCCCTCAGCGCCGCGTAGTCGTAGGGAGCGTGGGCAGGGACGCTGTAGACCACACCGGTCCCTAAGTCGGTCCTTACGAACTCTGCAGGCAGCACAGGAACCCTCGCACCCGTTATAGGGACCTTCACCCATTTCCCGATCAGGTCCTTGCCGCTGACCGAGCCGACCTCCCTCACGCCGTCGATCTGCTCGGAGAGCTTGAAGGCCGCCTCCTTGCTCACCACCACCTTCTTCCCCTCCACCTCCACCAAAGCGTACTCGACGTCGGGCCTGACCCAGACGTTGGTCGTTCCGTATACCGTCTCGGGCCTGAGGGTAGCAGCGGCGAGGTAGAGGCCGTCCAGCTCGAAGAGGACCGCCGTGAACTCGGTGGGCCCAACACCTTCTCCGACCATCCTGTCGTGGTCTCCGGTAGGGCTCTGGCACTTGGGGCACCAGACCACCGGGTGCGATCCCCTCCTAACGCGGCCGAGGCGCTCAAGCGTCAGATATTGCCACCAGACGAACCTGCTGTAATAGGGGTGGAGGTCGGTCGTGTGGAACTCCCTCCTCCAGTCGACCGAGAAGCCGATCGCCTTGACGACTTCCCTGTTCTCGGACGTGTAGTGCCTGCAGACCTCGACCGGATCGACGAACCTCGCTATCGCCTCGTCGGGCACTCCGTCCACCTCCTTCAGTATCCTGACCAGCCTCTCGTCGCCCTTCCTCAGCCTGTCGCTGATCCCGGCCACCGCCTCGCCAGTCCAGTGCCAAGCCCAGGGGAACAGGACGTTGTAGCCCTTGAGCCTCTTGTACCTGGCGTACGCGTCGGCCCTGGAAGCTGTGTAGAGGTGTCCGACGTGGAGGGGCCCGTTCTGGTACGAGTAGGGGAACGTGACCAGAACCTTCGGCCTGCTCGGATCAGGGTCGGCCTCGAAGACCCTTTCCCTGACGTACCGCTCGGCCCAGTACCGCTCGTAATCGTACGGAGACCTCAAGCCGAGGATCGGACCCCTGCCGTCCTAAAAATCGTTCCCGGACCTTCCCTCAGCAGGAGCCCCGAGGACGTTCGGACCTCTGTCGGTTCGAGTGCCTGTCAAGCAGGTGAACGGGCGAGACAGGTTGAAGAGCTCGAGGTGCCGGTCCTCGAGAGGATGACGCTATCCGAGGAGAGGCTGAAGGAGTGCTGGACCACGCTGAGGGAGGTGATCGCGGACCTCAGGAGCTTCGTCGAGACCGACGATTATTCGTTCATCGAGATGGCCAAAGAGAGGGTCAGCGCCCTCGAGGACGGAGAGGTGGTCAGCGAGCTCTCCGGCATGAGGGACCTGATCAACAACGTGAGGGAGATGTACAGGAAGGTCCTGGAGGCCAACGGGAAGCTCGACGACATCGACCATGGTCTTCTCGTCCAGCAGGCGATCTACTCGATAACGAGGGCCAACATCCTTGCGGTCGGGATAGAGTTCAGGCTGAAGAGGATGAGGGGAGGTTAGGTAGCGATGGCCTTGACGGCGTAGAGGAGGAAGCCCGTTATCAGCAGGTTGATCAGGGCCATCGGTATCAGGTAACGCCATCCGAGGTCCAGTACCCTGTCGATCGTGAACCTCGGGTACGCTCCCCTTATCAGCACCATCAAGGTGAAGAGGATCAGGGCCTTCAGCACGACCCAGAAGGGAGCGGTCACCGAGTCCGGAAGGAACGGTATCGGAGGGCCGTGCCAGCCACCGAGGTAGAGGAGGGCGCCGAGGATGCAGAGCGCCAGCGTCTTCTCGTACGCCGCCAGCTGTATGATTACGAAGTGGGCTCCGGAGTACTCGGTCTGCCAGCCGAAGACGATCTCCGACTCGGCCGTCGGTATGTCGAACGGAACCCTTTCGGACTCGGCGAGGGCAGCGACGAAGAAGACGAGGAACCCCAATACCTGGGGCACGATGAAGGGCACTACAGCCTGGGCCTCGACGATCCGCTCGATGTTGAAGCTCCCAGCCATCATCACCACGCCTGCAAGGGCGAGGAAGAGGGGCACCTCGTAACCGAAGAGCTGGAGGGCTAGCCTGACGAGCCCTATGAACGGGTACTTGCTGCCGGAGGCGTAGGCGGCCAGCAGTATCGGGACCGGCGAGAGGGCGAGGACGGCGAAGAAGAGCAACAGCCCTATCTCGCTCGGGTAGATGATCCAGCCGGCACCGAAGGGGAGGAAGGCGTAGAGCAGCAGCGAGAGGATGAGGGCGACCGAGGGCATCGTCCAGAAGAGGGGCTTGATCGCACCGCTCGGCGTGATCAGCTCCTTCGCCAGGAACTTGATCGCGTCCGCCACAAGTTGCAGCACACCGGAGACCTTCCCGACGTGCAGGGGCCCGACCCTGAGCATGACCCGCGCCAGGAGCTTCCGCTCGTACCAGACGGCGAACATCCCAAGGACCGTGCTGAAGAGGGCTCCGGGGAAGACCGCTGCCTTGACGAAGGCATCGGAGAAGATCCAGGTGAGGAGCGTCCTCAGCGGCTCCGGCATCGAGGTCACTGTCTGGGCGATCTGCTCAGCTACCATGCCTCATCCCCTCTTCCCTCCTGCGACCTTGAGCCTGGTGCCTACGTAGACGGAGACGACGGCAGCCACTGCCAGGAGCATCAGCGTCATCGGCGTCACACCTACCTCGATCACCGCCAGGAGCGAGAAGAAGACGAGGACAGCGACCACTGCGTAGGCGATGTAGATTATGACGTATGGGAAGTACTCGATGGGGAAGGTGGATATCGCTGAACGTATCGGTGCCTGCCCCGACTCGAAGGCCATCCTCTTGACCCTTGAGGGCCTCGAAGGTGCGATCAGCCAGGAGACGATGTAGAAGACGTCGGGCGCCAGCAGCACCAGTATCACGTAGAGTATGAAGGGATCCCAGAGGAACCAAAGCGGCCCTTCTGGAGCTGCCATCGGGATTCCCTCCCAACCTCCGCAATTTAT
>JAVVHL010000097.1:0-4443 GCA_032249575.1 Candidatus Calditenuis sp. | reverse complement strand
AAAGCTCTCGCCGCCTTCAGCACCGACGATCTGAGCTTCCCCGAGATCGACGAGGTCGATAGACAAATCATAGAATCGTTAGCTCGTGGGGTTAGGACGCTCGGTTTGCTGTCGGAGGAACTCGAGATCTCCAAACCGACAGTATGGAGGAGGCTCAGGAGGCTTGAAAGGGCTGGGATGGTGAAGCTCTCCCAGGGTAAGCGAAGGGAAGTGGTGGTTTCCCTCACCGAACGCGGTCAGATATACAGTGAGCTCTTGTCAGGATAAGCGACAACCCAATTCGCCTCTCAACAAGAGGACAGATCAGAGTCGAGGGCCCATCGTCTGCCATACCCAAATCTTATACGACATCGTCCATTCTCGATAAGGCGGGACGGAGTATGGTCTTCTACACCATGGATGACGTCCTGCGGATCCTCCAGACCTTTCAAGATACACCGGTTGAGGTGAGCGAGGAGCTGAGGGGGTGGAGGTGGAAGGAACCTCCTTTGCTGGTCTCCTACAGGGCCAGGATAAACGTCTCCGACCTTACCATCGCCTGCGGGACTGGTAGGCTCGCATACCTTAGACACCACAGAGGGATTAGGGAGAGGCCAGGACACGAGCTGATGTTCGGGTCCTTCGTCCACCGCTGCATCACGACTGCCACGTCGTCAGCGAAGGAGGTGCTGTTCAGGAACAGGCCGAGAACGGGAAAAGAGTTTCACGAAGAGCTCATCAAGATCGGGGACCAACTGATCAAATCGGGAGAATTCTCAGCCTACCCTGAGGTCTTCGAGACGATCTGGCAAAGGGCCGCGCTGACCTACTCCGCCGCGCTCGACAAGGTCCTCTCTTCGTCGAGGTACTTGAGCTGGGACGGCATAGTTTACAGGGTCGTCCCTTGGATCTGCGAGTTCCCGGTCGACGGCAGGAGCCTCGGCTTCAATAGGGCTGTCAGGATAGACGCTCTGATCCCACCCAACCTGATCGTCGAGTTCAAGACCAGAAAGCCCAGCAGGGAATTCGAGGTCGCTCTTGCGGGCTACGCGCTATGCTTCGAGTCACAGTTCCGCGTCGCAGTTAACCACGCCGTGATCCTTTATCTCGAGTTCTCTGGGAGGGACGTCAAGGTCTACGAGCACTTCGTCGCCATAGACGACGAATTGAGGTTGGAGCTCGTAGAGAGAAGGGACATGTTGTTGAGGGTCGTCAGCGAAGGGTTCGATCCGGGATTGCCGGAGAGGTGCGATCCGAGCTGCCCCTACCTCAGAATCTGCAACTCCGAGAACCCAAATGTGTCAATGATCCGCTGATCGTCCGTTATTTTCAGTGAAAAGACCTTGAGGGTTTGATAGACCTCTTTGGTCGAACCTTGGTGAACATACGTAATTTTCAGTCACAGTCACGAGAATGCGACTCTGTAGATGAGCTTGCCTAACGCCGTCAGCTCCACCTTCCCATCCCTCTCCCTGATCAGCATGAAGTCTTCCACCATCTTCTCCTTGACCTCGGCACCGTATTTCCTCTCGAACTCAGCGGCGTCCATCGAACCCGTCTTGAGCAGGTCCATGAGGGGAGACCTGAATTTCCTGTCGAGGACCTCCTCGCTCCACTCGATCGGGAGGGGAGGAATGTAGACCGTCGTCATGAAGTCCTCGTGCCTGTAGTAAACGGGCCTGCGCATAAGAAAGGCGAGTATGGACAGAGCCGCTCCCTCGGGCTTGAAGCCGCCGGTGGCGTTGAGCATCACGACGTCGTTCTCGTGCTTCTTGACGAGCTCGTGGGCTTTGAGGAGGAGGTTCTGCAGGCCCCTCTCCCAGAACTCCGCCTCGCTCCCGAACCCCTCGATCCTGACCCTGTCGACCGTTATACCTCTCCTGCGGAGGTGGAGCTCGAGCGCTAAGCCGCAGACCTCTCCCACCATCGTGTCCGTGTGGAGGAGGTAGACCCTGCTCACGTTTCCTGAAGCGAGGTGCTCGGACATCGAGTTCAGCTCGGCCGACGCGGCATCTCCTTTGACCTCGATGTAGGAGACGAGCGCGCTGACCAAAGCGTCCCTGTCGATGGCACCGCCCCTCAGAGCCGCCTCCACGCCCTTCAGACCGCTCACCTCACCGATGAGGCTCCTGACCCGCTGGTCGTCCCTGAGAGCGTTGGAGAGGAGGCTCGCGCCGACCGTCACGATGTGAACGTGAGCCCTACGCGGCAAATCCCCTGAAGTGATGAGGGAAAATTGCAGTATTTGGGAGTTCGCGGAGACGTTTTGCGGGGTCGTTAGGTAATCGCGGTCCGCTGCGTCGCACCCAACCGACCTGATCGGAGGAGGTTTTTCAGAGGGGCATCGAAATTGGAGCGGAATTGGTCTGGTCGCCACCGATCGTGATACTGAACTTCAAGGCGTACCGGGAGGCCACTGGTAGCGGTGCGGAGAGGCTGGCCTACGTCGCGGAGACCGTCTCGAAGGAACTGGGCGTGAAGGTGGCTGTGGCGGTCCAGCCGACAGACGTTTACAGGGTCTCCAGCAAGTACGACGTGACGGTTCTGGCGCAGCACGTCGATCACCAAAGGGAGGGGAGCTGGACTGGACACGTCACGGCGCTGGCCTTGAAGGAGGCAGGGGCAGCTGGAAGCCTCGTCAACCACTCGGAGCGGAGGCTCATGATCTCGGAGATAGCAGGGGCCGTCGAGGCGCTCAGGGAGCAGGGGCTGGTCTCGGTCGTCTGTGCCGATAAGCCGAGCGTTGCGAGGGCTGTCGCCGCACTGGGGCCGGACTACGTAGCGATCGAGCCTCCGGAGCTGATAGGCACTGGCATCTCGGTCTCCAAGGCGAAGCCCGAGGTCGTCACCGAATCGATCAGGCTGATCAGGTCGCTCGGCCTTGACGTTCCGGTCATCTGCGGTGCTGGCATCTCGGGGCCCGAGGACGTAGCGAGGGCCATCGAGCTCGGAACCGTGGGCGTACTGATATCGTCGGCGTTCGTCAAGGCGAGGGACCCGCAGAACTTCCTCACATCAGTCTGCGAGGCCGCGCTCGACGCTTTCAGGAGACGGTGACTCGTACCAGCTGGACAGGGAGGTAGGAGGAGGGGAGGAGGACCGCGACCTCTTTCCCACCGTGGACCTCGAAGGCGATGAGGTTCCGCTCGCCTGGCTTCAGCGAGGTCGAGAAGTAGGAGAAGTCGTCGGGCGTCGAGGCGAGCCTGACGAACTCCCCATCAGACGAGTAACCGAAGATGACAGGGGTCGAGGCGAAGGCCATGTCCGCCTCTGGAACCTCGACCTCGAGCGAGACGGAGGAGTTGCTGCCACCCCAAACGACTTTGGCGGCCGCCAACCTGAGGGGCCTCAAATCGAAGATCACCTGGACCTCGAGGTCCCTTTCCACGCTCAGCTCCCTGACGACGACCGAGAGCCTGGGGTCCGGATGCTTGAAGTAGCTGCTGTACCTGCCAGGTGGCACTGGGACCGTTGCGGTGCCGTCTGAGGACGTCACGGCCCTCCTGTCGCCGATCACCACCAGAGCGCCCTCCACCGGCCGGACCACGCTTTGGAAATCAGCCGTCAGGACCTTGACGTTGACTTTGCGCAACAAACCGAGTCCCTCAACGCCCGAGCTGCTGACCGAGCCGAGCGAGCTGAAGGCGAGCATGAGGAGCGAAAGGAGGAGCGCCATCAGCGTCAAGTGCCAGACTTTCATCCGCCGACCCTTCAGGCCGCCTCGCAAAAAATATGACGTCGTTCGGATCCTAGAAACCGAATTGAAAAGGGGGACGTCGCCTAAGGCCGTCATCCTCGCAGGCGGATACGGGAAGAGGTTGAGGCCCCTTACCGACACGGTCCCGAAGCCTTTGCTGAAGGTGGCCGAGAGGCCCATCATCGAGTGGCAGATCCGCTGGCTGGCATCCCACGGCATCAAGAGCTTCATCGTCTGCGCAGGCTACCTGAAGGAGAAGTTGGTCGAGGAGCTCGGAAGCGGAAACCAACTCGGCGTGAAGATAGGTTACGTCTTCGAGACGGAGCCTCTGGGAACCGCAGGGGCCCTCAGGAACGCAGAACACCTGCTGAGCGGCGAGGAGAGCTTCCTCGTGCTCAACGGCGACGTTTTGACCGACCTGAACCCTATCAGGGTCCTCGAGGCGACGAGTGAGAGGATGGCGGCGATGGCCGTCGTTCCCCTTCCTTCTCCGTACGGAATAGTCGACTTCGACCGAAACACGGGGCTCGTCAGGGGATTCAGGGAGAAGCCTGTGCTCGGCGATTACTGGATCAACGCAGGTGTCTACGCGTTCCGGTCCGAGGTCCTCGAGGAGATGCCGGAGAGGGGCGACCTCGAGCGGGAGGTCTTTCCTGCGCTCGCGGCGAGGGGCCTGCTCTCCGCGGTCCAGTTCACCGACTGCTTCTGGAAATCGATCGATTCGCACAAGGACTTGGAGGAGGCCGACGCGATCCTCAGGCAGAGGA
>JAVVHL010000096.1:0-4457 GCA_032249575.1 Candidatus Calditenuis sp. | reverse complement strand
ATCGTTGCCCGAATCGGATCACCTCTCCCTCGTCAAGCCCTCAACCTGTACCTCACCGACTCCATCGACCGCTCTGATTCCCTCCTCGACCCTCTCTGTTATCCCCTCCTCCTCAGGAAGGGAGAGGGCCAGTAGCAGCGACTCGATCCCGAAACCCATCGACTCCCTGGCGTGGTTCCTCAGCTCAACGCCCTCCGGGAGGGATTCCTTGATCCTCCTCAGCAGCTCCTCGAGGTCGACGTCCGAATCGGTCGGCATAACCCTCACGATGTAGAGTACCCTTCCCATTTCGGGTTAAACGCTGCTGGAGATCTTATTGAGTTTGCGGCAACTATGATTTCGTATCCGCCGAAACCTGACCACGTAACCTACATCCGGCCCATTCCGTTAACGGAGAGCTGAAAGCGGTCAGGGGTCATCGGGGATCAGCGGTTCCGTGGGAGCTTCACCGCTCACCCCTAGCCAAGCCGATCATCCCCCCTCTCCCGTAATCCTCCTCCTCAACCCAGTGAAAAACGTCAGGCGCCGATCGGATGCGGCCAGTCGAGCCGTTCAGCCTCTAGCCGGATCGTCGCCCCCGCCCTTCCCGCCCTGCGAAACCGTTTTCTCGGCGCTCCGCGAAGGCTTTCTCGGAGGTGTCCTTCGAGAGGCTCTGGGTCTGGGAGGTCGGCGAGGTCAGCGAAAGGCTCCGGTGGTACTACATGGTCGCGACGAACCAGCGCCCCGCGAAGTACCTGATCTGCCGCAGGGTACCCGTCGAGCCCTTCGAAGGGATGACCTACGAGGAGCTCTGGTCGGCGCACAGGAAGGCCTCTGCTGAGTTCCAGAGGGTCTTCGCCGAGATCAAGGAGGGGACGCTGAGGTTGAGGGACCTCGAGGAGGCCAATCCCTCCCTCATGGACCTGAAGGTCGAGATCGTCAGGAGGATGCTGAGGAGCTGCGTCTTCTGCCGTTGGAGGTGCAGGGTCGACAGGACGGCCGGAGGGAAGCTGGGGACCTGCATGCTGGCCCGTACCTCAAAGGTCAGCAGCTACTTCCACCACCTCGGAGAGGAGTTACCGATCAGGGGTACGATGGGCTCCGGGACGATCTTCTTCACGTCGTGCAACATGAGGTGCGGTTTCTGCCTCCACCCCGACGTCTACGTGATGACCGACATGGGCCCCAGGAGGATAGAGGAGCTCTTCGAGGAGGCCGGTGAGGAGGTGGTGCACGGAGAAGGACAGATCAGGTTCCCCCGCGAGCTCTACACCTACACCTATAACGGAGAGAGGGTGAGGGTCTCCAAGATCTTCAGGCATCACTTTTCCGGTGAGCTGGTCGTCATCAAGCCTCTGTACGCACCACCGATAGCCGTCACTCCGAGTCACGAATTGGTGGTGTACAGCGATGTCGAGGGGGACATCAAGAAGAAGAGGGCAGAGAAGCTCAGCATGAGGGACAGATTGCTCATCCCCAGATTGAAAGCCGATATTGACGAAGAGATCGACATAGATGTGGAGTCGATCCTGAGGAGCGCGGTGATATCGCTGAAGTACTCTGTCAATCTTAAGCCGGAGATGCACGAACTGGTCGTCGAGCTGTCACGGTCAGGCCTGAACTCAACCGAGATCGGCAGCAGCACAGGATATCACCCTGCATACGTCAGGACCCTGTTGTCTAAGCTCAGGAGGGGCCTGCAAGGAGGGAGGGAGAGGGAGATGACGCTGGTGACCGAAAATGGCTTAGTGAGATTAAGGACCGAGAAGAGGCCAGGGATTCCCTCAAGGTTGAAGCTCGACGAGGAGCTGGCGGAGCTCTTGGGGTATTATTGTGCAGAAGGTCATGTGGTCAAATCGGCTCGTAGGCCGAGCAGCTACAGGTTGGTGATCAGCTTCGGGAAACACGAGGAGGATCTGGCTGTAAGGACCATGACGCTATTGGAGAAGAAATTCGGCGTGAGGCCGCGATTGGTGAGGCGTAAAACCACCGTAAGCGTCGAGGTGGGCAAAACGTCGCTGGCGCTTCTCTTCAAAGCGTTGTGCGGCAGCAATGCGTACGATAAGAAGGTCCCGCCGCAGCTCTTCCGAGCGTCCAAGAGGGTTGTAAGGGCCTTTCTAGAGGCTATCATTGTGGGTGACGGTTGTGTAACCGGAGGTTACATTTCGATAAACACCGCCTCAAAGGCGCTCGCACACGGCATCTACGGGCTATATCTCATGCTGGGTCACCTTCCGAGCTACAACGTCTACAAACCCTCAGTTCATGAAAAGGTCATTGGATCGAGGCGGATCAGACAGTCAACGATCTATTACGTAAAGGTCAGGCTTTCGAGAATGCGGGAAAACAGCTGGAAAGAAGCCAAGCACGTCAGGTATAGGTTTACCGATGATTACATCATAGTCCCCATACATTCAATATCAAAGATTTGGTATAACGGTCCTGTGTATAATATAGAAGTGGAACACGACAGCCATGCCTTTGTAGCAAGCTTCATTGTAATCGGCAATTGCCAGAACGGGGACATCAGCAAGGACAAGGACAACGGCCTCGACGTCACGCCGGAGCTCCTCGCTAAGATGATGTGGGAGCTGAGGGCTGAGGGATGCCACAACGTCAACCTGGTAGGAGGCGAGCCGACGATTCACCTCCACACGATCGTGGAGGCGATTTCGCTGCTGGGGAAGGTCAGGCCGACCCCGAGGGACCTCCAGTACATGTGGTTGATGAAGCCCGATTACTTAAGATGGAGGAGGCTCCCGGAGGAGAGGTACACGGTCGATGGCCAGTTCAACGTCCCGATCCTCTGGAACTCGAACATGTTCATGAGCGGTGAGACGCTGGAGATCTTGAGGGAGCTGGTCGACATCTGGCTGCCGGACTTCAAGTTCGGGAGCAACAAGTGCGCGATCAGGCTCGCCAGGACGCCTTGGTACTGGGAGACTGTGACGGAGAACCACAAGAGGATCTACGAGTGGGGAGAGGACATCGTCGTCCGGCACCTTGTCATGCCCAACCACGTCGAGTGCTGCACGAAACCGGTCCTCAGGTGGATCGCCGAGAACATGCCCGGTACGCTGGTCAACGTGATGGACCAGTACCACCCCGACTGTTTCGCCGATCCCAGGTCACCAGAATTCGACCCGAGGCTCTCTGACATTGCGCGTTACCCGACGAGGGAGGAGATCGAGGAGGCCTACCGCTTCGCCGAAGAGCTCGGCATCCCTTACGAGGTCATCTCCCTCGAGAAGAAGGGTTTCTTGCTCGGCTTCTGAGGGGTGGAAATCGGACCTCTCCGTCCCTTTCCGGACTCCTATTGCCGGAGATCAACCCGAATGACCTCTCCGATTTCCGCAATCCTCACCTGAATTACGTTTAAGTTACGGGCGAGGCTGGTCGGGTCAAGGTAGGTGGGAGATGGCCACTGTGAGCTGTCCGGTCTGTGAGGCGGGCGTGGAGGTACCCGACGACGCGCTGGAGGGAGAGCTCTTCGAGTGCAACGCCTGTGGTGCCCATCTCGAGTTCTACTTGGACGCCGGTAAGCCGAGGCTGAAGCTGGCCGAGGAGGTAAGCGAGGACTGGGGCGAGTGAAGGGGAGTTGCGGATAGGTATAGCGTACGACCTGGTGAGGGAAGAGGAGAGGTTACTGGTGGAGGCCGCCAAGAGAAGAGGCCACGAGGTCAAGCCGGTCTTCGTCCCGAAGATGCTGGCGCGGATAGACGGCGACGCCCCCGATCACCTCAGAAACCTCGACTTCGTTTTGGAGAGGTGCGTCAGCTTCTACAGGGCCCTCGCAAGCTCCGCCGTCCTAGAGGGCTGGGGCCTCAGGGTCGTCAACCCACACCAGGTCATCCGTGACTGCGGCGACAAGCTCTTGACCAGCATCCGCCTCAGGAGGCACGGCGTTCCGATACCGAGGACCGTCATCGCATTCACTCGGGAGGGAGCGGTCGAGGCAGCGCGGGAGCTGGGATACCCAGTCGTCGTGAAGCCGATCTACGGCAGCTGGGGCCGTTTGATGGCTCGGGCCCTCAGCGAGGACGACCTGCTCGACGTGATAGACTTCAGGGAGTCGATGCCCGTCTCCCACTTCAAGGTCCACTACCTCCAGGAGTACGTGAACAAGCCTGGAAGGGACATCAGGTCGTTCTACGTATGGGGTGAGGTCCCGGTGGCGATCTACCGTTACAGCAGCCGCTGGAAGACCAACACGGCCCTCGGAGGTCGTGCGGAGCCCGCTGAGCTGACGGAGGAGCTCGTCGAGGCCACGATCAAGGCCGGTGATGCGGTGGGTGGAGGCGTCCTGGGCGTCGACCTGGTCGAGTCTCCGGAGGGAGGGCTCTACGTGATCGAGGTGAACGCCGTTATCGAGTTCCGGAACACGGTGAGGGTGACCGGGTATGACCTGGCAGGACACATAATAGAGAGGACAGCACAGGAGGTGAAGCGGTGAGAAACTCTCTCGCTGGACATAGCGA
>JAVVHL010000095.1:0-4460 GCA_032249575.1 Candidatus Calditenuis sp. | reverse complement strand
ATAAATGAAAAGGGACAACTCGCATGCGATCAGGGGCCCGGAGATATCGAGGAGAGTTCGGAGGAGTGCTGCGACACGGCTCAAGGCTTCAAGGGTTTCCGGACGGAAGAGAGTCGAGCTCCCTGAAGAAGCAGCTCCTGTTCCCGGTGTGGCATGCTGGCCCCTTCGGCCTCACGAGGTAGAGGAGGGCGTCGCCGTCGCAGTCCACCATGACCTTCAGCACCTCCATCTCGTTCCCCGACTCCTCGCCCTTCCGCCAGAGCCTCTGCCTCGACCTGCTCCAGAAGTAGGCCCTTCTTTCCTCGAGGGTCCTCCGGACCGCCTCCTCGTTGGCGAAGGCCACCATCAGGACCTCCTTCGTCTGGGCGTCCTGGACCACCACCGTCACGAGGCCGTTCAGCTTCGAGAAGTCGAGCCCTTCAGGTCCGACCAATCAGAGCCTCACCTCGATCCCTCTCGACGCGAGGTAATCCTTGACGTCCCTGACGCGGAAGCGGCCGAAGTGGAAGACCGAGGCTGCCAGCACCGCATCCGCTCCTCCCTCGGCTATCGCCCTGTAGAAGTCCTCGAGGGATCCGGCACCTCCGCTGGCTATGACGGGTATGCTCACCGAATCGGCGACGCGCCTCAGCAGCTCAACGTCGTATCCCTTCTGCCGGCCGTCCATGTCGATCGAGGTCACCAGCAGCTCACCAGCCCCCATCTCCTCGGCCCTCTTCGCCCACTCGGCGGCCTCAAGCTTGGTGGGCCTTGTGCCCGAGTGCGTGTAGACCCTGTAGAAGACCTCGCCTCCATGGACCTCGCGCTTGGCGTCGATCGCCACCACGACGCACTGGTCGCCGTACCTCCTCGCTATCGATCGGACCAGCTCCGGCCTCTCGACGGCCATGGTGTTCACCGAGACCTTGTCGGCCCCGTTCCTCAGCAGGGCCTCCGCGTCCTCGAGCGTCCTGACGCCGCCTCCCACCGTGAATGGTATGTCCAGCTCCGAAGCCACCCTCCTGACGACCTCCACCATCGTCCTCCTGCCCTCAACCGATGCGGAGATGTCGAGGAAGACCAGCTCGTCGGCACCTTCCTCGGCGTACCTCCTTCCCAGCTCGACCGGGTCTCCAGCGTCCCTCAGGTCCCTGAACGAGACGCCCTTGACGACCCTTCCGCTGTCCACGTCGAGGCATGGGATCACGCGCTTCGCCACCATCCGCCAGCCCATGGTTCCGGATCGATATGGACCTTCTCGGTTTGGAGGTCCCGAGCGATGGTACCAAAGGGTTATTGTTGACGCTGCCCGAGAGATGAACGGCTGATGGGTAAAGGCCTGGTGGAGCTCGAGGAGACCGTCGAGAGGCTGAGGAGGGAAGTGGAACTCCACATAGAGAGGAGGCTGAGAGCCCATCCGAACAGGAGGCTCGTCCACTCGGTCCTCGAGGGCGGGAAGAGGCTCAGGCCCGTCTTCCTCATGCTTGTTTTCGAGGTGCTGGGAGGGGAGGACAGGGAGACGGCGCTGGACGTGGCTTACGCTTTGGAGCTGGCCCACAACGCCTCCCTCGTCCACGACGACGTGATCGACCTGGACTTGGTCAGGAGGGGAAGGCCCGCGCTCTGGAGGAGGATCGGGATAGGGAGGGCCGTCATAGAGGGCCACAGGATCATCAACGCCGCATTCTCTACCGCTCTGGATAAAGGAGTCGAGATAGCGCGGATCTTCCTCGAGGCATGGGACAGGGCTTCGATGGGCGTGCTGGAGGAGATCATCTCCACGACTTCGCCCTCCGAGATGTTCTATCTGCGGCTAGTTGAGAACAAGACAGGAAGCCTCTTCGCTGCGGCTGCGGAGTCGGCGGCCGTATGTGCCAACGCTCCTCAGGAGCTCAGGGCTGCCCTGAAGCGCTACGGCCTCCTGGTCGGCACCGTTTACCAGCTGGCCGACGACATGGTCGACCTGGTCAAGAGGAGGTCGGTGCCCGTGAGCCTGAGCCTGTTGCTGAGGCGCCTCGAGGACGCCTTCGCAAGGGCCGTCATCGCGCTGAGGACCGGCTCCCTCAGGGACGTCCTCAGGTACATGAGGGTTCCTAGGAACGAGATGAGGTTCTTCGCGGAGCTGATGGAGAGGAAGTTCAGGGAGCTCGACGAACTCGTCGACGGTCTCCCCATCTCGACCGAGGGGAAGGAAAGGTTGAAGCTCTTCCCGAGGTACTGCGTGAGGGAGATGTTGAGGGAGGGCGGGTTGAGGGCGGATGAGGTGCAACCTCTGCGGCTCTGAGATCAGGAGGCCCAACGTGCTCGGGAAGCTGGTCCTCTGCGACGAGTGTTACGCCAAGCTCTCCTCGGAGGAAGGGCCTCTCTGCGCCCACTGAAGATGCGCCATGTCGACCTTCCTCGACCTCCTCGCAGCCCTCGGCGCCTCATGGGCCAGGATAGCCGTCGCCCTCCTGCTCTCGATGGCCGCTGCTTTCGTCGTGGGGATCGCCGCTGCCACCAACAAAAGGCTCGAGGCCCTCATCATACCGGCCCTGGACGTCCTCCAGAGCGTCCCCATCCTCGGGTTCTTCCCCCTCGCCATCGCGGTGCTCGTCTCCGTCTCCCCGGTCATCGGGCCTGAGCTGGCATCGGTCTTCCTCATCTTCACGTGCACCTTCTGGAACTTCGCCTTCTCGGTCTACGAGGCGGTCAGGAACGTCCCCGTCGAGATCAGGGAGGCCCTGAGCTTGTGGAGGGTCCCCCTCTTGGACCGGCTCCGGAAGGTCTACATCCCCGTCTCCCTTCCGAGGCTCGCCTCCAACCTCCAGCCCTCCACAGCCAACGCCTGGTTCTTCCTGACGGCCAGCGAGGTCATGTCGATAGGAGAGGCCGAGTACAGGGTCTTCGGCGTCGGCTCGCTCATCACCGACCTGATCTACCTGGGCGACATATCGATGGTTACGGCGCTCCTCGCGCTGACGCTCGGATCGATAGGACTGGTCCAGTACGCGGTCTACGCTCCGCTGGCCGAATGGGCGAGCAAGTTCGTCGCAGGCGCACCCCCTCCTGCTAGACCGAGGATCTTCACGGGCCTAGCCACAATAGGAAGGGGCTTCAGGACGGTCGGTCACGGGATAGCGGCCTTCTCGAGGGTCAGGCAGCTGAGGGTGCCGGTTCAGATACACTTCGTCCCTCAGCTGGAGAGGCACGGCGTACCGTTCGTCACCTTGATGGGTCTGGTCCTGCTCGGCGCCGCGGCCAGCACGCTCCTCGTCAGGTACTCGGGAGACCTGATGGGACAGATATCGCTCCTGGTCTGGAGGTTCGCTGTGACCGATTGGGGCGCTGTCGGTGCGGCCCTCGCCTTCTCGACCCTGAGGGTTGCAGCGGTCTTGTTTCTCTCGCTCCTCTGGTCGGTGCCTTTGGCTTACTACCTCGCCCTTGACCAAACAAGAAGGAGGAGGGCCCTGCCGGTGCTCCAGGTGCTAGTCTCGGTTCCCGCACCGCTGCTCTATCCGATAATAGCGCCTGCCTTCGCCTCTTCCGGTCCCATGGGAAAGGAGCTGGGAGCGCTTGTTATGATGTTGATGGGCTCGCAATACTACGTCTTCTACGGTGCACTGCAGGGTTTCATGGTCGTAGAACCGTCCTACACCGAGCTGGTCAGGCTCAGCGGCCTCAGCTTCTGGAAGTCGATGCGCCTCGTCTACCTTCCGATGGCGATGCCCTCCATCGTCACCGGCCTGATAACAGGTGCAGGCGGAGCGTGGAACGCGACAGTCGTCGCTGAACGCCTCGAGGTAGGACCTGTCGTCTACGCCACAGACCTCCCTGGGCTCGGGAAGGCCATCTCGGAGGTAGCGGCACTCGGCGACGTCTACGGCCTCCTGCTGCTGGTCATCGTCATGACCGGGTTCATCGTCCTCCTCAACAGGACCTTCTGGGCACAGGCCTACTCGAGGAGCATCAAGGCGGTCTCAGGCTGACTCGACGACGAACCTCCCGTACATGCCGAGGCTCGTGTGTCCAGGAACGTTGCAGACGTAGTAGTAGCTCCCCTCCTTCTCCGCCACGAAGTAGACGGTCACCGAAGAGCCAGGGGGTATCGGGTTCCTCGGCGTCCCAGCGGAGGCACCGCTGAAGACCGGTACTGCGTTCGGGTCCTCCCTGAGGTCCCCCACTATCGTGAGGACGTGGACGGCTCGGCCGACGTTGACGACCGTCAGCTTGACCAGCGATCCGACCTTCACCCTCAGCTCAGGGCCCGGCGAGGTTATCGCGTCAGGTCTGAGACCGAACCCGTAGTCGCCGGCGTAGACCGTGAGCTCGACGTCAGGGCTCCTCGAAGGTGGAGGTTGCTGCTGGCGTTGCTGGGACTGCGGCCCCGAGCCCCACATCCACTGCATGCACGGACACCATCCCATCATAGGTCCCATCGTCCTTCCCATCATCGGGCCCATCGGCGTTCCCCAGGCGTTTCCCGGCATCCACCACATGGG
>JAVVHL010000094.1:0-4554 GCA_032249575.1 Candidatus Calditenuis sp. | reverse complement strand
CCCCGAACGCTTAAATCGGATGCGCAACTAACGTGTGGTGCGTTGAGCCTGAACCTCAAGGTGACCACCATCGCCAACAGGGAGATAGTCTCGGTGGAGGCCGAGAGCACGGTCGAGGAGGCTGCGAAGGTGATGGCTTCGAGGAACATAGGCGCAGTGGCCGTGCGGAAGGGCGGCGAGATAGTGGGGGTCATGACCGAGAGGGACGTCCTGAAGAGGGTGGTCGCTGCCGGAAGGGACCCGAGGACGACGAGGGTCGAGGAGGTGATGAGCAGCCCTCCGATCTCGGTCGACGTCAACGCCACCGTCGGAGAGGCCGTTGACCTGATGAACAGGAGGGGGATAAGGAGGGTCTTCGTAAGGGAGGGCCAGAGGATCGTAGGGATCTTCACGCAGAGGGACGTGCTCGCGTTGATGAGGGTCTGCCTCTACTGCCTCGGCGAGATCCTCAGGACCCCGGGTGCTCCGATGCAGGGGCTGATCGGTTGCAGGTGCGGCGCACTCTATCACACCGATTGCGCGAAGACCGTGGTCTACTGCATCGATTGCGGCTCGAAGCTCGTCGAGCTGGTCGAGTACCCTTCTCCCGATGAGACGGTGACGGCCGACTGAGGGGGTTTCGATGGACTTCGAGCTCCCCCTATTCTTTTACCACCAAGGCAGGAGGTTGGCGACGGTCGTCCTCGAGCTCAGGAGGCCTGTAAGCAACCTGAGCAAGGTCCTCGAAGCTCTTGAGAAGAAGAGCGTGTCAGTCCTCGGGTTGACGAGCTGGTTGCCGGGCAACGATCCCGAGAGCGCAGGTTTCCTGCTGGCGGTGGACCTGACCGAACTCTCCGGAGGACCGAGCGAGCTGATCAGGGCGCTTGCCGAGATCAGAGAGGTCACGGACGTGAAGGTTCTGGAGAGCGAGATCGAAGGTTTGACAACGGTCATACAGGGAGGGTTTGCGACCTTCCTCGGCGAGCGGATTTACATCATGCCTTCGATAGTCTTCCAGAGCATCTACCTCGCCCTCTACAGGTCCATGGGCAAGTCGCTCTTCGTGATCCTCTACTTCGCCGGGAAGGCTGCTGGAGGACGGGCCGCTGAGCTCAGGGGACTCTTCGTCGACGTCGATGCGGAACCCCTGGGTTCTCTTCTGTCGATCTTGAAGGCCATAGGCCCTCCTCTGGGCATCCTCCGGAACGTCGAGCTGCTGAGGTCCGAGAACGGCGAGGTTTTGCTCCTGGTCGAAGACCTCGCTGACTGCACGACGCTGAGAGGTGTGAAGACCGACATGCCGACGGGCCACTTCCTGAGGGGTTTCATCGAGGGTTTCCTGGGATCGCTGGGAATGGACGTCGAGGTCTACGAGACGATGTGCGTGAACCTCAATCACCCGCACTGCGCCTTCGAGCTCAAAACCAAGAGTCCTACATGAGACGGGGTCGATGAGCGGACATCGGGCACTCCGCTCCCCTTCCCGCGCCCTCAGAACTGGTACCTCTCCCTGAGCGCGTGGTACAGCTCGACGTCCGAGACCACCTCTTCGACAGGAGCAGGGTCCAGTTCCCTCGGGTCCGAGATCTTCCCGCTCAGCGCAGAGGCAGCGGCGGTGGCAGGGCTGGCCAGATGCGTCCTGGCGTTGGGGCCCTGACGGTGCTCAAAGTTCCTGTTCGAGGTCGAGACGCAACGCTTCCCAGGCTCGACCCTGTCGCCGGGAGCCATGGCGATGCAGTAGCTGCAACCCGAGTTACGCCACTCGAAGCCCGCATCGATCAGGACCCTGTGGATCCCCAGACGCTCGGCCCAACGCTTGGTGACCATAGAGCCAGGCACGACGATCGCCTTGACGCCCTCTGCTACCCTCTTGCCCTTCACGAGCCGAGCGACCTCGATCAGGTCAGAGAGCCTTGCGTTGGTGCAGGACCCGATGAAGACGACGTCAACTGGGACCTCCGACATCTTCTGGCCGGGCCTCAGGCCCATGTACCTCAGGGCCCTCTCGGCCGATGCCCTCTGTGCGGGGTCTTCGAAGTCCTCCGGCGCCGGGACCTCCTCCGTCACGCTGACCGTCTGGGCAGGGTTCGTCCCCCAAGTCACTTGGGGCTCGAGGTTGGAGACGTCGAACTCGTGGCGCTTGTCGTAGACCGCGTCGTTGTCGGTCCTCAGATCCCTCCAGAACCTCACCGCCTCCTCCCACTCCTCTCCCTTGGGAGCCAGAGGCCTCCCCTTCAGGTAGTTGAACACCTTCTCGTCGGGCGAAATTATCGCGGTCCTCGCGCCGCCCTCGATCGACATGTTGCAGAGCGTCATCCGGTCGTCGATGCTCATCCGAGCCACCGTCTCTCCGGTGAACTCCATGACGTGCCCTATCCCACCGCCGGTCCCAATGCTCCGGATAATGTAGAGGATGACGTCCTTGGCCGTCACACCGTCCGGCAGCTCGCCCCTCAACCTCACCTCCATCTTCTTCGGCTTCTTCAGCCAGAGGGTCTGCGTTGCGAAGACGTGCTCTCCCTCGCTCGTCCCTATCCCGAAGGCGAGGGCGCCGAAGGCTCCGTGGGTGCTGGTGTGCGAGTCGCCGCAGGCCACCGTGAGGCCGGGAAGGGTCAGGCCCAGCTCAGGCATGATCACGTGGACGATGCCTTGGTAGGGGCTGAAGTAGTCGAAGAGCGTTATCCCGAACTCCCTCGCGTTCCTCTTCAGGGCCTCCATCTGGGCTGCCGACATCTCGTCGGTCACAGGCAGCGTCCTGTCGTAGGTGGGTACGTTGTGGTCCATCACGGCGAACGTCAGGTCCGGCCTCCTGACCTTCCTCTTGGCGGCCCTGAGGCCCTCGAAAGCTATCGGCGAGGTGACCTCGTGGGTGTAGTGCCGGTCGATGTATAGGAGCGTGGTCCCGTCCTCCCTCTCGGCCAGCGCGTGGGCGTCCCAGATCTTCTCGAAGACTGTCCTCCCCACGCTCTGAATGGGACGAGGTGCCTCTTGAAATCCGTAACGTTACGACCGCGAAGGGCTCTTCAGATCTTCCTGACAGGGTTCCTCGCGCCGCAAGCTTCGCATACGAGGAACCTGAACCTCTTCTCGGCGACTATCTGCGTGTCGATGCCGCCGCAGACCGGACACTTCACGAACTCCTTGAAGTAGAGCTGGAGCAGCCTGCCGAGTTCCTGTTCTCCGATGGGGCCGTTGATGACGAGCCGCTCGCCTTCGAGCGTTCCAGGCTTACCGGTCTCCTTGAAGATGAACCTGGCCAAGTGCTCCGGCTCCCTGCCCAGCGCCTCGGCCAGTTGCTTGAAGTTGGTTATCACGGTCCTCCTCTGGTCGTGGAGCAGCACAGGCCTCAGCGCTATCTGCCTCTCTCCCCCTCCCGATGCCCGGACCTTCAGCTGCGAGTAGAGCCTCTCCAGCAGCATCTGGTATGCCTCTCTTCCGGTGAGCTCGACCAACGCCATTTCGTTCTCGGTCGTGATATTTGGCTCTGACAGGGACAACCGCTCTTTGTCGTCTCGATCGTCTCGGAAGGGAATCATAGCCATTAGTCGCGGAGCGGCCTCTTGTTGGATCGCTTGAAGGTCGCTGTGGTGGGCGGTGGACCTGCCGGCCTCGTCGCTGCACGGGAGCTCGCCGCCTCAGGCTTCGAGGTCAAGGTCTTCGAGGAGGACGAGGTGATAGGGAGGCCTGAGCACTGCGCAGGCCTTTACAGCGTCCGTGGACTCGAGCAGATCGCCGGGATCGAGAGGAGGTTCGTCCTGAACGGGATACGCGGCGCGGTGTTCACGTCGGTCAGGGGAAGGACCTTCGAGCTGCGCTTCCCCAACCCGGTGGCCGTCGTGGCGGACAGGGAGGAGCTGGACAGGTACCTCGCCGAGCAGGCGGTAACCGAGGGGGCCGATGTAGAACTCGGCAGCAGGGTCCTCTCCGTCGGTCCGGGGAAAAGAGGTGGCAGGAGCGTGGTCGTCACGCAGGAAGGCCCTTCGGAGTTCGACGCGGTGGTCGTCGCTGAGGGCATCTCGAGGAGGCTGACGCGCTCCCTCTTCGGCGACCCCTTCGGCCGTCCTCCGCTGCCCGTCGTGCAGCTCCTGATCAGCGGCCACGACCTCGACCGCGACAAGGTCCACGTCTGGTTCGAGCGATACCTTGACGAGTACTTCTCCTACGCGGTGCCGGTCAACGAGGAGCTGGCCAGGGTCGGGCTCGCCTCCAGAAGGAACGTGATGGAGCTCGCCCGGAGGTTCCTGAGGGAGAGGTTCCCCCGATCGAGGGTCCTGGGATACTACACGCACTCCCTCTGGCTCGAGGGCCCCTCTGAGGTCGGCCTGGACGGAAGCGTCGTGCTCGTCGGCGACTGTGCAGGGCAGACGAAACCCCTCACAGGAGGAGGCGTGGTGATAGGAGGGATCTGCGCTTTGGCCGCTGCCCGTCACATAGAGGTCCTGCTCAGGGAGGGAAGGGACGGAACGTACCGCAGGCTCGTCCGGCGGATCTACAGGGACTTGAGGTGGACTAGGAGGCTCAGGGACTGGGCCTACCGCAGGATAGACCCTTCGGAGGTCGTGGAGCTGGCAGCGG
>JAVVHL010000093.1:0-4666 GCA_032249575.1 Candidatus Calditenuis sp. | reverse complement strand
TACGTTTGTCTTGAGGTTGAGGGAAGCTACCCCGACCTCCACTACGACAAAGGCATGCATGGTCAGCTGATAGTAGAACAGTAAACGAGACCAGTTATGCGGCACAATGGCCACAAAGGGTTGAGTGGAAAAGGCGAACGCCAAATCTGAGGGCAAAGACTATGGGCCCGGTGGGATTCGAACCCACGACCTACCGGTTATGAGCCGGCCGCTCTGCCAGGCTGAGCTACGGGCCCTCGTTTGTCCCCATTTTCAGATCCTCAACGTCCATAAAACGTTGTCCCCCGGCGGGACTGGGGTCGGGCCTCCTCCTGCTGCCGGGCCTTTCCCTTCTCAGTCCGAGCGAGCACCGCGTAGAGCCTCTTCCCGAGAGGCTGGTCCCCTTCGAGCCTCACGAGGACGTAGACACCGTCCTTCGGACCGAACACGTCGGAGACGTATCCCACCTCACCTCGTTCCGAGTAGACCTTCGTGCCTATAGGGAGCGGTTCTTTCGAGACGACGAGAACCGAATCGCGGAACCTCTTCACTACGTCTCCGAGAACCACAACCCTCTCTCCCTTCATCCCCTCATCCGCTCCGCAAGGAGGCGTATGACTTCCGACTTCTTCAGCTGCCTGTCAGGCTTGACCATGACGGCGGACCCGGGCTTCCACCACTGGGATGGGTGCCTCAGGTCGAGCTTCTTGGCCTCCCAGCCGAGCCTCGCAGCGGCCCTAAGCACGTCGTCCGCCGTCGGCCCCTTCACAGCGAGCCTGACGGGGACCCTCCTGCCCTCGGACCTGGTCAGCTCGCGGTTGAAGTACTGGACCCAGACGATGTAGCCTTCCCTCCTGATCATCCTCAGCCCTTCGCCTTCACCAGAACCGCGTTGATCACTCCGTCCGCAGAAGGCTTCGAGGTCACCCGGGCGATGCCGAGCGGCGTCTCGATGAGTGCCCCTCTGGTCAGGACGCCCATCCTCGTGAAGTCCGGGTTCGCTGGGTTCTGGACGACCTTCAAGATCTGGACCCTCGCAGTCTTGCCGGTGGAAGGATCGGTGACGTTCGCGAATTTGTCATATCTGACCCTCACCTTGAAGTTTCCCCCTCGCACCCTCTCCACGAGCCTCTCAGGCTCACCTACGACCGGCAGCAGCGGGTCCCTTCCCCTCTCGTACCTCCGCTTCTTCCTGTGGGGCCCCTTCCTGCCTCCTGTCTTCTTCCGCTTGTGGATGTCGGTGTGCCAGACCGTCATCCCGGGTGACCTGTAACTCCGTCCATTTAGGTCCTTTTCTCCTCTGCCGTCACAAGACAGACCGAGGGACGAAATCTGATGAACCGTAAACGTGTGTAAGGAAGTCCACAGAAGCGAGGCGCGGAGGCCCTCATGCCATCAGCTCGTACGGCCTCCTCCCTGCAACCCTCTCGAAGAACTCCTCGTCCTCCAGGACCTCAACGCCCTTCGATGCGAAGAACCTGTTCACGTTCCTGATGTCCCGCATCAAATAGAAGTCGGCACGTGGATGGTGTATGAGGACCGCCTGCGAGAGGTCGATGAAGTAGACCGAGAGGTCAGGGCCGCACATGATGTTGTACTCGCTCAGGTCGCCGTGGATCAGCTCCGCCTTCCTGTACTGGACCTCCATGCCCTCTACGACCTTCCTGTAGATCTCAGCGTACTCCTCGACGCTCAGCTCGGTCTCCCTCAGAAGCGGGTACCTCTGCCCGTTCTCGCCGATGAAACCCATGACCAGGACGTTGTTGACCACGGTGTAAGGTTTAGGCACTGGAACACCGGCATCGTAAGCCTGCTTCAGGTTCAGGAACTCCCTCTTGGCCCACATGTAAATCAGCTTCCTGACGGATCCTCCCACCTTCCCAAGCCTGACGTCGCTCACCAGATATTCCATCCTCCCCTTCCGGAACTCCCTGTTGTTGACCAGGTAGATCTTCACCGCAAGCTCCTCTCCTGATCTGTTCTTGGCGTGGTAAATCCTGGACTCCTTTCCTGCGCTGACGACGCCGTAGAAGTCGTCAATCACGCCCTTCTTCATCAGCCTGTAAATCGTCAGCAGGGTCTGGGCGTCGAAGACCTCCTCGAAGGCAGCCCTGTCGAGGCTCCTGTCCTTCTCGAGGAACCGATTCCTTACCTCGGCGATCGCCTCCTGCCTCTCGAGCCTCTTCGCCCACCTCTCCTCCAACCCGATTTCCACAGCTTCACCATGCCATCCGTTAATAAGTTAACTCGTTTTCAGGGGAAGCTCCGGAGCTGTGAAAATTCGCGATCAGACCACGTTGACGCCGAACTCCCTCTTGACGAACTCGATCGCCTCCTCCCTCGTCGGCCTGTGGCTCCTCGGTATCCTAGAGCGCCTGATCCTCCTGCGGGTAACCCTGAAGCCGGGCCTTGAAACGTGCACTATCACGTCGAAGCCTATGATGCCGAGCTCCGGATCATACTTCGTGCCCGGTAGGTCGAGGTGCTCCTTGACGCCGAAGGCGAAGTTGCCGTACTCGTCGAAGCTCTCGGCCTTTATCGTGTTCCTGACGGCCTCGAAGGCCCTCCTCAGGAACTCGATCGCCTTCTCCTTCCTCAGCGTGACCATCGCAGCGATCGGCTCTCCCTTGTGGATGCCGAAGCCCTTGATCGTCTTCTTCGCCTTCCTGATGGACGGCTTCTGACCGGTGAGCATCTCGAGGATCTTGGCGGCCTTCTCGAGCCTCGCACCTGCCTCTCCCACGCTGCAGTTGACGACGACCTTCTCTATCCTCAGCCTCCTCATCGGGTTCTCCTGCTTCCCGACCTGCTCCCTCACGGCAGCTTCAGCCATGGCCTCTCGTCACCCACCACCATCACGTAATCGAGTATTGTGGATATCTCGCCCTCAGCGGTCCTCACTGTGACTAACTGCTTCGCAGGGTACCTCCTCACCCTCTCGTAGTCCACGATCGGCCCGTGGAGGCCTGCCCTGGAACCCCTGTAGATCAGCGCGTACCTCCCGACCTCGAAGGGGAGGTGGGCCAGGACCTTGTTCTCCGGTATGCTGATCTGGAACGAGTCCCAGGTGCCGATCGCCCTGTCCTTCCCGGTCGGGTTCTTGACGAGGACGTTCCTGCCGTCGTGGAGCGTGAACTGGAGGGCGCCTCCCTTGACGTGCTGCTTCCTAATGATCAGGCCGATCTTGAATTTGCTCTCCGAGGGATCGATCTCGATCAGCTTGAGGCCCCTCCTGTAAACCGGGAGCATCCTGTAGATCTCTCCGGTCTCGGGGATCGAGAGGACGTCCATCAGCCCGATTGGGAACCGGGGCTCCTTGACCACACGGCCGTCCACCAGGATCTTCCCCTGAAAGACGACCTTTTCGGCCTCCCTCGCCGTCGACGCGTAACGGAGCCAGTCCCTGATGATGACCAGCAACGGCACCGAGTAGTCCATCGGGTGGGGGCCTGGAACAGGCCTCGGCGCGAACTTCTTCACTTTCGCCGGTATGTCGAACACTACCGGAGCCGCGAGCCTCTTCAGGTGCATGCCGACCACCCGCTCAACGCGCTGGGCACCTCAGGCACTCCGTCCCGATCAGCTTTTAACCCCTTCTGAGCGCATCAGCCCCACTCGACCTGATCGCCCGACATGTGGGGGAGGAAGTTAAAGCGGACCCTCCCTGGGGACTGCAGGTGAACGGGAGGAGGCGCGTCGGCATAGTCGGCGCATCGGGATACACGGGCGGAGAGCTGCTCAGGCTCCTCTCCCTCCATCCGGAGGTTGAGGTCACCGTAGCGACCTCGAGGGAGTACGCGGGCCAGCCTGTGACATCGGTCCACTTCCACCTCCGCGGCTTCGTGGGGAACCTGAAGTTCTCGCCGCTCTCGCTCGACCTCCTGCTCGAAAAGTGCGACGTCGTCTTCATGAGCACACCGGCTGGCGTCTCAAAGGACATAACGCCCAAGCTCCTCGACCACGGGCTAACCGTCGTTGACCTCAGCCCCGACTTCAGGCTGAAGGACCCCGAGCAGTACAAGATCTGGTACGGGTTCGAGCACCCGGCACCGGACCTGTTGGGGAAGGCGGTCTACGGTCTGCCCGAGCTCCACAGGGAGGAGCTGAGGAACGCGAAGCTGGTTGCCAATCCCGGATGCAACGCCACCGCAGCCATCCTCTCCCTGGTCCCGGCCGTCGAGTCAGGGCTCATCGACTTGGAGCACATAGCGGTTGACGTCAAGGTGGGCAGCAGCGAAGCAGGGATGAAGCCCTCCATCGGAACCCACCATCCCGAGAGGGCGAACGTGATGAGGCCCTACGAGGCCACAGGTCACAGGCACGTCGCCGAGGTCGAGCAGGAGCTCAAGGCGATCGCTGGGAGGGAGGTGAGGGTGGCCCTCGTTCCCCACGCTGTCGGCGCGGTCAGGGGTGCCCTTGCGACCTCTCACGTATGGCTTGCCGACGGCTCCGTCGACGAGATGGCCCTCTGGAAGGCCTACGCGAAGAGGTACGGGAACGAGCCCTTCGTCCGCATCGTCAGGGGCCGTTACCCCGATCCGAAGTACGTTGTCGGCTCCAACTTCACCGATGTCGGGCTGGCGGTCGAACAGAGGTTAGGAAGGGCGGCCCTCTTCGCTGCGATCGACAACCTGATGAAGGGCGCTGCCGGACAGGCTGTCCAGTGCATGAACGTGATGCTCGGGAT
>JAVVHL010000092.1:0-4751 GCA_032249575.1 Candidatus Calditenuis sp. | reverse complement strand
GGTAGGGAGGTTCTCAGGAAGCCGCAAGGCTGAAGTCGCTCCTACACGAACTCAAACTCGTGGAGAAGGTCTACCTGGCCCTGCCTCCGAGGATCAAGGTGCTGGAGGCGCTGGGAGCCGTAGCTGGTGGGAGGGTCGAGGTCCTCTCCGAACGCGAGGCGAGGGTGAGGTCCTCCGAGGGCAACAGGGTCTACCAGGTCTTCGTCGACGTGGAGAGCGGAGAGGTAAGGTCCGACGACAACGGGACGGTCTACAGGAACTACGTCGGCTATCCGATCATCGCTTTCCTGATGGCGAAGGGAAGGCTGCCGTATGACGAGGAGGTCGGAAGGGCTCTGGCACCGGTCAAGTGGCGGACGTTGAACGAGGCCTACCGGAGCTACAGGCTGGTGGAGAGGGAGGTGGCGAAGACCCTGAGGTCTTCAGGGATCGAGTGGTCTAAGGTCGAGGCGCTGATGGAAGGGGTCCTGAGGCAGCTGGAGGGGATGCGCCTCTGGAAGCGCGGCATGACGTGAGGCTAACTCCCGCTCTGGACCGGATCTAGGATCAGGCTCAGGAGGTATAGGGCCCTCAGCTCTCTCCTCGCGAGGTCCTCGAGCTTCCGCCCAGCACTCTGGAGGACCCTCTCCCGCCAACCTCGCCTCGAGGTCGAGATACGGAGGGTCTGGACCAGGACGTCGATCGATGTGGCAACTCCCTCGCCCTCAACGGACAGGGCCGATGCGATGTCGCTCAGCGTCACGCTTTCGCCGAGGTGCGCAGCCGCAAGGATCGAGAGGTCCCCCACAAGCCCCTCTTCGGTCAGGCCCGAGATCTTGGCCCTCAGCGACCTCATGCCGAGCCTCGAGAGCTGCTCCAGCAATGACTCGATATCGAAGGTGTAGAGCTTGAAACCCTGGTCCACGAGCCTTGAGATGATGGCTGAAGATTGGAGGTACGCCTCGTCGGGATCCTCGCCCTCCATCTTGATGCCCACTGGCACCCGGAAGCTCTCCCCGTCGAATACGGCGACGCTGTAGAGCAGACCGCCGGAGCCCTGCGAGGTCGGAAGGCCCTCCTCACCGAGCTGAAAGGTGTAGAGCAGGAGCACGGCCCTCCGCAGCGCCCTGCTCGGGAGCGGCAGTTCCCTCTCCATCCCCATGAACCGTACCCTTATCCTCTTGGTGGCCAGAACGCGCTCTACTATGTGGACCGCGGCCCTCCTCGCCACCTCCCATTCCATCCCCCTTGCGGCCAGCGTGGAGTAGGCGAACTCGTTCACCGCCTCGAGCAGGGCCTCGTCGAGCCCGTCGGGCGAGTAGACCTCCAGAAGCTCCTTCAGCCTCGTCCAGTCCATGTCCTCCAGAAGACCGGCCGATTCGGTCTCGTGGATCGCGACGAACTTCCGCTCGCCGGCGATGACGACGTCGTACTTGATCGTCTCGAGGGGAACCAGCAGCGCCCTCCTCAGGACCAGCTCGATGAACGCCGCGCCGAGCCTCAGGTGGTCAGGGTCGTACCTAGGGTCGGCCTCGACCAGCATGCCGTATGTGTAATCGCTGTAGATCCCGTCGGTCAGCGCTGGGACGACAATCGTCTTAGTGTCCCTCATCACTGCCGTCAGGTCCTCCCTCAGCCTAACGACCTTGGGCCTCCTGCTCCTGAGGACCCAGATCGTCCTGTTAGGGATCTTGAAGTACTTCCCGAAGTTCTCTTCAGGGGGCTTCACGACGCAGAGCACCTCGCTGTGGAGCAGCCCTGCCCTGTAATCGCCCACGACGCTCGGCTCCTGCCCCCACTTCCTGACGGTCGAAGTGTACTCCTCGAGGACGTACTGGAGCGGTTCGAGCCTCCTCATCGTGGACTCGGCGAGGTCCTCGACGATGACCGCCGTGACCGTCCTACCACCCGACTGGGACCTGTTGAATCCCGTGACCAAGCCGTCTGATGTGTAGTCGATGCAGCCGATCTGGAACTTCTCGACGAGGTCGACGTGCGAGATCTCCTCGAGGTAGCGCTCCCCATCCCTGCCCCTCCTGATCCTCTTGATGCCGAAGGGTGGGGCGAACTCGTAGAAGTTCATCTTGAGGAGGGCCCTCTTTCCAGCGTCGTTCAGCCTCAGGCCGTCACGCAGACCCAGCTCCGCGAGCAGGTCCAGCTCCTCCTTTGTAGCGGACTTAGCGGTCAAAGGCGACGAGAGCTTCAGCAGCCCCTTCACCAACGTGACGTACTTGTTGTTGGGGTTGACGAGGACCTTCTCCCTCGGCAGCTCGAGCCAAGCTATCAGCGCGTCGAGCCCCCTCCTCAGCAGGTTGTAGTCCCAAGAGCTCGAGGGGAAGATGACGGTCTCCGTCCTCTCAATCCCCTCCCTTCTCCCCTTTCTCCCCTCTTTCTGGAGGAACTCCCTCAGCGACTCGGGGAGGCCTATGTGGACCGTCCTGATCACCGTGCCTATGTCTATCCCCTGTGCGAGCGTCCTCGGCGAGACCAGGACCTTCACCTCGCCCCTCCTGGCCCTCTCCTCGACCTCCTCCCTCAGGCGCTTCTCGAGCAGGTGGTGATGCGAAGCCACCCTGTCACCAACCCTCTCCCTCAGGAGCCTCGCCACCTCCTCGGCCTTCGCGATGCTGCGCGTGAAGACTATCGTGAGGCCCTCGTCATCCGCATACCTCTCGAGGACGTCGACGTACGTGTGTCCGAGCTCCTCGACCTCGATGCCGATAGCCCTCGCTACCTCCAAGACCTTGTACAGGTTCCTCCTGAACTCCGCGTAGTCTTCTAAGGCCGAGATGACGTCGGGACCCGCACCGGACTCCTCGAACCTGGCCCTGTGGGATCTGATCCTCTCCCACAGACTCCGCAGGTCCTTGCCCAGGACGACGAAGGTGTAATTCGTCGGGCTGAAGGCCTCGCCGTCGATCACCTCGGTCTCGAGGCCTGTAACGTCGCTCAGGAAGCGTGCAAGGTCGTCGGCGTTCTTCAGCATGGCCGTCGTCACGACGAACCTGACCCTCGGCGCAATCGATTCCCTCAGCAGCGAGATCATCGCGAGGAGTATGGCGAGGGACCGCGGACCGTAGAAGTCGAGGTCGTCTATGACCATCAAATCCATCTTCTCGAGGAAGCTTCGTAGGAGCGATGCCCTTCTCGAGTGGATCCTTTTCAGCTCGTTCAGCAGGAAGGCAGGGTTGGTGACGACGAAGTCGGCCGATGCCACCTCTGACATGAGCTTCGCGTACTCCTGACGCCCCGAGATCTCCGATTTCCTCGGCGCGTCGACGACGACTGCCCTCTTACCCAGCACATCGCAGTAGGTCCTGAGCCGCCTGATCTGGTCGTTGGAGAGGGCCAGCGTCGGGTAGATGGCCAGCGTCCTCAACCCTGCCTTGGCAGCGTAGACGAACCA
Source organism: Candidatus Calditenuis sp. (assembly GCA_032249575.1). Taxonomy (GTDB): domain Archaea; phylum Thermoproteota; class Nitrososphaeria_A; order Caldarchaeales; family Calditenuaceae; genus Calditenuis. Next base: position 1,366 of record JAVVHL010000092.1, on the reverse strand, counting down.
GGCCTCTGTCTTCCCGGAGCCCGTACCTGACCTCAGGATCACGTTCTTGCCGTGCGAGAGGGCCGCGACGGTCCTGAACTGGTGGAGGTAGAGCCTCTTCTCCGCTATCTCGAGTCCTGATGCAGACAGTCCAGGCAGCAGATCGGAGAACCTGACGTTGGTCCTCTTCGGAGCCGTCGGCTCGGTGACCCTCTTGTAGAACTCGAGCCCCAGCTCCCTGAGGACCCTCTCGGTGTCAATCAACGGCCTGCCACCCTTCACCGGCTCCCCATCATCCTCTCAGCGCGCCGGAGCTCCTCGTTGCTCGTGACGCGCAGGAGGAACGCTAGCCTCGGATCGAGCGACCTGAGGGCCCTGTAGTTGACGTAAATGACGTTCCTGATCCCCCTAACGACATCGTCCATTTCGTCCTTCCGGCCTGAGGCGAGGTAGGCGTTGACGAAGTCGCTCGACCTGTACGAGGAGAAGAGGTAGTTCCTTACACCCTCGGAGTCCGTCAGGACTGCGGCGCCGAAGCGTCTGGTCAGATCCAGCATCATGGATGTGAACTCGAGGGTGAGGAGCGGCGCGTCACATGGGAGGACGAGAACCCTCTCCACTTCGCCCCCTGAGACCAGCCGGTAGAGGTTGGCCGGCATGCTGGCACCCCCCGAGACCACGAGCCTACCGAAGTGCTCCTCGACTACCTCGCTGTAGGCCCTGGCCTCCTCCTCGTCCCTCACGGAGACCACTATGTCATCGGTCTCGTCGGGCACCGCCTCCAGGACGTAGTGGAGCAGGGGCCTTCCTCTCAGCTTCACGAGACCCCTCCTGACGCCGCCTATCTCGCTGAACTCCGTCAGGATCAGCGCGGAGACCCTCAAACCCCGAAGCCGAGTAGGGCGGGGATGGATTTTAGCGTGGCGACCGACCATGGCTTTAAGGAGAGGAGCTGTGTGTTCCGGACGGGGCCGTGGTCTAGTGGTGATGACGCCGCCCTTACACGGCGGAGGTCGTGGGTTCGATTCCCACCGGCCCCATGCTAACGACGGGTCGATTTCGGTGACTCGCGCTGGATCGCGGCTCTTAGTCTGAAAACAGACCACCTCACACGAAGACCGTCCTCAGCAGAATCCCAATCACAGCGATCGAAGTAGGAAGGTTGAACGCGATGAAGAGCTTAACGGAGAGGTCCATCTGGCCTTCAAGCCTCGCAAGCCTAGCCACAATCGCGTTAACCCTGTTCTCAAGTGTTGAGATCCTGTTCTAGAGCCTCTTGACCCCCTCTCTATCTCGCTCCTGAGCTTCTCCAGGTCACTCCTGGTAGCAACGTCAGCTAGAACGGCGTTGATGATCGCAAGCCTCGCATCGCTGTCGGTCACCGTCA
>JAVVHL010000091.1:0-4761 GCA_032249575.1 Candidatus Calditenuis sp. | reverse complement strand
CTCCCGATAGAGGTTTATTTGGCTGCGCTGGAACAGCGTGGCCGTGAAAGTCCCGGAAACCATCAACACCTACTGCCCGAAGTGTAACGCTCACACCGAGCACAAGGTCTCCCTGTACAGGAAGGGGAAGGAGAGGGCGCTGGCGATAGGAGCGAGGCGCCACGAGCGTGAGCTGCACGGTTACGGAGGTCAGAAGTACCCGATCCAGAGGAACAAGGCGAAGACGACCGAGAAGAAGACGCTGGTGCTGACGTGCAGCAAGTGCGGCCGGAAGCTGATGAGGGAAGGCGTCAGGCTTAGGAAGCTCGAGATCGTGAGGTGAGGGCCTTGCCCTCGAGGATCGACCCGGCCTCGCTGGTCCCCCAGCCGAGGTCGAGGTTCCTGCTGGTGAGCTGCCAGAGCTGCGGCAACAGGCAGGTGGTCTTCGACCACGCGAAGATCGTCGTCAAGTGCCTCGTCTGTCAGGAGCCTTTGGCTCTGCCCCGCGGCGGGAAGGCGAAGATATTGGGGAAGGTAGAGGCCGTTCTGACCTGAGCCCTCAAAGGAGCCCCTTGGCCCTGAGCTCCCTGCCGACCTTCTCGAGCGGGTGCTGCTCCAATTCCCTCATCAACCTCTCCAGCTCCTCGTAGGCCCGCGGGTTTCCTGTCCAACTCCTCTCGAACTCGCCGCTCCTGATCGCCCTCAAGGCTCTCCTCATGTTCTCCTTCACGTGCTCGTCGACGATCCGCGGTCCCACCGTTAGGCCTCCGTACTTCGCCGTGTCCGAGACCGCCCTCAGCATCCCCATGAGGCCGCCGGAGTAAATCAGGTCGACGATCAGCTTCAGCTCGTTGCAGACCTCGAAGTAGGCCAGCTCGGGCTGGTAGCCGTTCTCGACTAGGACCTCGAAGCCCTTCTTGATCAGCTCCATCACACCTCCTACGAGGACCGCCTGCTCACCCAGCAGGTCCGTCTCCGTCTCCTCGGCGAACGTCGTCTCTATCACCCCTGCCCTGGTGCAGCCGAGGCCCTTAGCGATGGCGAGGGCTACGGATTTGGCTTCACCGGTGGCGTCGTTGTGGACGGCCACGAGGGCAGGAACCCCCTTCCCCTCGAGGAACTTCTGGCGGAGCAGAGGGCCCGGTGATTTGGGCGCGACGAGGACGACGTTCACGTCCTTCGGCGGCCTGATCCTTCCGAAGTGGACGTTGTAACCGTGGGCGAAGACCAGCGTCTTCCCGGACTTCAGGTGGGGCTCCACGTACCTCGAGTAGACTTCGGCCATCGGAACGTCCGGGACCAGCATCAGGATCACGTCGCCCCTCTCAGCGGCCACCTCCATCGGAACAGGCTCGAAGCCGTCGGCCTTTGCGACCTCGTAGCTCCTGCCCTCGCTCCTGAGACCGACTACGACCCTCAGCCCCGAATCCCTCAGGTTCAGGGCCTGCGCCCTTCCCTGGCTCCCGTAACCGATGACCGCGATCGTCTTACCCCTGAGGGGCTCGAGGGACGCGTCGGCGTCGTAGTAGATCTTAGCTCCGCTCACGTTTCCCCGTCGCATACGGATTTAAGAAAAACCTTGTGTCGATGGGCACCGACTCGGCCCTGATCGATGTGACCTCTTCGAGGGACTTCAGGTGCGCGATGAGCTCGCCGACCTCAGGGCCCTCGCACTCCAGCTCGACGTAGAGCTCCCTCTCGCCTCCTGACTCTGGGCCGATGTACGCTGCTTTCGCCTTCTCCCCCATCTGATCGAGGACCCTATGCAGGACGTCTGACAGGGATCCGGACCTGACGCCGAGGCGGACGAGGTAATGGCCCAAAACCGTCGCACCGTTACGCTCCGATGTCGGCGCTGACGAAGAAGGGCAGAGTCCTCGCCTTCTCCACGAACCACCTGGCCTTGGCCTCCTTGCCCGTCACGACGATCCTTCCGGTCAGCACTTCGCCCTCCCTCCTCAGGGCCACCTCCTCGACCCTGAGCCCTCCCTGTTTGAGCAGCAGGACCGCCTTCAGCAGGGCCTCGTTGCTCGGCCTCATCGCAACTGATAGGACCATCGTGGTCTCCTGGGACTGCACGTCCGTCCCGCTTCGGTTGCAGGCATAAACGTTCCTCCGAGCTCCGTACACGCGTCAGGGTTCGGGTTAATACGATGCGGAGCTGGACGGTCACCGATGGCGGAGCAGGGAGAGGTCCAGGCTGGGCCGAGGGCGGTGGAGAACGGGAGCTTCGTCCTGGTCGATTACGTGATAACAGCGAGGGAGACGGGAGAGCTGGTTGACACCACCATCGAGGAGAAGGCGAGGGAGAAGGGGATCAGCACGACCGGTGCGCTCTTCGAGCCGAGGCTTGCCGTGATCGGGAAGGGGATGCTGCTGAGGGCGCTGGAGGAGGAGCTGGTGGGGATGAAGGAGGGCGATCACAAGTCGGTCGTGATACCTCCTGAGAGGGCGTTCGGTCCCAGGGACCCGAGCAAGGTGAAGGTCATTCCGATCAGGAGGCTGAAGGACGTCGACCAGCCGATAACGGTCGGCACGAGGCTCGTCATCGACGGAAAGGAGGGTGTGGTCAGGAGCATCGAGTCGGGCAGGGTCCTCGTCGACTTCAACCACCACCTCGCAGGGAAGACGCTCGAGTGCGAGGTCTGGGTGAGGAAGGTCATCACCGACGACTCCGAGAAGGTCCTCCAGCTCCTCCACTCCCATCTTCCCGAGGCCAACAGCAGCAACACCGAGGTGAAGGTGGAGGGAGACGTGGTGACGGTGAAATTGCCGAAGGAGGTCTTCAACGTCCCAGGTCTCCAGGTCGTCAAGCGGTCCCTTGTTAGGGAGGTCGCCGACTCGATCAAGGGGATCAGCAAGGTCGTCTTCGTCGAGGAGTGGAGCGTCCAGGGTTGAGTGGCTGATGCGGGAGGCGTGAGGGGGTTGCGTTACCTTCTCCTGACGGCCCTCTTGGTGGCCCTGCTGTTCTCCTCCGCATCGCTTCCTTCGTATGGAGCGAGGTTGCCTCAGAGCGATTCGCTCTCGATCGTCGACTGGTACTGGGGCAGGCCAGGGACGAAGGTGGACGCTGGACCGGGAGACGAGCGGATGCCGCTGACGGTGGTCCTCGTCAACACGAGGAAGGAGGTGGTCTTCGGCGTGGCGGCCGAGCTCAGGACCTCTGGACCCTTCAGGCCCCACGGAGGAGGCGGGGCAGTCGCCTACTCGGCAGGACCTGCGAGGAGCGGCGACGCTGTCTTTCTGACCTTCGAGCTCGACGTCTCCCCCGATGCCTCACCGGGCTCCTACACGCTCGAGGTTTACGTGAGGTACAACTACGTCGACAGCAAGGGAGAGCTGAACTCGGCCACTTTCCTCGACTCGATTGAGGTCGAGCTGAAGGATTTGCCGGGGAGGCCGGAGCTGCTGGACGTCAGCTGGGCCGCCGGGTCGCCTCCGGAGCCAGGGTCGCTGGGGAGGCTGACGGTCGTCCTCGGTTTCAGGGATCGGTTGCCGATCACGCGCCTCTCGGCGGAGCTGAAGCTTCCTGAGGGCCTGAGGGGCTCTGACGGGAGCGACTCGGTCGTCTCGGTCGCTGGACAGGCCGTAGGCACGGTCTTCACGGCGTCGTTCGACGTGGTTCCGCTGCGCGACGTTCCTTCGCGTGTAACCGCAGAGCTCAAGGTCGAGTACGTCCTCGAGTGGGGCACCAAGAGGTCCTTCGTTTACCGAGTGGAGGTGCCGCTGAGGGGGAGGCCGGGGCTGGAGCTGAGGCTGGAGCCTACGACTTTGGTCGCAGGAACGGTCAACCCGATCAGGCTGCAGGTCGGCAACTCGGGCACGGAGGTCCTCAGGAACGTCGTCCTGACCTTCTCGACTCAGCCAGGGTCGCCGCTCACACTGCTCAAGGGATCGAGGGTGGAGCTGAGGGAGGTCAACGTCGGCGAGCTGGTACTGCTGGAGGGCGCCCTCGAGGTCTACGCCTCCCCCAACGCTCCTGAGGGGCCTGTGACGCTTACGGTGAGGGCCGAGTTCTTCGACGGCTCCGGCGTCAAGAGGGTCGAGACGAGGGAGCTCGGGCTCGCGGTGACCAGGCCTGTCAGGCAGGGCTTCGAGCTCGAGATCTCCAACCGGACGCTGACCGTCGGTAAGGAGGGAGAGCTGAGCTTCACGCTCCGCAACGTCTCAGGAGGGGAGGTCTCCGACGTCGAGGTCGTGGTCTCGGCCGCAGCGCCCCTTACGGTCCTCGGGCCGAGCGTCTTCAGGGCCGAATCGGTAAAGGCAGAAGGGACCTTCCGGTTCAGCACGAGGGTCATCGCCTCTCCCACGGCCACCGAGGGCGTCTACAGGCTGACGGTCTCCGTGACCTACAAGGACAGGTACGGCCGGCTCCTCAGCGAGAGCAGGGAAGTGGGGGTCCTGGTGAGGGGCTTCGTCCTGCTGAAGGTCTTCAACCTCGACGTGACAACTGAAGATCCCGCATCCCGTCTGATCTCTGTAACTGGCGACCTGCTGAACGAGGGCCTCTCTCCCTCGAGGACCGTCTGGGTCGAGCTGTCGGGGCCCGACGTGATCTCATCAACCCCCTCCTACCTCGGAGACGTCCAGCCGGGAGAGCAGAAGTCCTTCTCTGTCGAGGGGAAGCTCAGGAGCGATAGCGGCCAGGTCTTCCTGGTCTTCACCTACAGGGACAGGTTCGGAGACGTGCAGGTGCACTCCGTCCCGCTCAACGTCAGGATCGAGGGACAAGTCACCCGGTTGGAGACGGCCCGGACGACCACCCCGACCGGCATCGCCCAG
>JAVVHL010000090.1:0-4794 GCA_032249575.1 Candidatus Calditenuis sp. | reverse complement strand
AGCCGTCTCCTCACAGCCTCGACGAGCAGGAGCGCGTAAACTGCGTCAGGGTTCAGGCGGAAGACGCTCCTTACCTCCCTCCGTGCAAGGTTGACCGTCACATTACCCTCCCAGAGCCTGAACGCCCCCTTCAGCACGTCAAGCGCGCTGTCCTGAACCTGGCTGAGGGCGTACTGGAGCGCCAACGGAAGAGGGTAGTACAGGGCCGAGAGCGGCAGACGAACGGCATCCCTATACCTATTGTTCAGCCCGTCTTCCATCTCTGCCAGACTTGGCTCCAAGGGCCCTTTGCGCGATATGAGCTTGGAAGGAATGTGGGAGGGAACCCTCACGGAGTCTATCTGTTCCTTTGCGACGAGGTTCAGCCTCAGCTCGGGAACGGAGTCGGTACGAGAGTAGGGATCGCTGTTGTAGACCTCCAGGGTCACACTTCGTTCATCGCCTTGAGCGACCAGGAGAAGGCCAGCGAACCTCTCTGCGACCCTGAGGGCGACGGAGGGCATGAAGTTGACGCCGTGGCTGACGTCGAGGACGACCCTGTCGTATCGTCGGTCGAGGAAATTCAGGCCGAGCTCCGCCAGCGAAACGGCCTCGTAGTCCCTCGGGCTGCTGTGGAAGGCCCACTGACCTCCAGGTCGGCCTACTGCGGGACAGACCGCAACGGTGACGCGTCCGTCGATTTCGAGGCAACGCAGCATCTCGATGACGAACTTCCTGACCCTCTCCCTCAGCTCACCGTAGTTCGTGGAATTGGCCGCTTCCCTCACCGCTCCTCTCAGGCGGTCGTAACACGCGGAGCACCTCCCGTCCTGTAGTTTGCCGAGGTACTCGTCGATCAGGCTGTCGAGGACCAGCAGGACAGCATCGGAATCGCTGTAACGTCTGAGGAGAAGGGGGAGCGTTGTGCAGTGCTCGACCACTTCGCTTCCGTCCTCCAACACGTAACGGGCCTCACGCCAGCTCGCGGGCTGACCCCATGTCGCGATCACAAGGGTCCTACCGTTCACCACGAAGCCACCCGACGAACTCCCTCAGTCCCATCTTCTCGGCGTCGAACGGGTTAGCCAGCAGGGCTCCCCTCTCGTCTCCGTCCTTGCCGCGCTCGAAGGCGTGGAACTCGGAGGATTCGAGCTCGAGCAGCCCGAGACCTGCGCTCTTGCGGCCCCCTACGCCTATGCCGACCTCTGCCACCGCCTCGAGGACCGACGCGAGCAACCTCGCCGGGGCACTGCCTCGCGGTTCGACCTCGCCCGATAGCAGCAGAGGGACCGCAGCATACGCGTCACCGGTTTCGACGAAGTAGAGGACGTTCTCCTGCACCGTCCCAGTGTTCCTGTTTATGCCGATACCGGGCCTCCGCTGGAGGCCAGATCTGATCACCGAGTCGAAGAACTTGAGGCTGCTTGCGAGGGCCAAGTTCCCGAAGAGTCTCCCAACAGGACAGTGGAGGGAGAGGTACTGGACGAGGGCCCATTCCTTGTCCTCGATCTGCCATTTCCCTTCCTCATCCTTCCTGTAGCCGAGGCGCTCGAGCTTTTCCTCGACGTCCCTTTGATCGAAGCGGGTTTGAGGCTTTCTCTCGAGAACCTTGACGAAGTCGTCCATCAGGCCTTTCTCTCTCACATTCCTCCTGGCTTCCTCTGGCGCTTGTGCCCTCCCAACGGACTCGAAGGCCAGCCTCTCGATCTCGCCAATCGGAAGGGAAGGCGCGAGCCTCTCGGCCAACGAGCGGAGCACGCCCTTCCAAGTGCTGGCAGGGACGACGAGGTCGCCGTTAGGCAGCTTCAACGCGTACAACACGTTCGCCTCCTTCGAATGCCCTACGTGGATAGGTCCCCTCGCCCTGAAGTTCAGAACCCCTACGAACTTGACCCTCGATGGGAGGTACCCGCTCAAGACCAACTCTTCACCTCCAGGATCGATTCGTACTCCGAGAGAGGGATCAGGGCGTTGAAGCCGGTCAACCAGAAGCCGTCCACCTTGACCGGTACGCCGACCCTGAGGAAGTGGCTGCGGCTGGTGTCCGAAAGCCGGGCGACGACCAGCGATCCGCTTCTTGCTACCTCCACGAAAGGCCTCAACCTGCCCTGCAGAACGTCCCAACCCGTCTGGAGCGTGTACGTCCTGCCCTCGATTCTCTCCAGCACTACGGATAACCCCAACCCCTCCCAGTCGAGCTTCCTCACCGGTGTGACGGGCGAGATGGCCACATACCACTTGTCGGTTTGGATGCCGCCCTCCCTCGGCAACTCCGACCAGAACGAGAGCACCGCCCGACCGAAGCCCCTCGACTGCCCCCTTCCCACTGCCACCTCGAGGCCGTCGAGCTCGATCCCATCGGGCACCGAGACCCAGGCCCAGAACTCGGTCCCCTCGGCGATCGCCTCGTAGTCGAAGAGCAGCCCCCTCGCTGCGGCCCTGCGCCTCTTGTCTATGGCCACCGATGTGGCCCTGTAGGTCTCCGTACGGACCCTCACGGGCTTGCCGTCCGCGCTCGCTATCAGGTTGCCGTGGAGCGTCTTGAGCAACCACAAGGACCGGTCGTGCCTCTGCTCACCGGATCCGGTAACGCCCTGAGGAGCCTCGGGTAGACCCTTGCATTCGTGGTATTCCTTGACAGGTCGTTCCTCGGTCGGCGGAATGTACTCGAAGCCGTTGCACTCGTCGCACACCAGAACGTAGGGCGTGGCGGGAAGGCTCCTCGCGCCCCGATAGAGCGGATAGGCCGGAGAAGCGAGGAGGGTCGGGCGCTCCGCCTCCCTCCTCAGGTCCTCCTTGGTCAGCTTGCCGTCCCGGTAGAGGGCCGAGAGGATAGCTCCTCGCAGCATCGAGCCGGGTATGTGATCGGCAGGCCTGACGAAGCCGCTTTGCGTCCGCCTTGTGGTCACTATCGCCGGGCTCAGAAGCCTGATCCTAACCTCTGCGAGCACCAAGGCCCGACCACCTCTCCCACAACCAGGACCTGAGGCCGTTGAGCAGGGGCCTCCACTCGACCCCTACCAGCGAGTCGAGGGAGTTGCCGTCCTCGACCTTCGCGTCCACGAGCCCTCCCCTGCCCAGACCGCTCAACCTCAGCTCCGCAATAGCCAGTAGGAGGAGCGGGAGAAGGCCCCTCACCTCGTCGCCGCCCTCGACCAGGACCTCGCCGGAGAACTCGGTCCCAGGGAGGACGTGCTCGACGCTGTAGAGGGCCCCTTCCCTTGCCGTCAACGTCCTGTCGTCCAGCGATACCCTCGTCACCACCATCCTGTTGCTCTCGGCCTCCTCGGAGGTGAAGTCCGTGACGAAGAGCCTTGAAGAGTCGTCGGGAGCGTTGCCGGGCCGGCCGAAGAGCCTGCAGACGTCGCATGCGCCTCCCCGATGCGCACGGTTCATCCGATCCGGATCGACCTCGCCGCAGCTCTCGAAGCCGTACGCTTCTGCAACCCTGCTAGCGTTAGTCCTCAGGACGCCCTTCACGCTGCTCGCAGGGATGTAGATGACGTTGCTGACCGATCCGCCTTTGACGACGGTCTTCCTGACATGAACGATGTCGGCTCCCATTACGTCCGGTATGCCGCCTCCGACCGTGAGGAAGGACATGGCCCTGAGTCTCAACCTGAAACGGATCATTGCGCACCACCCTTTGCGAGCTTGATGAAGGTTAGGACGTCAGCCAGCGGGAAGGGCCCAACACCATCCTGCGACTCCGTCGAACCGAATGAAGCTCTTGACGCGCTGCCCCGCGATACTAACCCGAACTCGCCCGAAAGCACGGTGAGCATGCCGAGCTCGGCCAGGCCCTCGTACGCCTCTCGGTCCTCCTTTTTTCTTTCACCTTCCCTTTCCTTCTGCCTGAGGAAGTACACGATGAGCTTCTCCCTCCAATACCTCGACGGCGAGACCTGAGGCCATGACCTCAGTATCTTGTCCCTCACACCCTTCACCCACTCCTTCATCGGGTCCTCATTCGTGGCGTCATCGGGTCGCATGGCTATGCGGTAAGCCTTCGCGAAGACGTCGACGTAGAAGTTCCTGACCCTGTTGTGGTCGCCCCACCCGTCTGGCACCTCCAACTTCAGCACGAGCTTCCCTACTCCCCTCCAGAACTCCGGAACCGTTGAACCCTCGAGGTCGCTCCTCCTGATCAGGTAAGGCTGGAGGCTATCGATCTCGTCGTCCCGATGCCTCTCTGTCCCGACCCTGACGGAGAGCCTCTCCATCCTGTCCCTTGCGGTGGCACCTGAAGGCGAGCCTGACTCGAAGACGTCGAAGGCTATCGATCCCAGCACCTTGTGCTTCGCTGTCGGATCCTCCCTCCTGAGGACCTGCTTGGAGAGGTTCATCATCTCCTGCGCGCAGTCCAACAGGGACCAGACGCTCATCGCTGCGGGTCCGGCTGCGATCGCGACCCTCAGCCCCCTTTCCAGCCCCAACTCCTTTGAGAATTCCTCGGCCATTAAATGAGCGAAGGGGACGGAGGCCCAAGAGGGCATGAGGAGGATCCCGTCGTCGCCACCCATGAAGACCGTTCCAAGAAATACGCGGACCGTCTCCCTCTTCGCGGCCTCTTCGTCCTTGACGCTTTTCACACCTTCGTAGAGGGCCTCCATAGCCCTGAAGTATGCCCTCTTGACCGCCATGTCAACCCTGAAGCTCCTCTCGATCGCGTCAGTGAACGAGACGCTCTCCAACATGAAGCGGCCTAACGCGTTGGCGTCGAACTTGACCACCGCGTAGTCCCTGCGCCTCTCAAAACCTTTCTCGAGTTCGTCCGGGTCATGGCCGGCTATGATTTCCATGATCCACTTGGAC
>JAVVHL010000089.1:0-4843 GCA_032249575.1 Candidatus Calditenuis sp. | reverse complement strand
CCGTTTGCGGTAATTTTTATGTCATGGGCTCCATGTGAAAGACCGTGAAGCTGGCCACCTTCGTGAACCCATACACGGGAGAGGAGAGGATGGGAATCCTGCTGGCCGACGGTGAGGACCCGTTGATACTCGACGCCAACGCCTTCTTCGCGAAGGTGCTGGAGGAGGAGGGCGAGGAGGACCCGCAGGTCCTTGCAGACGCGCTTCTGCCACCTACGGTCCTCGGCTACCTCAGGAGAGGGAGGAGGGCTGAGGAGTCGGCGCGGGCGGTGCTGGAGGAGGCGAGGAGGAGGCTCAGGAACGGCGAGCAGATCACAGGGATATCGGGTGCGAGGGTAACATTCAGGCAGAGCGAGGTGAGGCTCAAGGCCCCGATACCTAGGCCGCCGAAGATCATACACACCGCAGGGAACTTCAGGGAGCACGCCCAGGAGGCCGAGAAGGCCGGGTGGCCCTTCCCGATACCCCAGTGGATCTCGTTCCTTAAGAGCCCGAGCGCGGTGATAGGGCCCTTCGACCCGATAGTCTACCCGAAGTTCGTGAAGGAGCTGGACTACGAGCTCGAGGTGGCGATCGTCATAGGGAAGAGGGGGAAGTACATCAGCGAGGCGAGGGCCTTCGACCACGTGGCCGGGTTCATGGTCTTCAACGACGTCACGGCCAGGGACATCCAGCGGGAGGAGATGAAGAACGGGCTCCTGAACTTCGGCAAGAACCTAGACACATTCGCGCCGATGGGGCCCTACCTCGTCACCAAGGACGAGATCCCCGACCCGCACAACCTGAGGATGGAGCTGAGGGTGAACGGCGAGGTGAGGCAGTCGGGCAGCACCTCGAGGCTCTCGGTGAGGATGGAGCAGATCATCAGCAGGTATTCGTGGGTTACGCTGGAGCCGGGCGACATCATAACCACCGGAACCATAAGCGGCGTCGCGGCCTTCAGGGAGAACCCGCACCTGTACTACCTGAAACCCGGTGACGTGGTCGAGTCCTTCGTCGAGCGCATCGGGACGATGAGGAACCCGGTGGTGAAGGAGGAGGGATGAGCGATCCGGACTGGTGGGGCCCGCAGGGGCCCCAGGAGGTCCCAGACCTCTTCGGAAGGAGGTCGGTTCGGGAGAAGAGGGAGCCCATCAGGTTCCTCGACCCTTCCGGTAGGGCTCTGACAGACCTCCCGATATCAGACAGCGAGGTCCTCGAGCTGCACAAGCTGATGCTCTTCTGCAGGACCTTCGACCGTTGGATCCAGAGGGTCCACCCGCTAGGTGCCTTCTCGAGGTATGCGCCCTTCGAGGGGCAAGAGGCGTCGATGGTGGGGAGCGCGTCTGCCCTCAGCGACCTCGACTGGATCATACCGACCTACAGGGAGTACGCGGTCTTTCTGGTAAGGAGGGTACCCGTGAGGGAGCTGCTGCTGAGGCTCGTGGTGAGGAAGGGCGATCCGGTGAAGGGTCACGAGCTGACGCTTTACGGCAGCAGGCGCTACAGGATAGTCATGCCGGCCGGAGCTGTTGGCATAATGACTTCTGTGGCCGTAGGGATCGCGTGGGGGATCAAGATGAGGAGGGCGAGGGAAGTAGTACTGACGTACCTCGGAGACGGAGCCACATCGAAGGGCGACTTCCACGAGGGCCTGAACATGGCAGGCGTCATGAGGGTTCCTGCAATATTCTTCTGCCAGAACAACAGCTACGCGATCTCGCTTCCAGTAGAGCGGCAGACCGCCTCACTGACGATCGCTGAGAAGGGGATGGCCTACGGCATCGACTGGTACAGGGTCGACGGGAACGACGTTGTGGCCGTGAAGCACGTGACCTCAACGCTCGTCGAGAGGGCCAGGAGCGAGTACGTGCCGTTCCTCGTCGAGGCCCTCACCTACAGGCTCGGCCCCCACACGACCGTCGACAACCCGAAGGTCTACAGGTCAGACGAGGAGGTCAGGGCGTGGAGGGCTCAGGACCCGCTGCTCAGGACGAGGGCCTACCTGAAGGAGAGGGGCATGTGGGGGGACGACGAGGAGAGGGCCTACGTCGAGCGGGTCGAGTCGGAGCTCAACGCAGAGATCGAGAGGGTCCTGAAGGAGCCTGAGTTGGAGCCGGAGGTGATCCTCGAGGACGTCTACTCGTACCCGACGAGGGAGGTCCTGAGGTCGATGGAGGAGCTCCGGAAGCAGCTTGAGCGCATCAGGGTCAGCGAGGGGCATAGGAGCACGACGTGACGGGAGGAAGCTCCGTTCGAGGCGGCTCCGGTTTTTAAGACGAGCCGTCGAATTTCAGGTGCATGAGCTTCGCGGACCTGATCAAGCAGGTCACGTCCCTGAAGGTGTACGACCTCGGCCAGCCCTACTTCAACGGCATGCCAGTCCATCCGGAGGACCCGCCCTTCAGCATGGTGATCTACCGCTACCACCCCTTCACAAGGAGGATCTTCGAGAAGGTGGCTCCAGGCTTCTCGGACTCGATGGAGCTGATCGTGACGAGCATGCACTCCGGCACCCACATAGACGCCCTCTGCCACATGGCTCGGAACGGCAAGCTCTACAGGGACGTCGACGCGGCCGAGATAGCCTCGCACACTGGCTACAAGAAGTACGGTGCCGAGGAGATACCGATCTTCGTCAAGAGGGCCGTCCTGCTCGACGTCGTGGGCTACAAAGGCGTCGATCCGCTTCCGGCGCGCTACGAGATAACACCGGAGGACCTCGAGGCGACCGCGAAGTGGGAGGGAGTCGAGATCAGGCCTGGCGACGCGATCCTCGTGAGGACGGGGTACTCCAAGTTCTTCACGACCGACAAGGAGAAGTACCTCCACGACTTCGCAGGCATCAACGAGGCCAGCGCCTCCTGGATCATCAAGAAGTCGCCTTCCCTCTTCGGGATCGACAACCTGGCGATGGCAGTGCCGAAGCCCTTCAACGTCCACCTGATGTTCCTCGTCGATAACGGGATCCACGTGATGAAGAGCCTCTACCTCGAGGAGCTGGCCCGCGACAGGCAGTACGAGTCGATACTGGTGGTCACACCGCTCAAGGTCATCGGCGCCACCGGATCCCTGATAAGGCCGATAGCTCTAGCTCCAGCTAAAGGGTGACAGCCGGTGAAGGCGCTAGCCGTGATAGGCTCGGAGAACGAGGGACCGGAGCTCCTGACGGCTTCGAGGACGGTCGCCGACGAGGTCGTCGCCGTAGCGGCGTACCCGGAGCCGAAGGCGGATTCGCTGGGAAAATATGGAGCAGCGAGCGTCGTGGTGCTGAAGGGGGACTTCAGGGATCCGAGGGCCCTCTCCGGCGCGATCGCGGGGCTGGTGAGGGAGGAGCGGGCCGACCTGGTGCTGGCCCTTTCGACGAAGAACTTCAGGGAGGCCCTTGCGAGGGCTGCCCAATCGCTCGGCGTGCCGTTGATCACCGACTGCCTGGAGCTGAGGGTCGAGGACAAGACCGTCAAGGCCAGCAGGCTCGTCCTCGGAGGAGGATACGTGGCTACCGTGGAGGCCGCTCTGGGGCCGGTCTTCGCGACGCTGATGCCTGGAAGGGTAACGCCCCAGGAGTTAAGCGGGCAGGCGAGCGTCAAGGTCAGGGAGGTGGAGGTGAAAGGACCTCTCAACGGCGAATTGAAGGAGGTGAGGCCGGTCGAGAGGAGCGCCGTCGACCTGACCAAGGCCGACGTCATCGTCTCGGTCGGAAGGGGCTTCAAGAAGAAGGAGGACCTGAAGTTAGCGGAGGAGCTGGCACAGGTGCTCGGTGCGGAGATCGGCTGCAGCAGGCCCATCGCAGGCGACCTCAAGTGGCTCCCCGAGGACAGGCACATCGGTCTCTCCGGCAAGTGGGTAAGCCCGAAGCTCTACATCGCAGTGGGGATATCAGGGCAGATGCAGCACGTAGTCGGCATAAGGCGGTCTAAGGTTATCGTCGCGATCAATAACGATCCCAACGCGCCGATCCACAAGGAGGCCGATTACTCGGTGATCGCGGACCTCTACCAGTTCCTGCCGGTCCTCACGAGGAAGCTGAGGGAGGCAAAGAAGTGAGCGAGAGGAAGGTCAAGGTAGCCTTCCAGGGCGAGCTCGGGTCATACAGCGAGGAAGCCGCATCGAAGTTCTTCGGCCAAGAATTCGTCCCGGTGCCGATGAGATCGCTCCTCTCGGTCTTCACCGCCGTCGAGGCCGGCTCTGCCGATTACGGCGTCGTCCCGATCGAGAACAGCATAGAGGGGGGCGTAGGCGAGACCTACGACCTGCTGCTCTCTTCAGGACTTAGGGTCGTAGGGGAGGTCTACGTAAGGGTCGTCCACTGCCTGATAGGGCTAGAGGGCGCTGAGATCTCGGACATCAAGAGGGTCTACTCCCACCCGCAGGCTCTTGCCCAGTGCAGGGCCTACATCACCATGATGGGATTCGAGCCTGTAAGCACGTACGACACGGCGGGCGCGGTCAAGCTCGTCAAGGAGATGGGCGACAGGTCGAACGCTGCGATAGCCAGCGAGAGGGCAGCCGGGATCTACGGTATGAAGGTCCTCGCCAAGGGGATAGAGGATTACGGCAGGAACTACACGAGGTTCCTCGTCATGGGGAGGGAGGCGGTGGGAGAGCCGAAGAGGCCGAAGACCTCGATCATCTTCTCGGTGCCTCACAGGGCAGGAGCGCTCTACAGGGCCCTCGAACCCTTCGCGACGAGGGAGATCAACCTGACCAAGATCGAGTCGAGGCCCACGAGGGCAAGGCCCTGGCAGTACTACTTCTTCGTCGACTTCGAGGGAGACGTCAGGGACGAAAAGGTGAGGGAGGCGTTGGCGGAGCTGACCTCGAGGACTCTCTTCCTCAAGGTCCTAGGAACTTACGAGAGCGG
>JAVVHL010000088.1:0-4902 GCA_032249575.1 Candidatus Calditenuis sp. | reverse complement strand
AGGATCGATGCGAACTGGAACGCAGCAGCGTATGCGACTAGGTGGAACCTGCCCAGCCCCAAGTCCATCATCCAGCCGAAGCCGAGCCCTGCGGCCGCGCTGCCGACGCCTATCCCTAGGCCGAAGAAGCCGTAGGCGGTTCCGATCCTCCTGATCCCTGCCAGATCTGCGACTGCGGCCCTGTAGATGGACTCCTGAGCGCCTATCACCACGCCTGCAAGGGCCGAGGCCAGCAGCAAGTCGGCGACCGAGAAGGTCACGAAGAGAGGAGGGGTGACCGATAGGACCATGGCTAAGGCTATCGCGGAGGTTCCGAAGCGGTCGTAAAGACGCCCGAGAAGTGGTGCTGCAGCGGCATCGGTGACCATCGCCAGCGTGTAGGCAGCCGGCACGAGCCAGGAGCCCTCGCCAGCCACCTGGGACATCCTGTAGAGCAGGAGCTGGACCGGTATCAGGCCGGCGACGTTGAGCGAGGCTGCGAGGATGTAGAGGTGAAGCGATTTGCCCTTTTCCTCGACGAGATCGGTTGGGCGTTCCACCGTGTAGCTGGGCAGCCTCGTCAGAACGAAGAGGAGGGCCGCGTAGGGCATGAGCGAGTAGAGGAGGGCTGTACGGACGTCTCCGTTGTGGATCAGGAGGGCGAGCGTTATGAGCAGAGGTCCTCCGGCCGCACCAACCTGGTCGAGGAGCTCGTGGATGCCGAACGCGGTGCCCGACCTCACTTCGCCCCTCAACCGGGCCAGCATCGCGTCCCTCGGAGGTATCCGGAGCCCCCTTGCGAGCCGCTCGGCGAAGACGAGGACCGCCAGCACCTCCCAGCTCGGTGCGAAGGCCATCAGAGGCACGACCAAGAGAGCTGCATAACCTGCCCTGACGATCAGGTCGGCCCTCCCAATCCTCTCGGTCAGGAAGCCTCCTACAGGCCGCGCGAGCCATCCTCCCAGCTCCGCAAGTCCGATAATGGCGCCTACGCCTGCAGCGGTTAGGCCCAACGCCCTGAACAGCTCCGGGACGACGGAACGACCTCCCTCATAGGTCGCGTCTCCCAGAAGGCTGACCAGGCCTATCAGAAGGATTACCCTCAGCCCTGTGTTGCGGCCCTGCATCTCCAGGCGAGTCTCCTCAAGCACTATATGATTGCGAAGCGCTTGAACGTTCGTGGATTTCCTCCTCGTCTACTCGAGGGCGAAGCCCGAGTCGTTCGGCTTGGTCGAGAGGATCGAGCGCTACGTCAGGGAATCGGGTCACCGGGTCACAAGGGTCGCGATGGAGGAACTGGGGAGGGAGAGGTACGGCGTTGACATGGCGGTTGCTGTGGGAGGCGACGGCACCATCCTCCGCACCTTCCATCACCTCGAGGACCCGGAGGTACCTGTGCTCCCGATCTCCTTCGGGCGCGGAGGCTACCTCGCAGAGGTCGGGCCTGAGGAGGGGATGAGGGCTGTCGAGTCGGTCCTCTCGGGCTCCTACTACATCGAGAGGTTGATGAGGCTCAGGGTCGAGGTCGACGGGTCCCATCTCTCGGAGGGGATCAACGACGCATACCTCTCATCGACCGAGCCGGGGAAGGTGATCGAGTGCTCCCTCTCGATCGACGGCCTCGTCCTGCAGGGAATCGTCTGCGACGGCCTCGTCTTCTCGACGCCTGCCGGCTCTACCGCCTACAACTTCTCCTGCGGAGGGCCTGCGGTGGACGACGCCCTCGAATCGATTGCGGTCGCTCCCGTTGCTCCGATCACTTACTTCAGGCCTCTGGTGGTCGCGGCGACGAGGACGCTCGAGGTCGAGCTGACGGGCGGAAAAGGGTCGGTGCTGGTAGACGGTTACGTCAGAGGGTCTGTGAATGGTTCCGTCAGGATCACGAGGTCTCCGTTGGGAGCATACCTCATCCGTGTGGGGCGAGCACCCCTCTTCCAGATGCGGCTGAAGAAGAGGTTAGGGCAGATCGTGAGATGAGGAGGGCGGTTGTGCTGGACTCGACGCCGATCATCGTCGGCTCCGTCTCGGGTGAGACAGGTGTGGAGGTCTTCGCTCCGCCGGGCGTCGTCGAAGAGGTCCTCAACACGACGTCCGAGTTCCAGCGCACCAGGGTCGAGGCCCTTCTCAGCTCCGGTGCCATCAAGGTCCGAAATCCTCAGCGTTCGAGCGTCGAGAGGGTCTCGAGGTCCCTCAACAGGGAAGAGAGGGAGCGCGCATCGAAAGCGGACGTGGAGGTTCTTGCGCTGTCGCTGGAGCTAACGGAGGAGGGCTACTCGGTCCTCCTGATATCCGACGACTTGCTGGTCCAGAGGGCCGCGGCGAGGCTGGGCATAACCTGCAAAGGCGTGAAGTATATCCACAGGTCCGGAGTTTGAGGAACATTTCGTGCGTTCACCGATTCCAAGATAGAGTTATATCGACGAGTTAAATTGTGGACGACGATGTCGGACAAGACAGTTGGGCTGTTGCTACTGATCGGCTCCGTTCTCGGGATCCTGATTTACGGCTGGCTCGTCTTCCTCAGCCCCTGGTCGTTCCTCGTGTTGCAGATAACGGCCTTCGCTGGCATAGCCCTGCTGCTGGGGATCCTCGCATGGATCGGTTACACTTTGGCGTCAACGCCACCGCCTGAACCGCTGCCTTCCCTCGAGCAGTCGGAGGGCCAGAAGACCGAGGCCTCCCAAGGAGAGAAGAAGGAGTAGCGGTTCCTGTCAGAGCTTGGCGCCGCAGTACGGACAGTAAGCTGCCTTAGCCGGGACCTCCCTTTTGCAGTTGAGGCAGACCATCAGCACCTCTTCCTCACCTTCCTCCCCGACCTCCGGGACCTGGACCTTCACCTCAGGAGAGGGCTTCACCTCGGCCGGCTGCGCTGCAGCAACCTGCTCTGGCTGCGTCTGCACCTCCCCTGCCATTGTAGGAGCTGTCTCCACGGCCGATTGTGGAGGTTTTGCCTCCTCCTGAACGGGTTGTTGGGCCTCGACGGTCTCCTGGACCGCTTCCTCGGGCTGCACCTCGGCGACTCCCTGCTCAGGTACGGCCTCGGGGACCTTGGGCGCCATCGCGGAGGAAAGGAGGCCGGCAACAGCCGACGAGGCCACCAGCACGATCAGCGAGGAGAGGGGAGTAGGTATGCCCAAGGATCCCAGATAACCCACCACCATGCCCCCTTCTGGAGCGGCTGTGCCGAAGGCGACCACAGAGATCAGATAGCCGACCATGACGCCCAGCAGTGCTGCTGAGGCCCCGGAGGCGAAGGACCTCATCACGAGCCCCGGGATCAGGACGACCGCAGCTACCAGAACCAAGTCCCAGAAGGGCATCACCGGAGCGAGGACCTCCCCCCTTCCAGCCCACCCGAGCAACGGGGCGATCAGCACCAACAGGGCCACCGCTGCCGAGGAGGCGCCCAGCCGCGAAGCTGTACCCATCCCGCAATCAACTCCCGGTCCGACAATAAATAAAGGATGTTACGGTCGGGTTTCGCTTGGGGGCCTCAGACCTCGAACCCGAAGACCTTCTTCACCAGGTGCCTGACGATCACCAGCCTCTGGATCTCCGAGGTGCCCTCGTAGATCTTCATGATCTGAGTGTCCCTCAGGAACCTCTCGACCATGCCGTCCACCATGACGCCGACCCCTCCGTGGATCTCTATCCCCTTAAGCGCGGCCCTCTCTGCGGCCTCAGTCGCGAAGAGCTTTGCCAGCGAGGCTGCCATCACCGCCTCCGTCGTCAGCCCCTTGTTGAGCATCGTGGCGGCCCAGTACGTCAACATACGGGCGGCAGCCAGGTCGCGCAGCATGTCGGCCAAGTAGAACTGGATCGCTTGGAAGGCCAGAATCGGCCTCTCGAAGGCTATCCGCTGGGCCGCGTAGTTCAGGCTCCTCTCGAAGACGCCCTGGATGACGCCGACCGCCTGCGCCGCAATCCCAACCCTTCCGTAGTCATATGTGACCATGGCGACCTTGAAGCCTTCGCCGACCTCGCCGACCACCGCGTCGTCCGGGACCCAGACGTCGTTGAGAACCACCTCGGAGGGCATTGATCCCCTGAGGCCTGTGACCTGGATCCGCTCGCCTACCCTGAACCCAGGCGTGTCGCGCTCCACGATGAACATCGTGAGACCCTTGTGCCTCTCGTGCCTGCTGGGAGGGTCGCTGGTCCTTGCGAGGACGACGAAGTAATCGGCCTTGTCCGCACCCGTGATGAAGTACTTCTGGCCTGTGATGACCCAGCCTCCGTCCTTCCTGACAGCCCTCGTCTTGATGCCTGCTACGTCGCTCCCCGCACCCGGTTCGGTCGTTGCGTGCGCTGCGAACTTCTCGCCCCTCGCCAGAGGCGGTATGTACTTCCTCTTCTGCTCCTCGGTGCCGAAGATGAGGACGGGCGTCGTGAAGAGCCCCCTCACTAAGACAGAGGTGACGAAGGCAGGACAGACCCTGCTGACCTCCTCGGTGAAGATCACTACGTTCAGGTAATCGGAGCCCTGACCTCCGTACTCCTCGGGTATTCCGAGGCCCATGAAGCCCGCCTCCGCTGCCTTCTCGTAGAGTTCCTTCGGTATCTCGTTCCTCTGCTCGATCTCCTTGACCCTCGGCTCGAGGTAGCGCTCGACGAACTGCCTGACGGTCTTCCTGAAGAGCTCGTGGTCCTCGTTCAGCTCAACCCTGAAGTCCAGGACCGAGTCGAAGGGCAGCATCTCCGCAAGGAAATGACGTTCTGCTCGCAAATTAGATATTTCCTTTGGGAAAGCGATCCGGTCACGAGACTACGACGCCCGGTCTCAGAGGAATCGCCTGCAGGGCCTTCCTCATCGGGTCAGGATGTGCGTAATCGGCCTCGGTCACCACGACCTCGCATCCCAGCTCCCGCCTCAGGTACTCGATCTCCTCCTCGTAGACCGCCCTCTCTTTGGTGATCGCCGAT
>JAVVHL010000087.1:0-4923 GCA_032249575.1 Candidatus Calditenuis sp. | reverse complement strand
CGAACCTCCTATCGACCTCCTCGAACCTCCTGTCTATTGCCTCAAATCTCCTGTCTATGGCCTCGAACTTTTTCCCCAGCCAGTACGCTAAGGACGCTATCGAGGCGAGCGTCGGTATCAGTATCGAGAGGACGGTCTCCAGCTCGACCATTGTACTTGCTCCAGCCTTGATTTTCAGACCCTAGGTATAAGTCGTTTTTGGTGTACAGAAATCCCGGCTCAGGAACGCACGTCCACGTTCGAATGGGGTTATGAGGTCCCGGTGACGTGAGCGGCCGGCATGCGTGAGGCCCTCGAGGCGGTCAGGAACGTCGACAGGGCCCTCGACGAGCTGGGGGCCGAGGTCGACTCGCAGGTGCGCGAGCTGGAGGAGCACGTCAGGCGCAGGGTCTCAGAGCTCAGGGGCCGCATCTCTTCCCTCGTCGAGTCAGAGCGGGCCAGGATGATGCAGGAGATGGAGAAGGACGTGAAGGCCCACTCGGAGCAGCTGAGGTCCCAGTCAGCCGCGAGGATCAGGGCCCTCAACGAGGCCTTCGAGCGGAAATCGGAGAGGATCGTCGAGGAGCTCGTCAGGCTGATTCTGGGCTGAGGGACATGGACTCTGGGTACGTCTACGCCCTCTCGTTCTCGGTCAAGGGAAGGCTGCTCTCGAGGAGGGAGCTGGAGGATCTGGCCTCGTCAAAGAGCGTCGAGGACTTCGTCGCAGCCCTCAGGGCGACCCACTACTTCGAATCGCTCACCAACCTCCCTCCTAAGCCCAACGCCCGCATCGTCGAGAGGTCCCTGTGGGCCCACCTTTACCGGTACCATCACCGCCTGCTTAGGTTCACCGGCTGGAACCCGGTGCTCTGGGCGCTTTACGAGAGGCACCTCTTCAGGTCGATGAAGGCTCTGGTCAGGGGCATGGCCTCGCGACTCTCGCAGGAGGAGCTGATGCGGGAGGTGGATCTGACGGCAGCTGAGCTCGTCGGTGAGCGGGACGTCTTCGCCCGGGCTATGGCGTCGAAGGACTTCACGGAGCTCGTGGCCTCGTTGCGCGGCACCCGGTTCGAGGGCCCGGTGGGGAGGGCGCTCTCGCTCTACGAGAAGACCGGCGATCCGGCCGCGATAGATCTGGAGATGGACAAGGAGGCAATGAGGAGCGTCGCGAGGGCCATCGACCGGGTAGGAAGGCGGGAGAGGAAGTGGTTGATGTGGGCGATGGAGTGGCACCTCAACTCGACGGTTCTGGAGGCTTTGCTAAGAGGGAAGCAGTGGGGCTTCGAGCTCGGAGAGCTCAGGAGGGCCGTCGAGGGCATTCCGTGCACGGTTCCCGAACCGGTCCTCGGGGTCATCATGGAGTCGAGGGAGATCGAGGAGGTAACGAGGGCTATGCAGCTGCTCGAGGGCAGGTCTATCCCGAGGTTGAGCTCTCACGGAGGGCTGGTGGAGATGGCCTCCGAGTTGAGGGAGAAGGGCTGGAGGAGCGCGGTAACCAGGTTCAGGAAGCTCTTCCTAACACCCGGTTCTCATCTGATACTCGCCGTGGGGTCGCTGATTTTGCTCGAGGAGGAGGTCAGGAAGCTCGCCGGGATCTGCGCAGGGATCGAGCTGGGCCTGCCGAAGAGCAAGGTCCTCGAGGCGCTGGTCTTCTGACTCCGCCGCATCGGCACTCACCTCTTCAGCACCCGGGTCATAAAGAGAGAGGCGTAGGATCTCGTGTCAAGTCGCGTGATTCACGACCTGGAACCTGGTGCCCCTTTTATCGCCCTCAGAACCCTCTCAGGCCATAGAGGCATGTCGATGTGCTTCACGCCGAGATGAGCTAGCGCGTCGATCACCGCGTTCACGACCGCAGGCGTCGATGCGATCGTTCCTGCCTCGCCTATGCCCTTCACGCCGAGCGGGTTGTGGGGAGATGGTGTAACGGTGTGGTCGTTCACTATGTCCGGGACCTCACATGCGGTTGGAACGAGGTAATCGTTGAGGGTGGACGTGAGGAGGTTACCGTTCTCGTCGTATACCGCCCACTCGTAGAGGGCCTGAGCGAGGCCCTGCGCTATGCCTCCGTGTATCTGCCCCTCGACGATCATCGGGTTGATCTGGTTGCCGCAGTCGTCAACAGCTACGTACTTCAGCACCTTAACGGCACCAGTCTCAGGGTCAACCTCAACGACTGCTACGTGCGTCCCGAAGGGGAATGTGAAGTTCGGGGGATCGTAGAAGACGGTGGCCTCCAGCCCTGGCTCCAGTCCTGGTGGCAACTCGTTAGCACCTGCGCCGTAGGCGGCGAATGCTACCTCCTGTATCGTCTTCTGCTTCTCGGGCGCCTCCTTGACATAGAACCTGCCTGCCTCGAAGGCCACGTCCTCCTCCCTGACCTCCAGCATGTGCGCAGCTATCTTGCGGGCCTTCTCGATGATTCTGTCGCAGGCAAGAGCTATCGCACCTCCTGCCACCGGCGTGGTCCTGCTGCCGTAGGTCCCCATACCGAATGGTATGGCGTCGGTGTCTCCGTGGACCACCTCCACGTCATCGAACGGAACGCCGAGCCTGTCGGCGACGATCTGGGCGAACGTCGTCTCCTCGCCCTGTCCGTGCGGGTGGCCGCCGATGTAAACCGTCACCTTCCCGGACGGATGGACCCTCACGATCGTGCTCTCCCACAGGCCTAGGCCGAACCCGGTGGCCCTTGCGACCGCCGAAGGTCCCATGCCGCAGATCTCGACGTAGCTCGATATCCCTATCCCGATGAGCCTGCCCTTCTTCCTGGCCCTCTCCTGCTCCTCCCTCCACCTCCTGTACTCCGCGAGCTCCAGAGCCTTCCTGAAGGCAGTTATGTAGTCGCCGCTGTCGTAGGTGATCCCGATCGGCTTTGCCTGGTACGGGAACCTATCCTTAGGGACGAAGTTCACCTCCCTCACTTCGGCCGGGTCCTTCCCGATCTCCCTCGCCACGAGGTCCATCACCCGCTCCAGGATGTACGTCGCCTCCGGCCTGCCAGCGCCCCTGTAGGCGTCGACCGGCGCCGTGTTCGTGAGGGCACCTATCACCTCCACCGATACCGCACCTATCTCGTAGGGCCCGCTCAGCATGGGACCGAAGAGGATCGTCGGTATCCCGGGTGCGGCCGTGGAGAGGTAGGCGCCCATGTTGGCGTACGACTTCACCTTCAGACCGAGGACCTTGCCTGACCTCATCGCCGCGGCCTCCACGTACTGGACGTGGTCCCTCCCGTGAATCGTGGAGAGGAAGTTCTCCTCCCTCGTCTCGACCCACTTGATCGGGACCTCGAGCTTCCTTGCCAGATGCAGCACCACAGCCTCCGGCCCGTAGACGTGGATCTTCGACCCGAAGCCTCCGCCCACGTCGGCCGAGATCACCCTCAGCTTGTGCTCAGGTATCCCCGTTATCAGGCTGAGCAAAAGCCTGTGGACGTGCGGGTTCTGGCTGGTGACGTAGAGCGTGAACCTGTCGGAGAACCTGTCGTACGTTGCTATCGCTGCCCTAGTCTCCATAGCCGTCGGCTGGAGCCTCGTGTTCACCATCCTCTGCCTGACCACGACCTCAGCCCTAGAGAAGGCCTCGTCCACGTCACCTCCTGAGGCCCTCCATACGAACGCCGTGTTGTTCGGCACCTCGTCGTAGAGCTGAGGAGCTCCAGGCTGTACCGCCTTCTCCGGATCGACCACAGCGGGTAGAGGCTCGATCTCGGCCCGCACCAGCTCGGCCGCGTCGGCCGCAGCGTAAGGAGACCTTGCGACGACGACCGCGTAGGGATCACCGACGTACCTGACCTTGTCGACGGCAACGGGCCTGTACGGAGTCGTCTTCAGGTCTGCGCCAGGGATCTGCCACGCTGTCGGTATCGTGCCGAGGCCGTCCATTAGGTCCGCACCTGTCAGGACGGCGACTACGCCCTCGACCTTCAGCGCCTTCGAGACGTCGACCGACTTTATGCGGCCGTGGGCGACCCGACTCCTGACGAAGTGGACGTAGAGCGTTCCGGGAAGGTTGAAATCGGCCGTGAACCTACCCTTTCCAGTTATCAGCCTCGGGTCCTCCTTCCTCTTTACCCTTGCACCGAAAAGCTTGGTTACGGCCACGTCACGGTCACCACTCATCCAATAAATATTGTTTGCTTTGATCGCCTGTCCACCGTGGCTGGAGTGCGTTGACAGCAAGTCCCATCCGGTACTGGTTTTTGAGATTTAGGGTAAAATGCTCGGAGGAACGACGCAGGACGGCCCCGGTCGTATAGCCAGGTCAAGTATACCGGCCTTTCGAGCCGGGGACCCGGGTTCAAATCCCGGCCGGGGCAAGGGGCTCGGTGGAACTCAATTTCGCTCTGTGTTCCACCAATTCTAGTGACGCCCTGTTTGCAAAAGTCAGCCCCAAGATTTTGCCGCGCCAACAGGCAAGACCTGACAACGACAGATCTTAGCTCTGTAATGCTGATTAACAGCAGAATTGCGGGCCGCGGGTGGGAATCGAACCCACGACCACCGGGTCTCTGCACCACACATGGTCCACAGCCCGGGGTGCTACCGCTACACCACCGCGGCCGCCTGCGCCGATTCGGTGAAGTCATGACTACGTATTTAACGGTGAGGGGCAGCGCCGACCCACAACATGATCAGGTTGGTGAACGAGAACAACGCTGTACCACTGACATTGACCATGGGAAGATAGGAGATAACAGGCACTTTATTGTCAAACGACTGAAGAAGAGGCATGAGGGAATTCTGGTGGAGGAACGGGAACGTCAGGCTCCACGCATTAGTGTCGGGTGCAGGTAAGGCGCTGATCCTGCTCCACGGCTGGCCCGGCTTCTGGAAGGACTGGGAGAAGGTTGTGGAACCGCTTTCATCCTCAGCGATGCTCGTCCTGCCGGACCTGAGGGGCTTCGGGCTATCCGATAAGCCGGAAAGCGTCGAGGAATAC
>JAVVHL010000086.1:0-4987 GCA_032249575.1 Candidatus Calditenuis sp. | reverse complement strand
GAGTTCGAGAACTCGATCGGCAACATCTCGTCTTACATATTGGTCGAGTTGACCGAGATCTCTGACCGGGACGAGAAGCTGATCTTCTGCACTTCTACCGGACACAACGCTTACCTGATGGCGGTGCAGATGGCGCTGAGCGTGTACCGAGCCTACCGAGCGTTCGTTGACCAGGCGTCGGGAGACGGTGGACAGGGGAGCTTCGTCCTCAAGACGGCCTATCACCCTCCTCCGTCGGTTGGAAGTGAGGTGACGGTGGAGCTGGAGCCGACTCACCACAGGGCCTTCTTCGATCTGCCGGAGCTGAAGGGACAGCTGGTGGCCGACCGAACTGACAGGGCTATCGAACTAGGGAAGAGGGTTCACGGGTTGGTAGAGGAGATGACGGGCGAGTGGAACAAGGCGAGGCTCGCCTTTAACGCCGTAAGGTACAACGCGCCCCTCGTGCTGAACTACCTCGAGGAGCCCGATGGCAGGAAGATGCTGAGGCTGCTGAGGGAGGCGATGGAGGTCATAGAGGAGGCGAGGTCGTTCGTCATCGAAGGGAGCACCCTGCGCCTCAGGAGGTTCAAGGTCGACAGGAGCGAGGTGAGCGGATGGGTCATCACAGCGGCCCTCTCGATGTACCTCAGCAAGGTCATGGAATCGGTCAAGTCGACGGGCGGGAGGTTGGGGCGCATCCTCGAGGTGATGAAGCGCGTTTATGAAGACCAGAGGCTCAAACTGAACAGCTACGTCCTCGAGTACGAGGCCTATCAGATATCTGAGGCGGTCAAGGAGGGCAGGGTGCTCGGCGAAAAGAGTTTGCTGAAGGATTTGCTGCAGCTCAAAGGGAGCGGGGACAAGAAGCGGAACTTCTTCGCCCACGCAGGGCTCCTCGCAGATTACACGTACGTTAGAAGGACCGAGGACGGGGACGTGGTGCTGGAATACGACGCGAACAGGCTCAAGGAGATCATGAGTTGGGTCAGGAATCCGACGCCTAGGTCTGCCCGAGGAGCGACCAGAACTTGATCTGCTCCGGATTGGGGTTGGCAGGATATCCTATCACGACGTCGTATTGCCTCGAGAGGTGCCTGATCCTCGATGAGACATCATGCTGGTTGCCGACGACGCAGAAGCGGTCCAAGTGATCCGTAGGTCTCCCAGAAAGCCTAAGAGCTCTCATCCTCCGCTCGACGTAGGAGATCAGCGAGGGGATCGCGTCTTCCCTCCTCGGGCCGACGGCGAAAGGAACGTAGACGGCGAGCCTGTTGCTGTTGGGCCTGAGAAGCGCCAGGAGCTCCGGGCTGTGGTCGTCGAGGAGGAGGAAAGGCACGACGTTGTGTTCAGCGCAGAGCCTCGCTACGACGTTCTCGACCCTCTCGGTGCCGACGAAGACCTCGGTCTCAGGTCCGAGCTCACCGATGACCCGCTTGACGGCCGAGGCGAGCAATCCTCCCGCAGGCATTTTCCTTTCCTCCTCGGTGAGGTAAGCCGGGTTGCCGGCGACGAGGCAGAGGGAGGCGCGCTCGCTTCTGGAGAGGAGGCGCATCACGCCCTTCAGCCTCTCCGGGAAGTCGCTCCTCCTAACGGGCAGCGTGATCACGACCTTCGGCCCTCCAACCTCTTCGGCCCTTCTAACCAGCTCACCGAGCGACGGGACGCTCAGGTCGTCGTGGGCCCTCTCCGAGTCGAGGACGAAGAGGTCCAGGTCCAGCTCCGCCGATAGGTCATAGAGCCGGAGAACTCTACGGAGCTTCTCCGTTTCAGAGGCACCCAGGACGCTCGCCTTCAGCGCTACTCCGAGCTGGAACTACACCACCGACCATCGGCCGTTCTGCTCGATCACCTACCATTAAACCTTCGGATCGACGGTGTCAAGGGGACTGGCTGAAGGATCCGCCGCGCACCGAGAGGAGACGTGTCTCAGCGTCGCCGAGATTTGGTGGACAGGAGGGAGCCGAGTGGCGCTTCGCTTCCGCCGTCCAAAGCTTATAAGCGAACTTCAGGAAATGGGTGACGTATGGCGAAGCTCAGGTGGCTCGGTCACGCAGCTTGGCACATCGAGGTCGACGGGAAGAGCGTGCTGATAGATCCCTTCATCACGAACAACCCGGCGGCGCCGGTCAAGGTCGACGAGCTGGGGAAGGTGGATTACGTGATCGTGACGCACGAGCACTTCGACCACCTCGGCGATGCCTTCGAGATCTGTAAGAAGAACGACGCGCTCTTCGTGGCGCTCTACGAGCTGGCCGTGAAGGCGGAGCAGAACGGCGTGAAGAGGACCTTAGGCGCGAACATGGGAGGGACCTTCGCCGCAGATGGCCTCAGGTTGACCTTCGTCCCTGCGCTCCACACGGGCAATCCCTCGGGCGTCGTGATCCACGGTAGCGACGCTACTATCTACCACGCGGGAGACACGGCGCTCTTCAGCGACATGAAGCTGATCGGGCAGCTCTACAAACCCGACGTGGCGCTCCTTCCGATAGGAAGCCTCTTCACGATGGGGCCGCAGGAGGCTGCGGTAGCGGTCTCGCTGATCAAGCCGAAGGTGGTCATACCGATGCACTACAACACATTCGACGCGATAAAGCAGGACCCGAAGCAGTTCGAGAAGCTGGTGCGAGCGAAGGCGAAGGGCGTCAAGGTAGTGATCCTCAATCCCGGGGAGAGCTACGAGTTCGCGAGGAAGGGGAAGAAGAAGGGCTGAAGGTTTAGGACGCAACTAACCGCCCCTGTTCTTTCCGCTCAAGCTTTCTTGGGACCGCGCACCGCTGCGCCTCAGCTCCCGTTTCCTCGAGTCCCCTCGCTCCCTCGGGAGATTATCCTGGCGAACTCCTCGGGCGCGATGTTGGAGCCCGTCAGCATCAGGACCACCTTCCTGCCGGCGATCCTCTCCCTGATCTTGTAGGCGGCTGCGGTGGATGCAGCACCGGCGTGCTCGGAGACCTGCCTGATGGAATCGTAGAGCTTCCTGATGGCCTCCTCCATCTCGTCGTCGGTCACCAGAACGACGTCCTCGAGCCTCCCTCTGAGCGCCCTCACAGGCGTGGGATAGGACCTGGCAACAGCGAGACCCTCGGCCTTGGTCCTGACGCCGTGGAGGTCGACCAGCTCGCCTGTCAAGAAGGACCTATAGAAGGCATCGGCGCCAGCGGCCTGGACGCCGTAGACCTTCACGCCGGGGAGCATCCGATTGTAGACCGAGACCGCACCGATGGCGCCTGTCCCTCCGCCGATGGGGTTGATGACGACCTCTACCTCCGGCAGATCCCTGACGACCTCCAAGTGCATCGTGGCGACGCCGACGTGGAGGAGCCTCTCCTCGATCGCGTGGACGTACCTGTAACCAAGCTCCTTTGCGAGGGCCTCGGCGTACTCGGCCGACTGGTCGTAGTAGGAACCCTTCAGTATGACCTCGGCGCCGAGCTCCTCCACGGCCTCCACCTTGACCCTCGAGACCCATCCGGGCATCACGACCTTGACGGGTATGCCGAAGAGGGAACCGGCGTAGGCGATGGACTGGGCGTGGTTGCCCATCGAGGCGGTGACGACCCCCCTGACGCCCTCCTCAGCCAGGACGCTCATCAGGTAGATGCCTCCCCTGACCTTGAAGCTGTTGGTGGGGTTGAGGTTCTCCAGCTTGACCCTGACGTCGGCCCCTATCTCCCTCGAAAGCCTCCTGGACCAGACGAGGGGCGTGGGGCTCAGGTATCTCCTGATCACCTTCTCCGCGAGGAGCACCTCCTTCAGGCTCGGCAACAGCTCCGTCTCAGGGCCCCCTCCACTAGGGTGCTGTGGCATCTCCACACCCACGTTAACATCCCCGGGATATACGGTAGACGGACGACGGTGGACTTTCACCGACACCAGCGACCCGGAAAAAGAAAACCGATTGCTCAGGGCTTCAGGAGGATCTTGCCGAAGTGCTCGGAGGCCTCCATTCTACGATGCGCCTCTGCCGCCTCGCTCAGCCTGTAGACCCTATCGATGAGGACCCTCAGCTTCCTCCTGGCGAAGAGGTCGAGTATCCTCAGCAGGTCGGCCTTTGTGCCCACACCCGCTCCCAAGATCACCTGGCGCTTGTTGTATAGGGCCCTGATGTCGATCCCCACGTTCTGACCTGTGGTGGCGCCCATCGTCACTAGCCTCCCCTTAACGCCGAGGACCGAGAGGGCCGTCTCCCAGAAATCCTTGCCGACGTGCTCGAAGACCACATCTACACCTTTACCTCCCGTGAGCCTCATCACCTCCTCCCGCACGTCCGATCTCCGCCTGTTGATCACGTGGTCAGCGCCTATCCTGTAGGCCTGCTCGACCTTCTCTTCGCTCCCGACGGTCGCTATGACGGTGGCTCCGAAGAGCTTTGCTATCTGGACAGCCGCGTACCCTATGCCGCTCCCTGCTCCCACCACGAGGACCCTGTCGTTGGGGCCCACCCTAGCGGCCCTGACGAGGGCGTCCCATGCGGTGAGGAAGTTCACTGGGATCGCCGCAGCCTCTTCGAGCTCAAGGCCGTCCGGCACCCTCACGAGGGCCCTCGACGGGAAGGCCACCTTCTCCGCATAACCTCCCCACCTGTGTTGCCCTATCCTAACCATTTTGCTGCAGATCTGCTCCTCGCCGGAGACACAGAGCTCGCAGGTACCACAACCGACGCTGGGATAGATCAGGACCCGCTCGCCGGGTTTGAAGCTTCCCGTGGTGTCGGTCTCGACGGTGCCTGCAACGTCGACGCCGAGGACGTGAGGCAGCTTGACGGGGTAGAGGCCTGACCTGATCCAGACGTCGATCCGGTTGACGCCAGTAGCGGCAACACTGACGACGGCCTCGCCGTCCGCGGGCCTCGGGTCCTCCACGTCCGTGTACTCGAGGACATCGGGTGGTCCTGTCCTGTTGATGACTACCGCCTTCATTCGACTGCTTTAATGAGATCTACTGTAAAGCTCTAACGTTGCCCCTCAATGAGGGCTGAAGGGCCCACATCGACAACGATTCAGTAGTA
>JAVVHL010000085.1:0-5107 GCA_032249575.1 Candidatus Calditenuis sp. | reverse complement strand
CCAGAAGGCGCTGCTGAGGCCGAGGGAGAAGAAGGCGAGGGAGATCGAGCTCCTCGAGAGGATGTTCAGGGAGAACCCGGTGGTGATGGTCCTCGACCTCACGAGGACGAGCACCGACGTCCTCCAGCGCTTCAGGTCTTCCTTTAGGGAAAGGGCCACTATTAGGGTCGCCAAGAAGACGTTAGCTGCGATAGCCGCGGAGAGGGCGGGGAGGAAGGCGCTCGCCGAGCTCCTGAAGGGGCTGAAGGTGCCCGTCGGATTCATAGCCACCGACGTCAACCCGTTCCGGCTCAAGCTGGAGATCGACAGGGGAAGGATCCTTACGCCTCCGAAGGCCGGAGAGAAGGCGGACATAGACGTGGTCGTTCCACCGATGAACACGGGCATCCCTCCGGGCCCCATCCTCTCGGAGTTCGGAAAGATGAGGATACCGACGAGGATAGAGGGAGGCACGATCTGGATTGCGAAGGAGACGGTGGTCGCTAAGAAGGGCGACGAGATAAGTCCGGCCCTCGCAAGCCTCCTCTCCAAGCTCGACATCCCCGCCGTCTACAGGGGCCTCAACGTGATAGCGGCGGTCGACGGTGAGGTGGTCATCAGGCCCGAGGACTTGATGTTAGACCTCGAGGCCTTCAAGAAGGACCTCGCATCGGGTTACGCCACCGCCAGAACACTCCTGATAGAGCTGGGCATACCGGAGCCGGAGGTGATCGGAGACATCTTGGCTCTTGCTTACCGCAGGGCGATCGCTCTGGCCACGGAGGCCGGGTACGTAACGCCGGAGACCGTAGAGCACGTCCTGAGGGTTGCGGAGGCGAGGGCACAAGCGCTGGCGAGGCTCATCGGCGCCTGAGGCTCCTTATCGCATCGGTGAAGGCGCTGTAAAGTTCTCCGACCTTCGTCCCTGTCACCTCGCCCTTCAGCCCTCTCTCCGAGGCCTCTACCCTCACGTCCCCCCTCCACCCGCTCATGCGCTGGGCCAATTCGGCCGGTGATAGGCCGAGGTTGAGGGCCTGCCTGTTCAGCGAAGCGCGGAACTCGAGGCGGTCGTCAACCGATCTGATCAGGAGAACGACGGCTGGGAACTGCAAGGTCGAGACCTGCTGGAGCATCTCATCGATCAGCAGCTCGTTTCTGGACCTCGTGAAGTCGAAGATCACCCTCACCCCCTCCACTTCCTCCTCCTTCTGGTACTTCCTGAAGGAGAACCAGTACCTCGCCGCCGCCGAGTAGTGGGCCCTCACGTACTCCAGGTGCCTGGCAGGGTCCGTAGGATCTTCTGCCTCCATGGATCTGAACAGTTTCTCGGCGAAGGTGCTGATCTCACGCTCTGCCTTCTCAGAACGCTCCGCCCTTTCCTCAAGCTCCGAGATCTTAGACTGGACGTACTCGAGGGCAGCGGGCCCGGCAGCGAACTCGATCCTCACGACGCCGTCAGCGATCTTCTCGGTCCCGATGACCTTGATGAACCCGACCTCCGAGGTGTTGGCGCAGTGGGTCCCACCGCAGGCCTCGGCGTCCCAGCCTTGGATGTTCACGACCCTGACCTGACCTGCAGGCGCCTCTCCTCCCTGGTAAAGCGTGAAGCCGAAGAGCCTCTCGGCCTCGTGCCTGTCGTACCACCTGACCTCAACGGGCAACCTCTTGGCCACCACCTCGTTCGCCACCCTCTCTATCCTGGCAACGTCCTCCGGGGTCAGCGGCTTGTGGTGGCTGACGTCGAGCCTCGCCCTCCTCTCCTCCTTCCTCGCGCCCATCTGCCACGCGTGCCTTCCGAGGACCCTCCTGACTGTCCCGATCAGTATGTGCGTCGCGGTGTGGTGGCGCATGATGCTGAGCCTCCTCTCCCTGTCGACCGAGCCCCTGACGACCTCACCGGGTGAAGGCAGAAGGCCATCTACGAAGTGTACGATGACGCCGTCGTAGGACTGGACGTCCACCACTTTGCACTCGCCCCTGCTGTGGTAGATCGTTCCGGTATCGGCCACTTGCCCCCCTCCCTCAGGGTAGAAGCACGTGGCGTCGAGCACAACCATGCCGTCCGCTGCAGCGAGCACCCTCGCCTCGAACTCTGTCCTGTACTGGTCCTGGTAGTAGAGCCTCTCCGTCGCCGGCAGTCCCTTGATCAGGGCCCGCGCCCTGCCCTCCCTCGGGTCCTGCTGCTCCTGCCTCTGGGACTCGGTGAGGTGCATCGCAGCGACTATCTCCTGGACGTTCTCGGGTGCCTCCACCTTCACCCCCAGCCTCCCCGCCACCTCCCGCACCAGATCCGGAGGCAGTCCGCGCTCGTCGTAGAGCTTGATCATCGTCTCCGTCGTCACTGCCCCTCCCCTCGCCTTCAGCTCCCTCAGCATCCTCTCCAGCTGCTGCGTGCCCTTCTCCAGCGTCTCCGCGAACCTCCTCACCTCGTAGTCTACCAGCTCCAGAACGTCTTCCCTCGCCTCGAGCAGCTGCCTGAACCTCCTTCCCCAGTGCCTCAGCTGCAGGTCCAAGAGGTCGAGGACCCTGTCCTGTGCGTTGAGGTAGGCGAGCGTCCTGTAGAGCCTCCTGATCAGGAGGCGTGCGAGGTACCCGACCTTGGTGTTGGACGGGACGACGCCCTCGGAGAGGATGAAGGCGATGGACTTGGAGTAGTCAAGTGAAGCGTAGAACCTCTCGAGGGCCTGAAGGTCCTCGAGGACGTCCTCGAGGCTTACGCCGGCCAGCTCAGCGGCCCTCCTCCTCGCCTCCGAGACCGTAACCTCCCCTCCAGGCTGTATCCAAGCCGAGTACCTGCCGTAACGCATCAGGAACTCCCTGTCGACCTCGTACCTCCCGAGGAGCTCGGAAGCCTTCGGGATCACGTCGGCGTAGACGACCTCGAAGGCGGTGGGCGTTCCGTTGCTCAGCCAAGTGAAGCGCTCTATACCGTAGCCCGTGTCGACGGTCCTGACGGGAAGCTCCTCCAGCTCTCCGTCCGTGACCCTGTAGCTCATGAAGACGAGCGTTGCGACCTCCAGTCCTCCGACGTTCACCTCGAAGCAGGGACCCGCGTTGCCCCCGCCGCTCCAGACCCCCTCCTTGTAGACGACGTCTTCCTCCTTCACGCCGAGCCTCTCGAGGAACTCGGAGCAGAGCTCCACGGTCCTGTCCTTCCAGTAGACCTCCCTCCCAGGGAAGTTGAAGGCGTGGGCCCCTCCCATCTCGAAGACCGTCATGTGCCTTCCGAGCGTGAGGCCTACCTTGTCCACGTCGACCAGCCTGATGCAGGGCTGGCTCACGACCAGCGGGTTGGCGGGCGGCTCCATCAGGCCCGATGTGACGTGGGGCTGGAAGTCGACGATGCTGGCCGATACGAGGAAGAGGTCCCTCCTCCACCTCGGAACGACAGGGTACGGAGCAATCGGAGCGTGTCCGCGCTCCTCGAAGAAGCCTATGAAGGCATCCCTCATGCCGTCGAGCGAGTAACTCCTCGAGGTCGGAGGCCTTCCTATGAAGTCGTAGGGCACGCAGGGAGCCTCGTTGCACGTATCCCTATCCGGGTCCAGCGTCCAGAAGTGCTTCCCGCAGACCCGGCACCTCCTCCTCACGAAGCCCCTCTCGACGAGGTATCCGGTCCGGTAGTGGCTCTCGTCGAACTCCAATTCCTCACGATGTTGTGCCCTCTCACAAGATATCCCTTTTCTGGCAGGGACTGAGGGAAAACTTCGGCGTCAGGGATCCGCACTGAAAAAGGCGATCCGATTGAGGACCAAGTAAATTTTCGTGGAGGGTCGGTCAGCCGAAGAGGGCCGCCAGCCCTGAGAGGGCCTCCTCCTCTCTCTTTTCCTCCTTCTTCTCCTCCTTGGGAGCTGCCTCTGCAGCAGGTGCTGGAGCGGTTGCGGCCTGTGTCGCTACCGGTGCCGCGACGACCGGTGCGGCGGCTGCGCTCCTGAGGACCTCGTCGATGTTGATCCCCTGAAGGGCCGCCACCAGCGACTTCAGCCTCACCTCGTCGACCGTCCCTCCAGCGGCCTCCACAACCCTCCTGACGCTCTGCTCGTCGATCGGCTTTCCGAGCCTGTGGAGGAGCAGTGCCGCGTAGACGTACTCCATCTTCCCTACCCCGTGAGGTTGCGTCCAGCGATCATTTATCCCTTTCCAGGCGATGCCTCCGATCGCCATCGCTCATGTCGAATCCGTCTGTCACGAGGTTTAAAAGTAGCCCGTATCGGATAATCGCGAAAACCCATGAGGACGTTACGTCTGCTGTTTCCCGCATTGCTGGTGGCCTCGTGGACGATCCAGCTGGGCTTCGCAGCTGAGGCCGGTGGTGCGGCGGTTGTGGACAAGGCTCTCTCTGCAGCGATAGCGTTCGCGGCGGCCGTTGCTGCTTCCGGATTCGCCATCTCGAGGGCTGGTTCTGCCGGTCTGGCTGCCTCCGCAGAGAGGCCCGAGCTCCGAACCGTTGCGATCATCATCGCAGCCTTCGCCGAGGCCCTTGCCATCTACGGCATCGCCATAGCCTTCTTCATCCTGACGTCCTGAGGGCTGTCCCGCCGTTCATCACACGACATTTTCTCTTAATGTGAAGTTCTTGTAACAATTCTTGCCGTAAAATTCGGGTTTCCCCGTCGCGAACGACATCAACCCATTCCCGTCAAGCGATGGCTGAAAGGGCATCAACGAATTCGCGTTACCCCATCTTTGCGCTGAACGACGGCGGGGTTGTCAACAACACGTGCAAGGATCACCTAGGGTAGTATGGGTTCTGCTGCCGGGTTTAACGGTTTTTAAATTCGTTCGGTTTCCACTCAGAGGGCCCCGGTAGCTCAGCGGGAGAGCGACCGGCTGAAGACCGGTAGGTCGTGGGTTCGAATCCCACCCGGGGCATAGGACAATAATAGCAATCGTGAACTCCAACTTTATCTCCTTTCATATTTCTTCTCGGACTGACAAGTTTTACTTAAGGCCTTTTGGGATGGTCTCTGGCCATGATGCCCGTCATCGACGTCCTACTGGACTCATTCACCAGGCTCTTCAGACATCACAGGTACTCTCCTTTAGAGAAACTCTATTCTAAGGGGCCTCCTCCTTTGGAGGTCTCAGGGTTCCCTCCCGTCCCGACCCTGGCCCGATCCCATGGGAG
>JAVVHL010000084.1:0-5369 GCA_032249575.1 Candidatus Calditenuis sp. | reverse complement strand
TGCTGGCCATCTGTCACCGTGCATCGATGGCGCATGCGGGCACATCAATCGTGTCCGTCTTCGTAGGGGTCTGATGAGCGTCGTCGGGTTCCTAGGTCGCAACACATCTTCAACCAACACTTATAACCTCCTCACGGGATCTGATGATAGGGCATGATCCAAGGGCTTGAGTGGATCGTCGTGCTGGTCGTCGTGCTGGTCCTGTTCCTGTGGGGGCCCGAGAAGTTGCCCAAGCTCGCGAGGGCCGTGGGCCAGGCGAAGAAAGAGTTCGAGAAGGCCAGCAGGGAGTTCCAAGAGGAGCTGACGAGGCCCTCCACGCCGTCCTCATCTCAGGGCGGAGGATCTGCGGACATCATCCAGATCGCGAGGTCCCTGGGGATAGAGACGGAGGGCAAGACGAGGGAGCAGATAGCCGACGAGATCGCGGCCAAGCTGAAGAAGGGCTGAAAGGGGATGCTGACGCCGGTGGAGCTGATCACCCTCGTCGCCGTCATAGCCTTCATCTGGATCCTCCTTAAGCCCGACGTCATCGTCCGTTGGGGTCGGAGCCTGGGCAAGCTCGCCGCAGAGGTCAGGAGGGGCGAGAGGGAGGACGAGCTCATCCGGGTGGCAAGGGAGCTGGGGATAGAGACGGAGGGGAGGAGCAGGGAGGAGATCGTTGAGGAGGTCGAGAGGAGACTCAGGACTTCGGTTTGAAGGGTCCTCAATCCAAAAAATTCAAAGAGGTTTGTGGTTCCCAGTTGTTCGGCCTCAACCTGTCGACGGAGCCGGAGGTTTCTCGGCCGGTGGCTTCTCAGCCGGTGGCTTAGCCGCCTTGGCCACCTTCTTCGCGGGCTTCTTCGCCGGCTTCTTCGCCGCCTTCTTAGCCGTCTTCGCCACCTTCTTCGTGCCCTTCTTGGCTGCCTTCTTGGCCGGCATCGTCCATCACTCGAGTTCTATTGTGAAACGGTTGGTATAAGAATTTTATGCAATCCTCGGTGAAAGTGGAATGACGTTCGCGGTGGTCGTGCTCGCAGCGGGTGGCTCGACGAGGATGGGAGGAAGGTTCAAGCTGCTTGAGGACCTCGGGGGGAGACCTCTCGTCCTCTGGTCCGTGGAGGCGGCGATGGGGTCTCGGTGCAGGCCTGTGGTCGTGGTCCTAGGGAACAGGGCGGATGAGGTCAGGAGGGCCCTTCCTGCTGGGGTTGAGGTGGTCGTGTGCGACGGTTGGCGGGAGGGGATGTCCAGCAGCATAAGGGAGGGCGTCAGGGCCCTGCCGAGGGAGAGCGAAGGCGTCGTCATCTGCCTCGGCGACATGCCCTTCGTCACCCCGAGGACCATAGACCTCCTCGCCTCGGCAGCTCGGGAGCGCGGCATCGCCTACTGCAAGGTAGGTGGGGAGATCAGGAGCCCCTCGGCGTTCAGGTCCGAGTTCTATGCTGACCTGATGGCGCTCAGGGGGGACGCGGGGGCAAAGGAGGTGATCAGGAGGAACACGGGCAGGGCCGTTGGGCTTGAGGTTGACCCGGTCGAGCTCTTGGACGTGGACACCGAGGAGGACCTCGAGCTCGCGAGAAAGATAGCTTTCGAGAGGGTGGTAAACCGGAGGAAATAGAACCAAAAAAGGTATGGGTTTTGGGGACTTTTCCGTTCAGGTCTTCCTCCTCCAGGCCAGCACGTATCCTAGTCCGCCCGCGAGGACGCCGATCCCCAGCAGTATGATGAACACCGCTATCCACAGCGGATAACCTCCGGGAATCGAATAGAAGACCTTCTCGTGGACCTCCTGTGCCGTCCATCCCTTACCTCCGACGGCTGGCGGCAGCATCGCAGCGCCTCCGAGGTATCCGCCGATCATCATCAGCCAGGTGGCGCCGATGACCCCCACGTTCATCAGGATCAGGTGGATCCACGCGAGGAGGTTGAGCGATCCCGCGTAGGGCTTGCCGAGGGTCACCTCGATGTGGTGGTAGAAGAGAGCCGTCACCGCCACGCCTATCACTCCGACGACCAGGTACGTGACGTAGCCGACCGTGAACCAGGTCCCAGCGCTGCCGCCGGCGATCACCCTCGAGACCTCGGGCTTCAGCCAGGCGAACTGCCCGAGCACGAAGTAGGCCGTCAGGATCACGGCCAGCGCTCCCTGGACTATTGCTGCGGCGATGAACCGGTTCGCCCAGGTGGAGACGCGTCCCGACATCTCCATCACCCACATCATATGATACATAGACCCCGTATTTAGTTATCACCGATGTAGCAAATTGTCTTCAACTGTATGCAAAACGCTGAAGGTCTAGCCGCCGCCAAAAAGGAGTCCCATTCCTGAGAGGGACCGCTCGTCTTCCTCTTTCAGAGCCTTGACGACCTCCTCGAGCTCCTCGCCGGTGACGATGCGGCCGTCCTCGCCGACGAGCTCCCTCGCCCTCGCCTCCTGCTCCTCGGTCCCCATAACCCGGATGTAGAAGCCGCTCTTTCCGACGAGGATCGAGGCGTCCCTGGAGATCACGCTCGCCCTCGAGGCCAGGTCGTCGGAGAGGATCCTGTTGAGGACGGCGTCGTGCTTCTCGCCAGGAACCCAGATCACAAGCACGTAGAGCCCTATCCTGTGCAGCTAATGTGTCTTTGGTTAAGTCCTGCGCTACGCGATCGCTCCGAGGCCCTGTTACGTCACCTGAGCGACCTCCTCGCCCTGTTGAGGATCCTCGTCTCGAGCGACCACAGCTGGGAGAACGCAGCGCCCGCCCTCTGGTCGAAGGTGCTCATCCCCGAGTAGGTGATCAGCTCCTCCGAGTAGGCGGCGTACTCGCTCCTCCTCCCCATCACCCTCAGCGAGCCCTTCTCCATCCTGAGCCTGACCTCACCGCTCACGACCTTCTGCGTCTCCTCGATGAAGGCGTCGAGGGCCCTCCTCAGCGGGTCGTGCCAGAGCCCAGCGTAGACGAGCCAGGTCCACTCCTCCTCGACCGACCTCTTGAAGGCGAGGGTCCTCCTGCCGAGCACCAGCTTCTCGAGGTCTTTGTGGGCCCTGATCAGGACCGTAGCGGCCGGCGCCTCGTAGACCTCCCTCGACTTCAGGCCGATCACCCTGTCCTCCATGTGGTCTATGAGGCCGATCCCGTGCCTCCCTGCCCTGAAGTTCAGCTGCATCACCATCTCCTCCAGCGGCATCCTCTCGCCGTTGATGGCAACCGGTGCTCCCCTCTCGAACTCGACGACGATCTCCTCGCCCTCCGGCCACTCGGAAGGAGGACGGATGAACTTGAAGGCGTCCCAGTCGACGGGGTGCCAGGGGTCCTCCAAGTCTCCGGCCTCTATCGACCTCCCCCAAAGGTTCTCGTCGATGCTGTACTTGCTCTTCTTCAGGTCTATCCTGAGTCCCTTGGACCTGGCGTACTCGATCTCCTGGTCCCTGCTCATCCCCCACTCCCTCACAGGCGCTATGACCTTCATCTCGGGGACGAGGACCGCGAAGGTGGCGTCGAACCTCAGCTGGTCGTTGCCCTTGCCTGTGCAACCGTGGGCCACGGCGTCGCACCCCTCCTTCTTGGCGACCTTCGCCACCTCCTCCGCTATGAGGTACCTGCTCAGCGAAGTCGATACGGGGTATTCTCCCTCGTAGAGCGCGTTCGCCTTGATGGCAGGCTTGACGAACTCCTCAGCGAACCTCGACTTGCCGTCGATGAGGTAGTGCTTGACCGCACCAGCCTCGTAGGCCCTCCTCTCGACCTCCTCGAAGTCCTCGGGCTGGCCAACGTCGACGGTGACCGTGATCACCTCGGCATCATACTTCTCCTGGAGCCACTTGATCGAGACCGTCGTGTCGAGGCCTCCGCTGTAGGCCAGTGCTACCCGCACGGACGGACAGGTGGAGGCGGTCTTATAGGTTCATCCCGACTTTTCGGCCTTCAGACCTCGACGATCTCGGCCTCCATCCTTTCCGTGTCGAGGAAAGCGAAGGTGGACCTGCCCGTTAGGCCTCCGTAGACCTCGCCTGGGTTCAGGACGAGGGCCCCTCCGACCCTGCGCAGGTCGAGCCTATGGGTGTGGCCGTAGAGCACCGCGTCCCACCTCCCCGACCCGGCCAGGGCCTCGACCACCTTGATCAGCGTCTCCGCCGCCCCGAAGCCGTGAATCAGCAGGAACCTCCTCCCTCCGAGCTCGAGCTCGTGGGGCCAGTGCTGGAGTTCGACACCGGACGCCGACGCGACGCGTTGGAGGGCCAGCGGGTCTCCGTCGTTGTTCCCGAGGACGGCGACGACCCTCTGAGCGGAACCGGCCAGCTCCCTGAGCGTGAAGGGGCTTGTGAAGTCGCCGAGGTGGATCACCGCCTCCACGCTCCTCTCCTTCGCGATCGAGAGGGCCGCCCTGAGCTTCTGTAGGTTGTCGTGGGTGTCCGATAGGACGGCTACCCTCACGTCGTTCGCGGTGACGTGCCTCATCAAAAAGCCTTGTCGCTGCTAAAGCGCTCCTATGAGGAGGTCCATCGCGAGGACCAGAAGCATCGTCGCAAGCCCTGCCGCCACGATCCTCTTGACCGCGAAGACCGGATCCAGCCTCATGGTCCTCTCCAACACGAGACCTACGCCGGTGAGGGAAGCGATCGAGACGGCGACGGAGGCTACGGCCCCGGTGAGCGGATCTGACCCCAGCAACAGGGACGCGAGGAAAGGAGCTGCAACGACGCCTACGCCCGCAGCGGCCGAGAGGCCGTTGAAGGTCCCGACTAAGATGGGCGCTCTCTGGGCAGCCCTCTGGTAGAGCGTTCCCCTGAGGTCGGAGAGGATGGCCTCCTCGATCCTTTTCAATCGGTGCTCTTGCTCGATCCTCTCCGCCATCCAAGCACCCATGAACCCCGAGACCGCAGAGCCTACGGCCACAGAGAGCACCGTCAGCAGCGAAGCGTGGTAGCTGAAGTTCCCGGAGAGGTAGAGGCCGATCGCCAGCCCAGAACCTATTGTGACGCCTTCGAAGAAGTTCATCAAGGCCAAGCGCCTCGCGAACTCCGCGGCCCTCGCCACCTTGAGGACGGCCCGTATTCTCCTGAGCAGACCCATCACCTACGCTCAGACCTCCTGACCTCGGCGACGACCGCATCGACCGAGTGGACCACACCTCCCAGGTCCCTGATCACCTCAGCGATCGCTTCGACCTCCAGGTCCTTCCCCTCGACCACGACCTTGATCGTCTCTGTCTCGGCGTCCATCTCGACCACTGAGGAGTCCACCCGCTCGACGCCCTTGACCTTCGTGAGCGCTACCGCGAACTCCACTATGCTGGGCTGGTGGGGTTTCAGGACGTCGAGGACCAGCCTCGTTATGGTGGCCCTCTCAGCAGCTCTTTCGCCCACCTTCGAACCCTCACCGCTGTGGTTCATCCGGACCTCAGATATA
>JAVVHL010000083.1:0-5440 GCA_032249575.1 Candidatus Calditenuis sp. | reverse complement strand
GCTCTGCCAGGAACGCAGCCGTGTCGTACATCTCTTGACGTAGCTCCTCCTCCGAGAGCCTGAGCATGTTCTGTGCCCTCCTCCTCAGCAACTCCACCTCCTCCCTCCTCAAGGTCTCGAGTTGTCCACGGAGCAGGACCTATCTAAGTCGGTCGCATCCGCCTTGCCGCGCCGCGCGTCCTGTCGCCCTCTCCGCAGTAAGTTTATAGCGAACCGATTTCAATCGTCTCGGCAAGCGGGTGGGGCTGTATTGCTTGCTCCCAAGTAGTCTCGGGTCCGAG
The DNA here is from genome assembly GCA_032249575.1 of Candidatus Calditenuis sp. Lineage (GTDB taxonomy): Archaea > Thermoproteota > Nitrososphaeria_A > Caldarchaeales > Calditenuaceae > Calditenuis. Next base: position 5,159 of record JAVVHL010000083.1, on the reverse strand, counting down.
GTCCGCTGTCGCGGAAACCGCTGAGCAGGATGCCCCGCCGCTGCTCCTCCTCTGAGGTGGTCGCCATGGTCTGGAGGGAGTTCGTTCTGGGAAGGAATCCATCGCTCCCGTCGAGCGTCCAGGTCTTCGACACGACGCTGCGCGACGGCGAGCAGAGTCCCGGCGTTGCCCTGAGGGTCGAGGAGAAAATCAGGATAGCGGAGGCCTTGGCTGATCTGGGAGTCGCCGTCATCGAGGCCGGCTACCCTGCTGTTTCAAGGGGAGAGGCAGAGGCCGTTAAGGCGATAGCGAGGCTCGGGCTCCCCTCGAAGATCTGCGCGCTGAGCAGGTGCGAAAGGGGCGACATCGACAGGGCCGTCGACGCTGGTGTCGACTGGGTCCACGTCTTCATCGCGACGTCAGAGCTCCACATGAAGTACAAGCTCCGGATGACGCCGGAGGAGGTCTACAGAAGGGCGGTGGAGATGGTGGAGTACGCGAAGTCGAGGGGCGTGACCGTCCACTTCTCCTGCGAGGACGCTACGAGGTCCGAGAGGTCTTTCCTCCTGAAGGTCTACAAGGGTGCTGCGGAGGCGGGGGCCGACAGCGTCGACATACCCGACACGGTGGGGGTCGCGATACCCGAGGTGATGAAGGAGCTGGTGAGGGAGGTGAGGGGCGTTACGGGCCTTCCTGTAGCGGTCCACTGCCATGACGACATGGGCCTTGCGACTGCGAACACTTTGGCCGGTGTGGAGGCTGGAGCTGAGATCGTCCACGTCACGGTCAACGGAATCGGAGAGAGGGCAGGCAACACGAGCCTCGAGGAGGTGGTCCTGGCCCTCGAGACGCTGTACGGCGTGAGGACTGGTATAAGGCTCGAGAAGCTGGCGAGCGTTTCGCGCCTCGTCTCGAGGCTGACCGGGATGGTGGTCCAGAAGAACAAGGCCGTAGTGGGCGAGAACGCCTTCTCCCACGAGAGCGGCATCCACGTCCACGGCGTGATCAACAACCCTGCCACGTACGAGCCTGTGATGCCTGAGGTCGTCGGGAAGCGGAGGAGGATAGTGCTCGGTAAGCACTCCGGGACCCATGCGGTCCTAGAGGTCCTCAAACAGCACGGCTTCAACCTCAGCCCAGAGGAGACGAGGAGGGTTCTGGAGAGGGTCAAGGAGCTGGGCGACATGGGGATGCGGGTGACGGAGGAGCTGCTGCTAAGGGAGGTGCTCGGAGGCATGGAGGTCTTGAGGCCCACGGTCTCGATCGAATCGATCGCCTACTCGAAGGACGGCGAGCTCTTCTCGTGCAGCATAGGGATGAGCGTCAGGGGCGAGAGGATACATTCGACCGGTTACGGCAGGTCGACCGTCGCGGCCTCTCTGGATGCGGTCAAGAGGGGGTTAAGCAGGCTCGTGGGCCAGCTGCAACTCGAGGACCTCACGCTCTACGTCCCACCGGACCCTGACAGGTACCCTGCTGAGGCTGAGGCGGTCGTCGTGATCAACTCCCGCACCATCACGGGAAGGGGTCTGGCCCACGATCCTGGGCTTGCGGTGGCGATGGCCGTAGCGGGCGCCGTCTCCCAGGCCCTCTCAGCGGAGAGTGGTGGTTGAGTTGGACGCGGCGAGGAAGCTGGTAAGGACGATGGAGGAGCTGGGCGTGGAGGCGATCTTCGGCATACCGGGAGGTGCCAACCTGCCCTTCTACGACGCCCTGGTCGACTCGGAGATCAGATCGTTCCTGATGAAGCACGAGCAGCAGGCGACCCATGCTGCCGAAGGTTACGCGAGGGTGAAGAGGAGACCAGGACTCGTGGCAGCCACGTCCGGACCAGGTGCGACTAACCTCATCACGGGAATCGTCAACGCGGCCATGGACAGCTCGCCCCTCGTCGCCATAACAGGTCAGGTGATCAGGCCCTTCATGGGGACTGACGCGTTCCAGGAGGCTGACATAGTGGGGCTCGTGATGCCCCACGTGAAGTACGCTACGACCGTTATGGACCCGAGCAGGTTGAGCCAGGAGTTCGTCAACGCTTACTGGTGCTCAACGTCGCTCCGACCGGGCCCGACGCTCATCGACGTCCCGCGCGACGTCTTCCAGGCCGATGTCGGCGAGTGGGACGGCCCACCGAGGCCTGAGGAGCGTTTCGCGCTATCACCGCCAGAGCCCGACAGGGAAGCCGTCTTGAGAGCCGTGGAGCTGATGCTCGGGTCCAAGAAACCCGTCATAGTCGTCGGCGGGGGCGTCCACTACAGCAACGCTACCGATGAGGTCCTCGCGCTGTCCGAGATGCTCCAAGCGCCGATCGTCACCACATCGCCCGGAAAGAACTGCGTCCCGGAGGACCATCCCAACGTCCTCGGAGTCGTGGGGATGCACGGAAGGGTCGAGGCGAACCTCGCCCTCGTCGAATCGGACCTCGCCGTCTGCGTTGGCACCAGGCTCTCCGACAGGGCAATAGGCCCTCCGGCCGAGTTCTCAACGAAGCGGAAGGTCATACACGTCGACGTCGATCCGTCGGAGAACGGAAAGGCTGTGAGGCCAGACGTCTTCATCTGCGGCGACGCTAAGCGCGTCCTCGGCGAGATCCTCGCTTCCCTCCGGGCCGGAAGGTCCGACGTGGACCCGCTCTGGATTGCTCGGCTGAAGGAGATAGGTGCGGCTTACGACGAGTACATGCTCTCGCAGAACGACGAGGGAGCCCTCTCGGCACCCAAGGTCGTGAAGGTCCTCAGGGACGAGATGCCCAGGTCGGCTATCGTGACGACCGGTGTAGGGCAGCATCAGATGTGGGCCCAGCTCTTCTACCGCGTCCTGGAGCCGGGGACCTTCATCAGCAGCTGGGGGCTCGGGACGATGGGCTTCGGTCTTCCGGCAGCTTTCGGAGCTAAGGTCGCGGCGCCCAACAGGGTCGTCCTCAACATAGACGGCGACGGCAGCTTCCTGATGACCTGCCAGACGCTCAGCAACGTGGCCGAATACGACCTTCCGGTGATCACGGTGATCCTCGACAACCGCTCGCTCGGCATGGTGAGGCAGTGGCAGGACCTCTTCTACCGGAAGCGTTTCAAGGACGTCGACTTCTCCGACATAACGAACCTCGTCAGGCTCTCGGAGGCCTTCGGCGTCGAGGGCCACTTCGTCCAGAGCTACGAGGAGCTCAGGGCCCACGTGAGGAGGGCCATAAGGAACGACCAGGCGGTGGTGCTGGACGTCCCGATCAGCAGGGACGAGAAGGTCTTCCCGATGGTTCCGCCGGGAAGGTCGGTCGAGGACCTGATCCTTCCTCCCGGTTGGTCTCCGAAGCCGATGTACGAGCTGCGCGTCTGAGCCCAGCCCTCCGCCCTAAGTCCCAGTTCTAGTGGCCCTCTAATACAGGGAGTTCCTGGGACGGGTAGAGTTGGATGCGACGTCGAGGATCGCCTCGAAGTACCGGTACCTCTTCAGGCCTCCCGGGTCCAGGCTCGCGCCAGCCCTGATCGTCGTCACCTCAGTCCTGATCGGCATCGTCCTCGAGGGCGGCATTCCGCCTCCAACGGGGCTCGCCTTTTGGCTGCTCTCCCTGGGGATCGGCCCCATAGCTGTCAACCTCATCGCCTCGAGGACAGCCTTCAGCAGGTCCGTCGTCGCCACCGTCAGGAGGCTCAACATGATGACTCTCCTCGAGAACTACTTCCTGCTGGCCGGCGCTACAATAGGAACGTTGTCGGCGCTCTTGACCTCATCGCCTGGTCTCGCCTACAGCGCTTTCCTCGCCTCCCTCTCGCTCTCGGCCTACGTCAGGACCACCGTCCTCTCCACCTTCGACGTGAGGAGGTGGAAGGGGGTCGTTGCCGGGTTCGCTGGCTCTCTGGTGAGGGTCGCTGTAGGGCTGACGAGGGAGGAGCTCGCCCTGCCTTCCCTGGCCTCGGTCCTTTGGGGCCTTTCGCTCTCGACCGTCTGCGTCGGGCTCCTCTCGCTCGGAGCCGAGGGCCTCTCGCCGATGCGGCTCACGGCTGGGTTCGTGGGCGTCATCCTCGGAGGGAGGGCGGAGGTCCTCGAAGGGGAGCTGAGGCCCTTCATGGAGCGGAGGGACTTCAGGTCGACCGTCGTCCTCTTCCGTTGCTCCTCAGGTAGGAGGATCGCTTTGGTCCTGACGAGGTTCCACTTCGGCCCGTTCAGGAACGTGGGCAGCTCCATGATGAACTACCTGATGGAGCTGGAGCTGGCGAGGTGCGGCATCGACGGCCTAGTCGTGAAGGGGTGCTCGGGGCACGGTGCCGACGTCTTCGACGGCAGAGAGGTCAGGAGGGTCGCGAGGGAGCTGGCCGAATCGCTGGATGGCAGTTCATGGGTGGGTGATGGTGCATCGCTCAGGCTGCTTCCGCAGAGGGAGGTCCAGGGCGTTAAGGTGATGGGGTTCGAGGCCGGAGGGCTGAGCTTCGTCGTTCCCACGCTCAACCCTGAGCCGATGGAGGACCTTCCGCCGGAGCTCGAGGAGCGCCTCTCAGAGAAGGGTGTGAGGGTGATCGACCCCCACAACTCGTACGCGGACGGCTACGACTCGGTGGGCGAGGAGGAGCTACGGAGGATCAGGGAGGCGGTCGAGGAGCTGCTGCGGTCGGAGAGGGTTTCAGGGCGGGTGAGGGTGGCCCTCGTCAAAAAGGTCCCCGAGCTCTACGGCCCATACGAGGGGATCGGTCCCTCAGGCCTCTCGCTCCTCGGGATCGAGGTGGGAGGGAGGAGGATGGCTATCGCTGTGGTCGACGGGAACAACGCCCTGCCCCATGTGAGGTCGGCGGTAGTTGACGTCCTGCGCGAACAAGGATGGGAATACGCTGAGCTCCTGACGACCGACACGCACGCTGTGAACGGCGTAGCCCTCGGAGGCCGCGGCTACAAACCTGTGGGTGAGGCGGTGGACGTGAAGTATTTGGCGGAGACTTTCGCCCAGCTCTCCTCCAAGGCGCTCGGGGAGATGGAGGAGGCCGAGGTCTTAGTGACGGAGGTCGTCCACAGGGACGTTCCGGTCCTGGGTGAGAGGCTCGTGGAGAGGCTCGCCGAGCTGATGAGGAGGTCGATAGGGATCTACCTGCTGCTGATGTTCCTCTCCGCCGCCGTTCCCCTCCTCGTTCGGTGAAAGGACTCATTAGGAGGTCGAGGGCGGTAGACGGGGATGCCCGGCGCCTACGCGAGGA
>JAVVHL010000082.1:0-5560 GCA_032249575.1 Candidatus Calditenuis sp. | reverse complement strand
CCGCAGAAGCCTGCTAAGAACAGCGCCGTCGACCCTTCCCCTGTACCTCTTCATCAGCTCCCCCATTATCGGTCCGAAGGGGTCGCGCCCTCCGAGCCTCGGCAGCATCTCCCTCACCAGCTCGTCGACCGTCCTCTCGACCTCCTCCAGCGGAGGTGCCAGGAGCCCGAGGGCTTCCAGGGCGTCCTCGACGCTCGACCCAGGATTTCCAGCCAGATAGACCAGTACCTCCCTCGCCGATTCCTTGGCGGTCCTCCCCTCGGCCACCAGCTCGAGGTACCTGCGGATCGCGTCGATCTCGACGTTCTCGACCCTCACGCCCTGACGCCTCAGGTCCTTCATCACCTCGGTGAGGAGGCTAGCGATGAAGGAGGGCGCAACGCCTGTACCGACGAGGGAGAGGAAGTCCTCCACAATTTCGCCGTCGATCAGCTCCCACGCCAGCTGCCTCGAGAGGCCGTAGTTCCTCGAGAGCTCTTCGGCCAGCTCCTCGAGGGGCCTCGGAAGGGATCGGGCTATCTCCTCCAGCATCTCCCTGCTGATCCTCACCGGAGGGACGTCGGTCTCAGGGTACATCCTCGCCGAACCTGGACGCGGCCTCAGGTACTGCGTCGTGCCGTCGGGCCTGGCCCCCCTCGTCTCATCGGGCACCGTCTCGACCGCGACGGAGGCCCTCTCCAGAACTGCCTCCAACGCATCGATGCATTTCCTCTCAGGGCCTGTCACGAGGACGAAGGCGTCGGCTTCGCCGCAAGAGAGCTCCCGCCTCACGGCGTCCACCTCCTCCTTCGTTATCCCGTAGCCCGGCAGCTCGTCGGAGTGGAGTATGCCCTCAACACCGGCCCATGCCTTCGCGTAGTCGGAGAGCTCCTTGCCGAGCCTGACGTCACCTCCTCCGAGGAGGCCCGCGAACCCTGGGAGCCTGACGCCCATCACCCTCCATCCCTTGGAGAGCGCACCGGAGATCAGCCTGCTCTTGCTGGAGGAGAAGAGGTGCGTGAGGTCCCTGAGCCTTTCGGACCTGACCGCCTCCGGCCTTACGCCCCTCGACCTCAGCTCGTCCCTGACCCGCTCCAGGTGCAGCAGCCTTCTGACCTCGTAATCGATCACCTTGGGCAGGTCCTCCAGCTCCTGGACTCCCTTCACCTCCACCAGCCCGCTCCCGGCGATGGAGATGTTCAGGTCCTGCCTCACTGTCCCTATCCCCCTCTTCACCTTACCCGTTGCCCTGAGGAGCCTCCCTATCGCCAGCGCCACCTCGTAGGCCTCCCTCGGATCCTCGATGACCGGTGCGGTGGAGATCTCTATCAGCGGTATCCCGAGCCTCGAGAGGTCGTAGACGACGGTCCCGTCCCTCTGCTCGACGAGCCTCGCCGCGTCCTCCTCGAGCGTTATCGTCTGTATCGGCACGACCTTCCCTCCTACCTTGACGGACCCTCCTACAGCTACGACGCACGTCCTCTGGAACCCGGTCGTGTTGGAGCCGTCTATGACGATCTTCCTCATCACGTGCACCTCGTCGACGGGCCTGGCGCCCACCATCGCAGCGAAAGTGAGCGCGGTCCTGAGGGCCTCCCTGTTCAGCTCGTGGGGCGGCTCCTCGTCCATCTCGACCAGACAGACCGATCCGAGGTCGGCCCGGTAGACGACGGTCCTGGCGCGCCTCATCTCGAACCTCGCAGCCGGATCGACCTCTCCCAGCTCGCTCTGGGCCTCCCTCAACCTCCTCACGAACTCTACGGTCCTTCCTGTGGTCCTGGGCTCGGTGGGGCAGTCGCAGAAGAGCTTGGTCCTCGTGTCCAGCTGCCTGTGGATCTCGAGGCCCACCTTCAGGCCCACTTCGCGGTAGTTCAGCCCCAAACCCTTGGCCCCCTCCAGCGACGGGTCGCGCCCTCACTAAACCGTTGCCTCGCGCCTCTGCCGAGAAGGTCCGGCAACGACTGAAGCCTGCGCTCCTCGAGGTTTATCAATTGATGGAGGGGAGCGGGGTGGGAGATGCAGCTGAAGCTCCAGAGGAGGCTCGCGGCCGACATACTGGGCGTAGGGGAGAACAGGATAAGGTTCGACCCGGAGAGGCTCGAGGAGATAGCCGACGCCATAACCAGGGAGGACGTGAGGGCCCTCATCGAGGAGGGAGCGATATACGCGGCACCGGTCAGGGGCCAGACGAGGAACAGGGCAAAGGAGACGAGGGTGAGGAAGGGAGGGAAGTACGCGACGCTGACGAAGAAGGAGAGGTGGATCATGAGGGTCAGGCCCCAGAGGAGGTACCTGAGGAGGCTGAGGGACCACGGCATCATCGACAGGTCGCTCTACAGGAAGCTCTACCTCCAAGTCAAGGCTGGCAGGTTCAAGTCGATCGCCGACATACGGAACCTCCTGATCGAGATGGGCGTCATGAAGAAGGAGGGGTGAGGGGATGGCCGTTCTGAAGAGGATCCCGCCGAGGAGGAGAAGGGAGGGGGTGACCGATTACAGGGCGAGGCTGAAGCTGGTCAAGTCGGGGAAGCCGAGGCTCGTCGTAAGGAGGACCAACCGCTACGTGATCGTCCAGCTGGTCGAGTCCAAGGCCGGCGGCGACAGGACGGTCCTGACCGTGACATCGAAGGTCCTCGCGAGGTACGGATGGAGGGCTGGGACCAAGAACACGCCCGCAGCCTACCTGACCGGATACCTCGCAGGGAAGCTCGCGGTGGCGAAGGGCTACACCGAGGCGATAGCCGACATAGGGATGAGGACGCCTTCTAAGGGAGCGAGGGTCTTCGCGGCGATCAAGGGGGCCATCGATGCGGGCCTCCGGATACCTGCGTCGGAGGAGATCTTCCCCGACGAGGCGAGGATAAGGGGAGAGGTCATCGCCGAGTACGTGAGGTCTTTGGGAGAAGAGGCGAGGGAGAGGTTCTCGGCCTCCGACGTCGAGCTGCTGAAGGACCTGCCTTCCCACTTCGAGGAGGTCCTGGAGAGGATTAGGAGCGGCTGAGACCTCAGAGGAGCTTCGGCCTCTCAAGACCTCCTGAGCCTCTCTGTGGAGAACTTCATCGCCAGCACTGAAGCTGCGAGGAGCGAGACGCTCGAGAGCGCAGCAGAGGCGAGGAGCTGCGTTTGGCCGAGGGGCAGCGAGGGAACACCGGTCACAGACCTCCTCAGCAGCTCGAAGACGTGGGCGATCGGTGAAGCGGCGATGACGGACCTGATCTGCTCAGGGAAGAGCTCGACGGGAATCATGCCTGAGCTCATAGGCAGCAGAAACTGGAGCACGTTAGTGATTATCCACGGCCTTCTGATCCAGAGGAACGCAGAGCCGGCCAGCAGGGAGATCGACATCAAGACCGCGTGGAGGAGGAGGAAGGAGGCCGCAGCGCCAAGGGGGTCGACGAGGACGGGGCTCGATCCGAGGAGCAGGACCATGACGACATAGGAGAGCGCCATCGCCAGAGCCGTGTAAGGAAGGGACGTCACTCCCCTCGCCAACATAAGGACCTCTACCCTCCCTCCAGCGAGCACCACCGAGTGGAGAACACCCTCTTCCTTGACCTGCCTGAGGAAGTGGCCGACGTTCCAGAGGACGATGGAGGTGACGACGAAGTAGCCCGCTCCGAGCGAGAGGCCCCTCAGCGATCCCTGATCGGCCAGCAACGACGGCGCGTGTATCGCGAAGGTCAGCCCTATCCCCATCGACCAGACCGGTGCGGTGACGAGGCCGACGGCGAACCATGGGCTCCTGAAGAGGAGCTTCGAGAAGGCCCAGAGCCCAGCTTTCAGGTCACTCGGTGACGACCTCATACCTCCCTCCCCTCCTGAGGGCGCGCTCTATCCGCGAGTAAAGGACGGTCGAGAAGACTGCGTAACCTGCGAGGACGACCAGCATCGGAATGAACCTCGCCGGCTCTATGATGCCGTAGAAGACCGCGAGCCTCACCGACTCGGCCACGTGAGGGTGCGGCAGGAGCTGGGCCAGGGCGACGACGATCTGAGGGAAGACGGTCAGAGGATACGCTATGCCTGTGAAGGTGTAGACCGTGGCGGAGACGAGCTCGATGAAGGCCTCGGTCCTGACGAGGAGCGTGAGGATCGCGACGAGGGCGGCGAAGAGGAATAGGGGCACGAGACCTACCGCCAGCACCAGGAGGGCCGGAAGGAGGTGGGAGACGGCCTGCAACCCTCCCCTCACGTAGACGAAGGGCACCGTCACGACGAGGTAGTAGAGCAGGGAGATCAGCGTGATCGTCGCCGAGTGGGCGCCGAGGACCAGCTTAGCGTCGACCGGAAGGGTCTGGATGTGCTCGAGCGCGCCCCTCCTTCCCAGCTCGATCACATACTCTCCCACGGCCGAGACCATCACGAGGCTCAAGAGCAGGACGGGGACCCCTGCCATCTGGTAGAGGACCGAGTCGCTGTAACCCGAGATCTTAGCGAAGAGCTCCTCCTCCCTCCTGACCAGCGCGCCTATCAGGAAGAAGAGGCCCTGAAAGAAGGCCAAGAGGACCGCCATCAGCAACAGCTCGCCGGAGCGCCAGAGCTCCTTCAGGTCCGACTCGACGACCACGAGGAACTTCCCGATCGAGCTCATCCCTCATGACCCCTCAACTGCACGGACAAAGGCCTCCTCCAGCGTCGGCTCCCTGACGCTGACCGAGAGGACCTGAACCCCTTTGGACCTGAGCTCGGAGAGGATGACCGGCACCAGCTCCGCCGGGTCCTCCCTAATTTGGACCCTCAGCAGCGTCCTCCCCCTCTCGCTGACCCCGACCTCCGTCTCCCATCCGAGCCTCAGCCCTTTCACATCACCGGAGACCTCCAGCTCGACGCTCCAGGAGAGCCCGAAGGCCCTCTTCACCTCCTCCGGAGAACCTTCGGCGACGACCTTACCCCTGTTCAGGACTATCAGACTGTCGCTCAGCTCCTCCGCCTCCCACAAGTTGTGGGTCGTAACGAGGACGGTCCTTCCCTCGCTCCTCAGCCCCTTCAGCCTCTCCCTCACCTCCCTCGCCGAGATCGGGTCGAGACCTGCGGTAGGCTCGTCGAGTATCAGGACCTCGGGGTCGTGTATCAGGACCCTGCATATTGCCAGCCTCGCCTTCATGCCCTTCGAGTAACCCTCGACCGGCCTGTCTTTGGCCTCCCCAAGCCCGAACTCCTCCAAAAGCCTGACGGCCCTCGACCTCGCCTCGGATCTGGTTAGCCCGTGGAGGACGCCGTAGAAGATCAGGTTCTCGAGGCCTGTGAGGCGGCCGAAGTGGCCCTTCTCCGGGTCGAGCATCACGCCGATCACTTTCCTGACCTCCTTCGTCTCCCTGACCACGTCATGCCCCATCACCCTCGCCGTCCCTCCGTCGGGAAGGAGGAGCGTGCTGAGGATCCGGACAGTGGTGGTCTTCCCTGCGCCGTTGGGCCCGAGGAGGACCACCATCCTGCCCCTCTCGATCGAGAAGGAGACCGATTCCAGCGCCCTGACCGTGCGTCTCACCCTCCAGAGCCTCCGCTCTACGTAGGTCTTCTGGAGGTCCTCGGCCTCTATCGCCGCGACCATCCCTCCCGACGGGTATGGGCACGCCTTATT
>JAVVHL010000081.1:0-5744 GCA_032249575.1 Candidatus Calditenuis sp. | reverse complement strand
ATCGAGAGGACATGGATGCGGCCGCCGGGATTTGAACCCGGGATCTGCGGGCCGGAGCCCCGCCGTCCTAGTCCAGGCTAGACGACGGCCGCTCCCTCAAGCGATTCCGGTTGCGTGCATTTATCGGTAACGGGACTTCGGCCAACCGTTTCAGCCAGCAGGGGAATTTAATCTGATGGAGGTGACGATGGGGGACGATGCTGAGGTCCCTGCTCTTCGTTCCGGCGAACGTGGAGCGGTTCGTCAGGAAGGCTCCGGAGACAGGTGCGGACGCGGTGGTCCTCGACCTGGAGGACTCGGTGCCGGAAAGCGCGAAGACGGATGCGAGGGCCAAGCTCGGATGGGCAGCGGAGGAGATCAGGTCGAGGTCAGGGCAGCTGCTGGCGGTGAGGGTGAACTCGATCGGGACACCTCACTTCCGCGAGGACCTGAGGGCCGCTGCTGAAGCGGGCATAGAGGTGGTGATTCTGCCGAAGTGCGACGGTCCTGAAGACGTCTTTCGGATGAGGGAGGTGGCGTCGGAGGTCGGTGCGACCTTCAAGGTCATCGCGCTGATCGAGTCGCCCCGCGGCGTCCTCGCCGCCCAAAACATAGCCTCAGAGGAGGGCGTGATCGGGCTAGCCTTCGGGAAGTTCGACTTCGCGCTCTCGATGGGTGCGCTCCCTTCCTCCAACCTGAACGTCCTAGTCCCCAGGTCCCTCGTAGCGATCGCTGCCAAGGCTCACGGGCTGGTCGCCGTGGACACGCCCTATGCGGCGCTCAACGATCTGGAGGGTCTCAGGGCCGAGGCTTTGGAGGCTAAGGCGCTCGGCTACGACGGCAAGTTCGCAGTCCATCCGTCACAGGTCCCCGTGATCAACGAGGTCTTCTCACCTTCAGAGGAGGACGTGAGGTGGGCTGAGATGGTGGTCGAGGTCCTTGACCAAGCGAGGAAGACCGGCAGGGCATCGGCTGAACTTCAGGGCACCATGGTCGACGAGGTCCACTACCGGATAGCCAAGAGGGTTCTTGAGATGCGATCAGCTCACTCCCGTTCAGAGAGCGTGAAGTAAACTCGCTTGTTACGCCTGCCCTTGCTCTCGAAGCCCACGACCTCGATCTTTCCTACCTCTGCGGTGTTCCTCACGTGCGGACCCCCATCAGCTTGGAGGTCTATCCCCTCGATCTCCACCACCCTCCAGACCTCGATCTCGGGAGGCAAACGGTCGGCGAGCTTCGTGATGCCCGGTATCTTCAGGGCCTCATCTCTCGGCATCCAGGCTATCCTGACGGGCCTTCCCTCTGCCAGCAGCGAGTTGGTGCGTTCGACGAGCCTCCTGATCAGGTCCCTGTCCAGCGCCTCGAGCGAGAAGTCGACGCGTGAAACGTCCGGCTTCACCTGGTTGCCGGTGACCAGCGCTCCTGCCTCCTTTGAGACGACGGCGGAGAGCGCGTGGAGTGCCGTGTGCATCCTCATGATCCTGTAACGCCTCTCCCAGTCCAGCGTCCCCCTGACCACCTCTCCGACCTCGGGCAGGTCGCCCTCAACGACGTGCAGGACCCCGTCCTCGACGAACCTGGCCTCGACGACCTTCGAGACCCCCTTGGAGTGAACGATCGAGCCGGTGTCGCTTACAAGGCCTCCGCCCGTCGGGTGGAAGGCGGTCGCTCCGAGGATGACTCCGTTCTCCCTGACGTCCACCACCTCGGCCTCGAACTCGCGCAGGTACGAGTCGTCCAAGTACAGGAGCTCAGTCCTTCCGTGCCTCAACCGTTTCAGCGACGGAGCGGCTGCAGATATCCGTTGCTCCGAGAAGTGCGGCGCCCTGCAATCCCTGCATGGCCTCAGCTGAATACCGGACCCATCCGTGGCTCTGGGGCTGACGTAAACGATAAAGTTCGACCTATCCACCGCTGGACGAGCGTCATGACTGGAATTGCGAAGGGCGTCCTGGCCTACTTCAGCTCAGCGATTGCCATAGGCAGCCTCCTCTCAACTCCAACCTCATACCCGTTCGGCGACCTCCAGCAGGCGATAGTTGCGGAGCTGTACAGGGCTCTGACCTTCTACATCGCGCCGATCTCGAGCGCCCTCGGAGACGGGTTCACCGTCACGCGTTTAGGCTTCACGCTCTCGACATCGCACGGCATCTACCCGCTCGTGGGGCTACTGGTGGCCGGCCTCCTATCAGGCCTTTGCGCCGGTCGCTCGGGCAACGTCCTCGCTCCCCTCCTCGGGTCTTCCCTCGTCTTCGGCCTCTGGCAGCTTCTCGGTTTCTACCTCCTCCCCCAGCTTTTCGGGCAGTTCGAGTGGATCGGCGTCCTGAACAAGTTCAACGAGTTCCTGTTGGTCTCGAAGCCGCTGGAGCTCGTAGCCCTCTTCTCGGTCCCCCTGATCGGTGCAATACCGGCAGGTATGCTCGTTGAGCCCTCCGCTGAGAGGCCTCAGCCGATGTTCTACAGAGGTGCACGTCGATAGAAGACGGGCTTCATCTCCTGCAAAATCGGTATCTCCCTCAACTTCTCCTCTTCAAGGAGGTCCCAGTAGATGCCGTCGGGCTTAGGGTTCGGAGGGCACCTGATTGACCGTTCGTTGGTGAAGATCGCATCGACAGGGACGTCGAAGGGCTCCCTCGGCAGCTCGTCTACCAGCTGGAGCTCGTGGACGGTGGTGAAGACGGGCGTGGATTTGTCGACCCTCCCGAAGGCCCTCAGGATGCCGTACTCGAGCTCGGCGTACCCCTCGCCCTTCCCCACCCTCCACCCTGACTCCGTGACCGCAACCGATCCGATCACGATCAGTTCTATCTTTGGGAGATCACGGGGGTGGACCGGTCTGCCGAACCTGAAGGCGCCCGAGATGGTGGAGGCCTCTATCAGGTACCTCCTCGGGATCTTCGCCGGGTCCAGCAGGAGGAAGCCGTTCCTGATCCGAGGCGTCGGCATGACCAGCACCTTCCCGTCGGTGAGGGCCCTCAGCCTCACGGGTCTCTGGGGCGAGTCGGGATTGACCTTCACGACCTTGGCATCAACGTATTCGGGGGAAGAGCAGAGGCGCGACGCGGCCTCTTCAGCACCCTCGAAGTTCGGTATCCTCCCTCTGACCGGAAGCGGGAACCTGGCGACGCCCCTCTCCTCGAGGAGCCTCCAGACCCTTTCCCTCACCTCGGCCTTGACCGCCTTCGGATCGGAGTTCCCTGTCATACCTCGCCTCACCGAAGGGCCTGGCTCAGGTATTTCTTGTCAACGCAACGCGGTGGGATGGGCTGGTCTTGGAGGTTTGGGCCTCGATCGACCTGCTCGAGGGTAACGTCGTCAGGCTCATCAGGGGCGAGATGGGGAACGCAATAGTTTACTCGACGAAGCCACTGCACGTCGTCCGGAAGCTGACGTCCTACGAGTTCGACGGCTTCCACATCGTTGACCTTGACAGGGCGCTTGGCAGGGGCAGCAACTTCGAGCTAATCAAAAGCATCCTCCCAGAGCTGAGGGGTTTCAAGGTCCAGCTGGGCGGCGGGATGAGGGACAGGGAGTCGATAACGAGCGCGCTGGCACTGGACGTCGACAGGGTAGTGCTCGGGACCGTATTGGTGAGGTCGCCTTCTCTGGTGAGGGAGCTGGTGGAGGGGTACTCGGGCGATAGGTTCGTGGCTGCCCTCGACTACGACCAAACTGGAACGGTCGTCTACAACGGCTGGACCTCAAGGGCTCGGATGAGGTTGAAGGAGGGTTACGCGCATGTGAGGGCCCTCGGGATCAGGCACGTACTGGCTACCAGCGTTGCAAACGACGGCACCCTCTCCGGGCCTGACCTCGGGCGATTGATGGAGCTCGACGAGGGCGAGCGGTCCATAACCTACGTCAGCGGAGGCATCTCCTCCGTCAGCCACATCAGGGCCCTCAAGTCCTTGGGCGTCAGGGGAGTCGTCCTCGGGAGGGTCCTTTACGAGCAACTGGTGAGCCCGAGGAGCCTGATCGAGGCCGCGCGCTCCTGATCCTGAAAACTTCACCCTAGACCGTTAGGCCAGCTTCATCAGCAGCTCCAGCGGAACCTTCGAGTCGCTCCCTGCAGAGGCCAGCACGTTCCCCTTGGAGTCGAGCAGCAAGAGGACGCTCTCGCCCTGGACGCGGGGCGTGTGGTCGAGGTACCTCAGCCTCTTCCCCAGCGCAACGACTTCCACCACGAAGCCCCGGGCCTGACCGGGCAGAGGGAGCCTTCTGGGCAGATAGCCGCCTGCGAGGTGGGGGAACCAGAGGCGCTCGGGAAACCGGACGAGGTCGAGCGTCCTCGTGACGGTGCCGATCGCGAGCCTCCTCCTCTTCCTTCCTAGCTCCCACCTGACCCAGAACGCCGCGACGATGGAGGCGAAGACAGCGAGGGCCACTAGGGACTGGTGGAGGAGGTTCGACCTTAAGCCCAGGGCCGCGGAGACGACGCCCGCCGATAGCAGGACCTCGAAGGCCAGCACCCTCCTCATCCTGTCAAGCCGGTAGAGGTCTTGGAAGGGGACCGCCTGCCGCACCGGACCGCAAAGCTCTCCGCATCAGAAAAGTCTTACGCGCAGCAGAAAGTCGGGGCGAGTGGGGAGAAGTCAGTTCTCCTGCTGGGACGGGGATGCGACGGCTGTGAGCTGGTTCACGACGATCCTGTAGTCCTTCGGCAGCTTGCTGGCCGCGATCCTGAGGGCCTCCTTAGCCAGCTCGAGGTTCTTCGCGTCGACGTAGAGGCTGATGACCGCTTTGCCCGCGTAGACCTGTGCAGCCCTTCCGACCGGCCTCCCGAAGGCCCTGCTCATCCCCTCCTGAAGCCTGTCGGCGTGGGCTCCGAAGATCAGCTTGTTCTCCCGAAGGACGTGGTGCGGATGGGCCCTCACCACCAGGTAGAAGTCGTTGCCGATCTTGGAGGAGAGGAACTTGCCGGCCGCCACCCTTGCAGACTCGAGGGCGACGTCCCTGATCTGCACGTCCGTCTTGGCGACGAGGTCCAGCCTCAGCTCGTAACCATCCCTCCACGCACCGTAGTCGTACTTGGCTATCCTCGGCTGGGGCGCGCCCGCTATGAACTCCTCCCTAGTGTAAGGTCTCTCGATCGCCCTGTAGTTCCTCGCCCTCATTCCCTTTCCGCTCCTGCCTCGTCCCCTAATAACCTAGCGTCATCTGCCCGCAGGTTGATCAGCTGGGCTCCCATACGTTGGAAGGTCCTTGCTGATGGTCAGGTACATGGGTCACGCGATGACCGTCGAGGCTTACAGGGTGAAGGTCGACGATCCGGTGCGGGCCCTCGAGGAAGCCGGGCTCATCGGCCGTGAGCCGGTACAGCTCTTCGACCCCTCGAAGGTCGTCTCGGAGAGGCACCTCACGGTCGCGTTCCTCTGCGCCGTCGACGCCTTCGCCACCGGGACCAACAGGGCCAAGCGGATAGAGGTCGAGTTCCTCAGGTTCCTCGCAGGGGCCAAGCAGATCTCAGAGGCAATAGCGGCCGTCGGCGTCAGACCTGGCCAGAGGACCGTCGGAGTCGCAGCCTTCTCAGGAGGTAGCTCCGATCCCGTTCAGCTGCTGGAAAGGGTGAGGGTTGTCCTCGGAGGGGAGCCAGTGGAGGGCATGCTGACCACCGCCGATCCGGTCGAGGTCGCGAGGAGTCTCGGGATCCCCGAAGAGTTCATCGGCTCGATACCAGAATCGGAGGGCGTCAGCCGCGAGGAGCTGGCCGTCTTGGAGAGGATAGCGGTCCTTAGGATACTGTGATGGCAAGCGTTGCGACGTTT
>JAVVHL010000080.1:0-5757 GCA_032249575.1 Candidatus Calditenuis sp. | reverse complement strand
CTTTGGAGGTCTCAGGGTTCCCTCCCGTCCCGACCCTGGCCCGATCCCATGGGAGCCGGTGGAGGGTCCAAGGGAGGGGTTTAGGAGGTGAAAAGCATGACCCAAGTCCCTGACCGGAAAAGTATGAGGGGAAGGAGGTCAAGAAGATGGACAACATCACGAAGAGAAGGAAAATCCCACCCAGAGAGCTTCGGATAAAGATATACAATGACGTCATTGCTCTTCGTCAACAAGGTCTGTCGTACGGTGAGATCAGAAGGACAATCAAACAAAAGTACGGATTAAGACTATCTAAATCTACAATCAGCGAATGGGTACGTGGAATACATGACCCGCACAACGGCCGACGGATACCATCGCTGGAGCTCTTGGAACCCTCTGAGGATTTAGCGTACGACATCGGTACAATTGCTGGTGACGGATGTGTTTGGCAGAAAAAACGCATCCACAAAGGGTATAGGGTAGTCACAGTCAACCTAGAGGCAAAAGATAGGGAGTTCGTCGAAGAGTTCGCAATAAGAATAAGTAGAGTACTAAATAGACCCCCACCGAAAGTTAAGGTCAGTTCCAGAGGACTCTATTACGTTGAAGTCGGGTCTAGGACGCTTTACGAGCTGTGCAAGAAGCCCATCAACATTGAAAAGATCCGGAGGTTTGTTGAGCACTGCGAAAGGTGCATGGCAATGTTTCTCAGGGGCTTCTTCGACTCGGAAGGATGTGTTAGCGAGGATGGATGCATAACCGTCGCCAACTCCAACTACGAGCTATTGCTATACGTTCAGGAACTTCTGAAGAGACTCGGCATAGAGACGACGGGACCTTATCCTCGGCAAAGGCAAGGGACACCATTTTACGATCCTAAGAGGGGAAAAGTGTACAAGCATAAGAAGGATGTTTACGTACTGCGTGTTCGAAAGAGTAGCAATGAGGCGTTCTACCGATTTGTTAACTTTACAATCCAGAGGAAGAGGGCAAGGCTGGAAAACTACCTGAGGCGGAAAGGAATACCCATACCCACCCCATAGTTCCCTTTCTCATATTGTTCATGCTTATCATTTTGGTGCGTCTGTGGGCACCATACACATTTTAAATCGTCCAAACCCCTCTCCAACGGGCGAAGATGCAAGACTATGTTAGAGAAAGGACCACCCTTGCGGTCAGGCGGGAGGCGACAGAGAAACTGCCGGAATTGGCGAAGGAGAGGAATCGTCAGTTTATGCCTTGTCAGTCGCTTCCCTCCTAGTAGTGCATTTGCAGATCCCATGATATCGGGACTGCCGGCCACAGCTCAGGCAAGGTTGCCTCCGTCAGATGGTAAGATCTATCGCATAGCGATATAAAGTGAGGGGCTGTTTCTGCGAGCTGGTGCAGGGCCCGTAGCTCAGCTGGATAGAGCGTCGGCCTTCGGAGCCGGAGGTCCCGGGTTCGAGTCCCGGCGGGCCCGCTTACGCGACGGTCGCTAATCGAAAAGAGTATGTTTCAAACCGGTACTGCATGTGAGAGAAGGGAAACTATCCGGGCTAAATTGGGATGCAGGTTTTACAGACTATCCCGCAAGCGAACAAGAGGCAAACAGTCGTAGTGACGATCAGAGCTCTGTCACCTGGCCTCCTTCTCGACGATCTTCCGCAGGTTCTCGATGATCTGGGTGATCTTGTCCTTCGTGACGCTCTCGATGAGCCTGCCGCCGACGCTGGCCACAAGCCCTCCGACCGTGAGGTCCGCTGCCCAGTCGACCTTGGAACCCGTTGAGGAAGGTGTGACCTTAGCGTCTATCCTCACGTTGACGGTGGACTGGAGGCCGCTGCCCTTCCCCACGACGGAGAGGAAGCTGTAGGGCTCAACCTTCTCGTAGGTGAAGTCCACCTTCATCGTCCCCCTTATCGGTCCCAACGATACCGTGAACTCGACGTTGAAGTTGTTCTGGTCCTTCACGGTCACCTTCTTCACGTCAGGTATGGCCTTGCTGAACTTGTTAGGGTCCGTCGCCACCTTGAAGAACGTCTCTGGAGACGCCTTCAGATCGAACGAGCCCTCGAACCTCACGACATTTGATCTGCCGAGGTCAATTTAACTGTGCCACGGCCGTCGGGTTTCCGATGAAGGCGCGAGACGGTGTGCAGATGCCAACAGCTCCTGACCATCAGGGCAACTGATCATATACGGGCGCCCAAATGGTGAGAGGGAATGCAGAGGCTCGAGATACCCATCAGGGAGCTGAGGATAGAGCCAGCACCTGTGGTCGACTACCTCACGAAGAGGCTGCGGCACTACGTGAGGGAGATCGCAAGGAAGAAGGGTGGGGTCATAGGGCTCAGCGGAGGGATAGATTCGACGGTGACCGCATACGTTGCAGTTAGGGCCCTCGGCCCGGAGAACGTGACGTGCATGATATTGCCCTCATCGGTCACGCCGAGGGAGGACCTCGAGGACGCCTTCGAGGTGGTCAACAGGTTGGGCATACCGGAGGGCAACGTGAAGCTCGTCGAAGTGGAGCCCATCGTCAACTCGATAGTCTCAGCGCTCGGCATCAGGGACAGGGTCGTCAAGGGGAACGTGACCGCGAGGGTCCGGATGGTGATCCTTCACGCCGAGGCAGCTTTGAGGGACTCCCTCGTGATAGGGACGAGCGACAAGTCGGAGCTCACGATAGGTTACTTCACGAAGTACGGCGACGCTGGGGTCGACGTGATGCCCCTTGCAGACCTCTACAAGACCCAGGTCAGGCAGCTCGCGAGGTACCTGGGCGTCCCGGAGCGGATAATCGAGAAGCCGCCTTCGCCGAGGCTGTGGGAGGACCACACCGCAGAGAGCGAGCTAGGGATGAGCTACGACCTCCTCGACAGCATACTTTACCTGAGGTTCGACAGGTGGATGGATCCGAGGAAGGTGGCGGAGGTCCTCGGGGTTAGCTTCGAGACGGTCCTGAAGGTCGACAGGATGGTCAGGTCCTCGCAACACAAGAGGATGATGCCGGAGGTCTTCAGGGTCAGCATGAGGGCACACGGCTCCGACTGGAGGTATCCCCGCGAGTGGGTTTGAGTCTCAGTATATTGGGCCCACTACCCTGACCTTCCTCGCCCTCCTCCTCACGAGCAGAAAAGCTGAGACCGCAACGGCGATTACAGCGATGACCGCGCCTCCGACGAGGACGTAAAGCTGGACGGTAGAGAGGGGCACGCCTCCGAGCTCGACGTAGACGGGAAGCTGAACGGTTATCGGCCTCCCGGTCATCTGCGAGGGAAGCAGCCTGAGGGTTTGGGAGAGCGACTTGTACTCCACGCGGAGGAAATGCTCAACAGGTATAACGCCCTCGAAGGAAGCCCTTCCGCCCGAATCCGTGAAGGCAGTCCCTACCTCGTTCCCCTCCCTGAGCAGGGAGACCTTGGCGTTGGGGATGCCCTGTCCAGCCTCGCCCAGCACCAAAACCGTGAGCTTCCTCAGATCGGCGGTGAAGGTGAAGGCGTAGTTCGTGGTGGAGGTTAGGACCGATCCGCGGTACACGAGGTAGCCCATGTACCTGACCTCCAAATCGTAGCTGACAGGCTCGCCCCTGTACTCCACCGGGACCCTCTGAACCACGATCCTACCGTCGTCGCCCGTCGTCAGGACCTGATTGGCTATCCTGACCTCCGCTCCTCCCACTCCCTTCCCCTCCTTGTCGATGACCGAGATCGCCAGATCTGTCACAGGCAGCTGCACCGTTCCCCTCCTCACCAGGGACCAGGCGGGCTCGGTCAGGTTGGCGCTGGCCCTTTTAGCGTAGAGCGGGCTCTCCCACTCGACGTAGACGGAGTAGGCAACGGGCTCGAGGGCCCTCCTGATCACGATCGAGCTGCCGGAGACGGTCAGGTCGCTGTAGCCGTCCCTCGGCTCGACCTTCGCGTAGAGCCTTCCCGAGAGCTCCCTTCCCTTCAGGTCGACGGCCCGAAGCACGACGTCGACGAACGGTATCGGTATCGAGAGCGCTATGTTGTCCCTGTTTACGACCACAGCCCTCGTCGCTACCAGATAACCCCTGTAGTAGACCTTGACGGTGTAGGTCCCGCTCGTGACGCCGGTCAGCGACACGCTCGACCTCCCCTCGAAGGTCCACGTCCCTCCAGGTCCCTCTATCACTATCTTCACCTCGTACGGGTCCGGAGACCTCAGGACCTCCACGACGAGCGACCCCTCCTCTGCCAGCGCCGTCATTGGTACCTGAGTCGCGAGCATCAGCAACACTGCAACGACGACAGGCCACAACGATCCCTGGACGCCCCTCAAACCGCGCACCCCCTCAGATGGTGAGGCCCCTCCTTCCCGCCAGTCCCATCACAAGCAGTAACGCGAGCAGCATCAGGACCGTCAACGAGCTGGGAGGTAGTCCGACAGCATAGGAGAGTGAGACGGATGAGATGGTGGAGAGCTCAGCGATGGCCACCGATGTGGCTATCGACCTCTTCAGGGACGTGCAGACCGACGAAGCCGCGACCACAGGGAGCACCAATAGCGACGTAACCATCAGCACGCCCATCAGCTTCATCGATTCGGTGATCGAGACGGCCACGACCACCGCGAAGAGCGTCTCCAGCAGCTCGGTCCTGATGCCCTTCAGCCGAGCCAGCTCCTCGTTGAGCGTGAACAGTATCAGGTCGCCGAACCGGAACGCGACGATGCCGATGACTACGGCCGTGATAACGGCCATCACCAAGAGGTCCTCCTGTCCGACGAGGAGGATCGAGCCGAAGAGGACCGCCTGAAGGTTGACGCGGGACCCAAGGCTTATCGAGGCCGAGGCGAGCGCCGCACCTGCCGTCAGGAAGACAGTCAGCGCCACGTCACCGCTCACCCCGAAACCTCTTATCAGCCGCAACATCAGCACCGTAGCGAGGGCCGTCATAGGGACCGCGAGGGCGTCGGTGAAGGCGATGCCGATCAGGGACGCGAACGCCGCCGCTCCGAAGGCTACGTGGGCCGACGTGTCGCCGAGGAGCGAGAGCCTCTTCGGAACCACGAAGCTCCCAATCGTTGGGAGTAGCGAACCGACCAGCAGCGCAGCGACGTAAGCTCTCTGGACGAAGGGCAACGCGAGGGCCTCCGGCAGGACCATGCCTCCTTCGGTGCTGCGTTCGGGTTAAAAATGCCTTATCGTCCGACCCTTTGGGTCCTACACCTTTCTCTGCTGCGATGGAACGTACCAAAGCGACTTCGGCGGATCACTCTGTTCTCAGACTTGCGTCGTTCATTGTCCGGCTCATCTGATAACAGTTGTCTCCGAAAACAATGTGGGGGCGGATATCTAATCCCGTATGATTTAATAGTGACCGACCTCCTGTCAGCTCGGTGAGGTTTTTGGTCAGGGTCGGATATGTCAAGCTGTTGAGGCTCCTGATCAGGAAGAGGGTAGGCTATGTCAGGCCGCTAATGATGGGGACCCATGGGAGTCAGGGTTAGGGTCAGGATAAAGTACGGAGACGCCGCACTGGATCTGGTTGCTCTAGTTAACACCGGTTACGAAACGGATGTGCCGGAGATCCTCGTCCCGGTCAGCGTTGCGGAGAAGTTGGAATACATCCAAGGTTGCTGGACGGCACCATAGTCGAGACGTATAAGACCGCGGCAGGATTGATGAAGGCGTACAGAGTTGGTGGTGCCTCAACAGCCCTACTCATAGAAGGAGTCGAGGCGAGGGTAGTCGGAACGTACGTCGTCGTCTCCGAGTACGCAGACGAGCCCCTGATGAGCGACCAACTGGCCAGCGAGTTCGGCATAGTG
>JAVVHL010000079.1:0-5786 GCA_032249575.1 Candidatus Calditenuis sp. | reverse complement strand
TGTTAAAACCAAGCGGGCCGACAGCAATCTCGGGTTGGAGCGATACGACCTCGCCGTGATAGGTGCAGGGATCTTCGGACTCGCATCGGCATATCACTACGTCAGGCGAGCTGGGGGGAAGGTCGTGGTCATCGATTCGCTCAGCGGTCCCGGTCAGGGTAACACGGGCAGGAGCGTCGGAGGTTACAGGAAGGGCATCTTCACCTCGAACCTCAACCGTCTCCTTTCGGAATCGACCGTCGCCTTCTTCGAGGACCTTCAGAGGTCAGGCGTCGACCTGGGGATGCACCCGATCGGTTACCTGATACTGCTGGACGCGGAGGGGTTGGAGCGGAACTCCCATGCGATCGAGGCCTTCGTGAAGAAGGGGAACGCCAAGTTGCTGGAGGCGGACGAGCTGAGCTCTATGGTGCCATGGATGAGGCTGAAGTTCGGCGGCGACGAGGAGGCCCAGCTTCTGGGGCTCAGGGACGTCGAGGCCGCGGTCTTCTCGCCGAGCTCCGGTTACCTGGACGTGGAGAAGCTGGTCTCATACTACCACAGGGACCTCCTGGACAGAGGAGTGGAGTTCAGGTTCGGGACCACCGTCAAGCGCTTGAGACTCAGCCCGGTGACCAGCATAGGACATCCTAGGGAGCCCCTTGCATGGCAGGCGAAGAAGGTGGGGGCCCTTGAGACCGATCGCGGCGAGATCTCCGCAGAGAACGTCGTCGTAGCAGCAGGTGCTTGGGTCAACGATCTCCTCGATCCTCTGGGGATAGACTCGCACGTCAAGCCTAAGAAGAGGCAGGTCTTCTCGGTCGAGGCCAAAGGCGAGCTCTCCAAGTTCTTCGAGGTCGAGGGCTTCAACGGATACCGCTCCATGCCGATGACGTTCATCCCGAGGGGACCCTACGTCGCACCCCGAGTGAGGGAGAGGGCCCTTTGGCTCGGTTACAGCGACGACCTCGGCAGGCCCTGGGGAATCGACTTCACGCCCGAGGAGCACTTCTACTACGACGACATCTATCCGATGGTCAGCAAGATGTTCCCGGCCTTCAGGGACGTCAGGCCCAGCAGCATGTGGGCCGGGTGCTACTCGATCAACACGATAGACGAGAACCCCATAGTCTTCAGGGTGATGAACCTCGTCGTCGCGACAGGGGGTAGCGGTTCCGGCGTGATGAAGGCCGACGCTATCGGGAGAGCGGTCACATCGCTCCTGCTAGGAGAGGAGGAGACCGTGCTCTACACTGGAGAGAGGCTTCCCGTATCCTGGCTCGGTGTGAGGGGGAGGAGGGCGGATCCCGAGTCGTTCGTCTTCTGAGCCCACAAATTCTCAAGGATTGCAGTAGTGCTGTGGTCGTTGTTTCATGGTTGTTGATTGGTGGACAGATACCTTAAGAGGCCGTAGTATAAATCTCAACGCCCATCTCTCTCGCAGCTTTTATCGCAGCGTCCTCGGCATACGGGGTCACCATGACCAGCCTGTCAGGCTTGATCCCAGTCTTCCTCTCGTACAGCTGTGCCTTCCTCAAGAAAGCTGCTACCTTCGACTTGTCGACACTAGAAGATATCTCGATCAGCATAGTCTTTCCATCCTTGATTGCTATGTCAACCTCTATAACGCTGCTGAAACCGTAAACTAACCCCTCCTCATCTCTTGTGACCCATCTCTCGACCTTCACACCGAACTCCTTCTCGAGGATTCCTCTCAATCCCTCCCTGAAGGCGTCTTCGGCCATGATGCCCCATCTAGCACCGAGTGCTGAGATGAGATTCTCCAGCCGTGTGATGCGTTTGTCCATGAGCTCGAACCCTCTCATCATGTCCTCGCGTAGCCTCACGAGTTCTTGCTCGATCCTCGCGAACCTCTCCTCGTGTTTCTCGAACATCTTCATCATGTCCTCCCTGAGCTTATTCATGTCCTCCCTCAGTTTCTCGATCTCCTGCCAGATCCTTCTGACCTCGTCCTCGTGTCGGTCCAATCTCTTCAAAATTTCCTCGAGTCCAATTAGACCTGCCACCGCGTACCTGAACTCCTCGTCCTCCTTCAACATCCTCAGGATTCTGGACTTCAGCCTGTCCTTAGCAGCCAACCCACAGAAATGTCAGATTACACGGGATTTAACTGCTTGCAGTGTGAGCAACTCACAGCCACCAGATCGCTTCTTAGAATGAGTACCGATGCCGCAGATGCAGGACAGCCATCCAAACTCCTTCGGGAAAAAAGCGTTGAAAAGGGCTTAGCCGTTCGGTCTCAGAGGTTCTTCAGGTAAGGCAGCTGGTCGATCCAGGGCAGCTCGCTCTTCAGCCTCTCCAGGGACCTCCTGATCTCCTCTTCCGGGTACTCGAAGGGCTGGAGCCTCCCCTCGAAGTAGTCCAAGTAGGCCTGGAGGTCGAAGTACCCGTGGCCGCAGAGGTTGAAGAGTATCACCTTCTCCTCTCCTGTCCTCTTGCACCTCAGCGCCTCGTCTATCACGTACTTGATCGTGTGGGACGGTTCGGGTGCCGGCACGATCCCCTCGGTCCTTGCGAAGATCGAAGCGGCCTCGAAGACCTCGACCTGGTTGTAGGCGTGGGGCTCGATGTAGCCCTTCTTCAGCAGCAGGCAGAGCGTCGGTGCGTCTCCGTGGTACCTCAGACCTCCGGCGTGGATCGGGGCCGGTATGAAGTCGGAACCGAGCGTGTACATCGGCAGGAGCGGCGTCATCTTCGCCGTGTCACCGAAGTCGTAGGTGTAGATCCCCTTTGTCATCGTGGGGCAAGCCGTGGGCTCCGTAGCGACGAACTTCGTCTTCTTCGGTGCCTTCTTCGATACGTAGACGTCGTAATAGAACGGCCAGAAGAGTCCTGAGAAGGAGCTTCCTCCTCCGACGCAGCCAGCCACAATATCAGGGTACTCGTCGATCATCTCCATCTGCCTCTTCGCCTCTAGGCCCTGGACCGTCTGGTGCATCAGGACGTGGTTCAGGACCGATCCGAGCGAATACCTCGTGTTGTCGTGTGTGACTGCGTCCTCAAGCGCCTCGCTGATGGCTATCCCGAGGCTGCCAGGATGGTTTGGGTCCTTCTCGTAGAGCGACCTGCCGAAGTTGGTTTTGTTGCTAGGGCTCGGGTAGATCTCGGCTCCCCATGACCTCATCAGTATGGCCCTGTAGGGCTTCTGGTTGTAGGAGGCCCTGACCATGTAGACCGTGCACTTCAGACCGAAGAGCATCGTCGCGAAGGCCAGCGAAGAGCCCCACTGACCTGCACCGGTCTCCGTGGTGAGCCTCTCGATCCCCTCCTTCATGTTGTAGTAGGCCTGGGCGACGGCGGTGTTGGGCTTGTGGGATCCCGGAGGACTCACGCCCTCGAACTTGTAGTAGATCCTCGCAGGGGTCTTCAGGTACTGCTCGAGCCTCCTGGCCCTGTAGAGCGGCGTAGGCCTCCACAACCTGTAGACCTCCCTCACCTCTTCGGGGATCGGTATCCACCTCTCCTGGCTCATCTCCTGCCTGATCAGCTCCTTAGCGAAGACCCTCTCGAGCTCCTGCGGCTTCACCGGCTCCCTCGTCGCCGGGTTGATCGGTGGAGGAAGGGGAGCTGGGAGGTCAGGAAGGATGTTGTACCACTCCTTCGGTATCCCGTCCTCATCGAGCAGGACCTTCCGGTTGTTGGAGTTGTTCGGCATAGCGACTCTACTGTGCTGGTGGTGGGTATATTTGGATTTAGCGGACATCGTTTTCAGCAGGACCACCCTTCGAGCCGGGGATGGGGTCGGTCTGCGTCACCGGCGATTACGTGCTGACGATGGACCCGCGCATGCCTTTGGTCAGGAACGGAGGCGTGGTGTTGGAAGACGGAGAGGTCGTCTCAGTCGGACGGGCTGAGGAGGTGATCGAAGCCCACAGGCCCGAGCTGGTGGTGGGTGGAAGGTGGAGGCTTGTCATGCCTGGATTGATCGACGCCCACGTCCACACGAGGGAGAGGCTTGCGGCCTTCCTCTTCCCGGACACGGTCACGTCCGAGGAGTGGATGAGGAGGTACGCGATGCCCTATCACGCGTCGCTCGACGAGGAGGCCGAGAGGGTCTCCGTTGAGCTGCAGCTGGCCACGATGGCGCTTCAGGGAGTATCGCTCTACGTCGAGGCCGGCTACGTCCACCTCCGGTCCCACCTAGAGGCCCTCGGGCGCATCGGGCTCAGGGCCGTCCTCTGCCCCTGGCTCTGGGATCTATCGGAGTTCCACAGGACGGCGGTCGATGACGTGAGGAGGGTCGCGGACGAGCTGGAGAGGGCCGCCGGCGAACTGGGCGGGAGGGTTTACTGCGGGCTGGCTCCGATATCGGCGGCAACGTGTTCTCAGGAGCTGATCAGGGAGGCGAAGGGCGTCGCGGACGAGAGGGGCTGGAAGTTCTACATCCATGCGGCCTCAACGACCTCCGAGGTCGAGCACGTCAGGTCGAGGACAGGGCTGACGCCGATCGGCTACCTCGATTCGCTCGGTGTCCTGGACGAGAACACCGTGCTCGTACACGCGGTCTACTTGGACGGCGATGACGTCGGAAGGGTCCTCAGGAGCAGGGCGGGCGTTGTGGCATGTCCTCTCTCTGGAGCCCTGAAGGGGAAGGGCCTGTCGCGCAGCTCGAGGTTCCCTGACCTCCTGAGGGCCGGTGCGAGGATCTGCGTGGGAACCGACGGCGCTCCCTCCTCGAGGTCCTTCAGCCCGCTGAGGGCGGCGTCCTTCTTGGCTATGCTGTTGAAGGACGTCACTTCGGACCCCTCGCTCCTCAGCGCCCACGACGTGATATCCCTCGCCACAACACGGGCCTCCGAGGTGATAGGTGTGGGAGGCGTCGGCAGGATAGCGGTTGGAGGACCAGCGGACATCGCGGTCTTCGACCTGCGGAGCTCCCCCAGCCTCCTCCCGCTCGGCGATCCCCTTCAAGCCCTCGCATACGGCGACGTGGGCTCCACCGTAGAGCACCTGATCGTCAACGGCCGGTTCGTCGTCCGCGAGAGGGTCCTGGTGGGCGTCGACCTCGAGGCGCTGCTGGAGAGGGCTAGCCTTCTTGCTGAAGGGCTGGAGGAGAAGCTCCGGAAGCTCCGGGACCTCAGACCCCGAGGTAGCGGGACTTGACGTCGTCGTTCGCCATCAGCTCCGCCGACCTCCCCTCCATCACGACCGATCCGCTCTCGATGACGTAGGTCCTGTCGGAGACCGACATGGCCAGGTAGGCGTCCTGCTCCACCACCAGAACCGGTATCCCCTCCCTCTCCCTGATCTCCTTCACCTTCTCGAAGACGGTGACCTTCATGACAGGCGCCAGCCCAACGCTCGGCTCGTCGAGCATGAGCAGGCGCGGCCTCGACATCAGGGCCCTCGCTATGGCCACCATTTGCTGCTCGCCGCCGCTGAGGGTTCCAGCCATCTGCCGCCATCTCTCCCTGACGAACGGGAAGATCTCGAAGACCTTCTCGAGGTCCTTCCTGATGCCGTCCTTGTCGTTCCTGAGGTAGGCGCCGGCCATGACGTTCTCTCCGACCGTCATCTCGGGGAAGAGCCTCCTCCTTTCTGGGCAGAGGACCAGTCCCCTCCTGACCCTCTCGTGGACCGGAAGCGATGTGACCTCCTCGCGCATGTACGTGATCCTCCCTGAAACGGGCCGGACGAGTCCGGCGATCGTGAGCAGGAGCGTGGTCTTCCCCGCACCGTTCGGACCGATTATCGAGACGACCTCGTCCTCCCTAACCTCGATCGAGACGCCGTGAAGCACCTCAGACCCTCCGTACCCAGCCTTAAGGTCCTCGACCTTCAGGACC
>JAVVHL010000078.1:0-5793 GCA_032249575.1 Candidatus Calditenuis sp. | reverse complement strand
AATTACATTAAGTTAGCCGTTACGTGTGATCGGCGTTGGACTCCCGCAGGGCGATGCAGGTGGCAGTGGTCGGGTCTCTCCACGTGGACCTCGTCCTGAGGGCTGAGAGGCTCCCTTCTACCGGAGAGACGGTGATGGGCAAGGAGATGGTCACGGCACCTGGCGGGAAGGGCTTCAACCAGGCGGTGGGCCTCGCGAGGCTGGGCTGCAAATCCTTCATGATCGGCATGGTGGGCGACGACTTCTTCGGTCGTTGGCTTATCGAGCGGGGAAGGGAGAGGGGCGTCTCGATGGACGGGGTCGGGACCGCTCAGGGCACTCCTACAGGGACCGCGCTGATCGTCGTCGACTCGAAGGGCAGGAACATCATAGCCGTCCATCCGGGTGCTGACGAGAAGTTGGACGCCGGTCACGTCAGGTCCTTCGCCGACGCGATCAGGTCCTCTACGGCCCTTCTGGCCCAGTTCGAGGTTCCGAGGGACGCGGTCGAGGAGGCGCTGAGGATAGCGAGGGGTAGCGGCGTCCTGACGGTGCTCAACCCCGCTCCCTTCAGGAGGACCCACGCGGACCTGGTCTCCGAGACGGACTACGTCGTTCCCAACGAGGTGGAGGCATCCCAGCTCACAGGTATGAGGATCAGGTCGATCGGCGACGCGGTCAGGGCAGGAAGGGCCATCGTCAGATCGGGTGCGAGGGCGGCCGTCATCACGCTCGGCAGGAGGGGTTCGCTCCTCGTCAACGAGACAGGTTCCTTCCACGTCAGGGCCTTCAGGGTCAAAGCGGTCGACACGACAGGTGCTGGTGACGCCTTCTGCGCAGCCCTCGCCTTCGCCCTCATCTCAGGCGTTCCCAAAGTTGAGGCCCTCACATTCGCCAACGCGGCCGCCGCCATCACTACGACCCGCCTCGGAGCGCAGGAGGCCATGCCGACGCTCGAGGAGGTCCTTGAGCTCGCGGGGAGGAGGGCCAACGGAGCCAGGCTGAGGGATCTTCTCTCAGCGACTTCCCGATAGTGCTCCGCATATGGCCTCCAGGGGCTGCGAACCGTCTGCAGATTTATTGGCACAACCTTGGGTCAAGATATGGGTTGCTCGACGGGCTGGTGACGGTCAGGGTGAGGTTCACGACCGACGTCCAGAGGCTCTCCTTCGGAGGCAGGAGGTTAGAGGGGATCAGGGCGGGTTCGGTGATGGAGGTCCCGGCGTGGGTGGCGGACGTCCTGAGGGAGTCGAGGGTTGCGGAGGTTCTGGAGGAGTTGGGGCTCCAGCAGCTCTACCAGCTCCTCGTCAGGGAGAAGAGGGGACAGGAACCCGTTCAGCTTCCTGAGGGCTTCTACCCGAAGGCCAGAAGGGTCCTCTCGTCGGCGCCGAAAGAGGAGCGGCAGCGGATCGAGAACGTCCTCAGGGACGTCGTCAACCTCAGGCTCAGCAAGCTCCTTCCTGCGGCGCTGAAGTCCGCAGACCCGGAGTGGATCAGGAACCTCACGCCTGAGGAGAGGGCCCTCCTCGAGGACCTGAGAGGGAGGATCAGGGAGTTCTACGCTTCGGTGCTGGAGGTGGGGTGATTGGGAGAGCTCCCGATAGAGGAGAGGCTTGCCGAGTTCTTCAAGCAGGAGAAGTACAGGGACCTGATAGCGAGGGCGGTCCTGAGCAACCGAAGGTCTGTGCCCGTCGACTTCAGTGACCTGCTGGTCTTCGACAGCGAGTTCGCCGGCTCCGTCCTCGAGTCGCCCGACAAAACCCTTCCGATATTGAACGCGGCGCTGAACGAGCAGGTCAGGATAGAGTTCCCGGACCAGACCTCGAGGAGGTACGTGGCCCGCGTCAGGAACCTCCCCGAGACGCTCAGCATCAGGTCGATCAGGGCCCAGCACCTCAGGAAGCTCGTCTCGGTCGACGGGATCGTCGTCAGGGCTTCAACCGTGAGGCCGATGCTGGTCAGGGCGACCTACAGGTGCAGGTACTGCGGCAAGCTCTACACGGTCGACAGGGCGAGGCCTCCTGCGAGGTGCGAGAGCCCGAGGTGTTCCGATAAGAAGCCGAGCTTCGAGTTCGTCGAGGAGGACTCCGAGTACGTCGACTTCCAGCTGATCGGCCTTCAGGAGAAGCCAGAGGAGCTCCCGCCGGGACAGCTGCCTAGGACGATCGAGGTCTCCCTCACCGAGGACCTCGTAGACACTGTAGCTCCGGGAGACAGGGTCACCGTCTGCGGCATAGTCAGGGCGATCTCCGACACTAGGGAGCAGTCCTCAGGGCCCCTCAGGCTGAGGATAGAGGGGGTATCGGTGGAGACGAGGGGGAAGGAGATGGAGTCGCTCGCGATCACGCCGCAGGAGGAGAAGGAGTTCCTGAGGATGGCCTCTCAGCCCGGCTTCTACGAGACCCTGATCGAGTCGATAGCCCCTTCAATACAGGGCCACACCCACATCAAGGAGGCGATCTTGCTGGCCCTCGTCGGAAGCCGACAGAAGGTCTTCCCCGACGGCGTGAGGGTTAGGGGCGACATACACCTGCTCCTGGTAGGCGACCCTGGAACGGCCAAGTCGACGCTGCTCCTCTATGCGGCCCAGATCGCACCCAGGGGCGTCTACACGACCGGAAGGGGATCGACCGCTGCGGGCCTTACAGCGGCCGTCATCAGGGAGCAGGGGGGCGGCATGGTGCTCGAGGCTGGGGCCACCGTTCTGGCCGACATGGGGGTGTGCGTGGTCGACGAGATCGACAAGATGAGACCTGAGGACAGGGTAGCGATGCACGAGGTCATGGCCAACCAGACCGTGAGCATAGCCAAGGGAGGGATAGTGGCGACGCTGAACGCCCGCTGCAGCATCCTCGCAGCCGCCAACCCAGAGCTCGGCCGCTACGACCCCTACAGGCCCTTCAACGAGAACGTCAACCTCCCCGTCACGCTCCTTAGCAGGTTCGACCTGATCTTCGTCCTCCGCGACGAGCCGAACCCTGAAATGGACAGGAGGATCTCAACCCACATGCTCGAGCTCCACATGCACGGCAGGGCTCCGGAGAGCGGGGCGCTTCCGCCTGAGACGCTGAAGAAGTACATCGCCTTCGCGAAGAGGTTCACGCCTGTGCTGAGCAGGGAGGCTGCTGAGGAGCTGCAGCGCTTCTACCTCCAGATGAGGTCGGTCTACGAGAGGACCTCGACGGTCGCCATAACAGCCAGGCAGCTCGAGTCGCTCGTGAGGCTCGCAGAGGCCAGGGCTAGGGCCCTCCTGAGGGAGGTGGTGACGAAGGAGGACGCCGAGGTAGCGATCAGGCTGATGAAGCGCAGCCTCTCCGAGGTCGGAATAGACGTCGAGACCGGGAAGCCTGACATCGACGTGATAATGTCAGGGAAGCCGAAGAGTGTGAGGGAGAAGCTGACGCTCGTGATCGACACGATAAAGAGGCTCGAGCAGGCGCACGGTTACGCCGACGACGCGGCCCTCAGGCAGGAGCTCGAGAGCAAGGGCCTCACCAAAGCAGAAATCGACAGGATCCTGAACCGCATGATCTCCGAGGGCAGGATCTACACGCCGAAGCCCGGAGCGTACCGGGTCACCTGAGATGATCAGGGTCGAGGACCTCGACGTCCCCGAGGGGCTGAAGGCCGCGCTCCGAAGAGAAGGCGTCCAGATCCTCTATCCCCATCAGGAGGAGGCGATCAGGAGAGGCCTACTGGAAGGGAGGAACATGGTGGTGACGGCGCCTACGGCCTCCGGAAAGACGCTCCTGGCGATCCTCGCAGCCTACAGGGCCATCTCCCTCGGCAAGAAGGCCCTCTACCTCACGCCCCTCAGGGCTCTCACCTCCGAGAAGCTGGCCGAGTTCGTCAGGGTCTTCGGCGAGTCGGGGCTGAACTTCAAGGTGAGGGCCGTCTCGGGAGACTACGACGATCCCGGCGAGTGGCTTGCCGATTACGACCTGATCGTCTCGACCTACGAGAAGGCCGACAGCCTCGTCAGGCACGGCGCCAGCTGGCTCGGCAAGGTCGGTCTCGTTGTGGTCGACGAGGTCCACATGGTAGGCGACAGGGACAGGGGGCCGACGCTCGAGATGACGGTGGCCAAGCTCCAGGAGGTCTGCGGCGATCCGAGCTTCCTCTGCCTCAGCGCGACCGTAAGGAACGGTGAGGAGCTAGCAGGTTGGCTCGAAGCCGAGCTGGTCAAGTCAGACTTCAGGCCCGTCCCGCTGATCGAGGGCGTCCTGGCAGGAGGGAGGCTCCTGCTCTCCGACGGCACCTCGAAGACCTTCGAGGGTTCGGATCCGCTGATGGAGGTCGTCGCCGATTCGCTCAGGGACGGAGGTCAGGTCCTCGTCTTCGCGATGACCAGAAAGAGGGCCGAGGAATACGCCGCTAAGATTGCAGGGTCCCTTCTCGAGCTCGGAGACGACGGAAGGCTGGAGGAGTACGCGAGGGAGGTGATGGAGGAGAGGGAATCGCCCTTCAGCGAGAGGCTGGCCTCCCTGATCAGGAGGGGCGTCGCCTTCCACCACGCAGGCCTGAGCTACCACCACAGGAGGACCGTAGAGGACGCCTTCAGGTCGAGGGCGCTGAGGGTCCTCTGCTCGACGACGACGCTCGCAGCCGGTGTCAACCTTCCTGCCAGGACCGTGATAATCCCGGAGTACAGGAAGTTCAGGGGACCGGGTTACGTCGAGGAGCTGACGGTGATGGAGTACAAGCAGCTCTCGGGGAGGGCTGGAAGGCCCCAATTCGACAGGGTAGGTTACGCCATCCTGATCGCGAGGCACGTCACGGACCTCCACTACCTCTTCGAGAAGTACGTCAAGGGCCTGCCGGAGAGGATAGTATCCTCCCTCGCCAGCGAAAGGCACCTCAGGTCCCACGTCCTCTCGCTCATAGCCTCCGGCATAGCGAGGACCGAGACGGCCCTCTTCAGGGTCCTCTCCCGGACCTTCTTCGCCTACCAGTTCGGCACCAGGGTCCTGTCGGCGAAGACCGAGCCTGTCCTCGATTTCCTCGAGTCGCACGGGATGATAACGAGGTCAGAGGGGCTCGAAGTCACACCGCTCGGCAAGAGGGTCTCGGAGCTCTACATCGACCCTCTCACGGCCGTCAGGTTGCTCGAGGTGGTCCCGGAAGAGGCTGGGCTGACGGAGATGGGAGCGCTCCTAGCGGTCTGCCTGACGCCCGACATGAGGGACGTGAGCTACCCCGCGATCCAAAGGTCGAGGGTCGAGTCGCTGCTCGAAGAGCATGTGGACCGGTTGCCCGTTCAGCCTCCAGATCCCTACGACGACCCTGAAGGCTACGAGCTCTTCCTTGACTCCTTCGCGCTCTCGCTGCTCCTCCTAGACTGGATCAACGAGGTCCCGGAGAGGGAGATCTACGAGCGGTACCGCATCGAGCCGGGCGACTTCGCAGCGCTCAGGGAGAGGGCCGAGTGGATAGCCTATGCCGCTGGTCAGGTCATGCGTGTGGTGGGTAGAAGGGGGCTCGCGGGGGTCTTCGCGACGTTGAGCGAAAGGATCAGGCACGGCGTTAAGCCGGAGCTGCTCGATCTGGTCTCGCTGCCTGAGATAGGTAGGGTGAGGGCTAGAGCCCTCTGGAACAACGGCATAAGGTCGATCGAAGACGTTGCCGAGGCACCGGTTGAGAGGCTCGTCTCGGTTCCCGGAATAGGTCAGAGGATCGCGGAGAGGATCAAGGAGCACTCCCTCCGCGCCCTCGGCCGCCAACCGCGTCCCTGAGCATTTCGACCTCGCGCTCCAGCGCTCGTACCCTCAGCACCAGGAGCGCCACGAGGGCCTTCAGGTCTATCCCTCCCTCCAC
>JAVVHL010000077.1:0-5856 GCA_032249575.1 Candidatus Calditenuis sp. | reverse complement strand
CTGAACTCGTCCCAGTACTGCATGAACACCGACTGCATCGCGCCGAAGCCCTCCTGGAGCTCGTCCGCGAGCCTGCCGTACTTGATTCTGAAAGACTTCAGCTTCCGGTCTGGCTTGGCCGGACGCTCCTCGACCGATCTGACGATGGCGGGTGGTGGCGGGTTCCTCACCGCTTGGAGGAACTGCTCGAGCACCTCGTCCTCGGCCTGGGCGAATAACCTGACCGATCCGTCCTCAAGGTTCTCGATGAAGCCCGCAACGCCGAGCTCCTGGGCCTTGTCGAGGACGTACCTCCTGTACCCGACCCTCTGGACCCTGCCTGTGATCCTGAGCCTCACTGCCCTCAAGGGCTTCACCTGAAGACCGCTAAGCCCGTAGAATAACGTTGCCGCGTTAACGTGCGTCACGCCTGATGGTGCTGGCTAAGATCTGCCAGAGCTGAGGCTCCTGACCAGGTATGTGCCCTCCACCCTCTCGCCCCTCAGCGCGCCTATCACCCTCTCAGGCCTGAGGCCGTTGACGATCACCACCTCCACTCCTGCCTCCACCGCCTCGAAGGCCTCCTCCACCTTCGCCGCCATCCCCCCTGTTGCATCGGGCACCTCGGTGTAGACGGTCCTCCTGTGGGTCTCGTAATCCATCTGGGGGACGAGCCTCGTCCTGCCCTCAGGGTCTCGCGCCAGAACGCCGTCCACATCGGTCGCGTAGACTATCCTTACTGCCCTAAGCTTGGTCGCCAGGTAGACCGAGATGGAGTCGCCGGAGAGGACCGTGAAGCCCAGCTCTCTGTCGAAGACGACGTCGCCGCAGGTGACGGGGATCAGGCCGTGCTCGAGCGAGGCGAGGAAAGGGTCGAGGTTCGCGGACCTTATCCTTCCTCCTGTGGTCCGGAAGGCGAGGGAGGCCGGTATCGGGAAGGGCATGAGGCCGGAGGACGTCATGAGCTCGGTCACCTTGAGGTTCAGGCGCCTGACCTCCAGCGCTGTCCTGGCGAACCCCTCGACGGAGCTCCGCTTTGCGCCCGCAGCGACGTTGTACTCGACCGCGACCCTGTGGACCTCGGTCCCCCCTCCGTGGACCAGTATCAGCGGCCCTTCCAGCTCGTCCCTGATTCTGCTGAAGAGCTCCTTCAGCAGCTCCTCCCTCAACTCGCTGCTTCCTGACCTCTTGTCCATCAGCACCGAGCCCCCGATCTTCAGGACCTGCAGCCTCCCCATCCGGCATCCCGCACCGTGACGGACTTATATCAATGAGCGCCGGGATCGACGCGTGGCGTCCTCGAGGCATGAGTTGCTGGAGATACTCAGATCCCTTGCGACGGCCTACGGTCCTCCGGCATGGGAGAGGGACGTGGCATCGAGGATCGAGGAGCTGCTCGCACCCATATCGTCGGAGCGATGGAGGGACAACCTCGGCAACCTCTTCTTCCGCATAGGACGTGGGAAGGGGCCGAGGGTGATGATGGTGGCCCACATGGACGAGGTGGCTATGATCGTGAGGCACGTTGACGAGTCGGGATTCCTGTACATCGCACCGCTCGGCGGGCTGGATCCGAGGGTCCTGATAGGGCAGAGGGTGGTCGTGCACGGCTCCTCACCGGTCGAGGGGTGCATAGGCGTGAAGCCTCCGCACGTCATGACGCCCGAGGAGATGAAGACGGTCCCGAACGTGAAGGACCTCTACGTCGACGTCGGCGCCTCCTCGAGGTCGGAGGCTGAGGCGATGGGGATCAGGGTGGGAAGCTACGTCACCTTCCCTCCCAACTTCTCCGTCAACGGCAACAGGGTCCTCTCCAAGGCCCTCGACGACAGGGCAGGGTGTGCCGCGGAGGTAGCGATAGCCCGCGAGGTCCTCAGGTCATCGGAGGACGTCGACCTCTACGCCGTCTTCACCGTTCAGGAGGAGCTGGGGCTGAGGGGGGCCTCGGTGATCGTGGAGCAGGTCGAGCCGGACCTGGCTGTAGTCCTGGAGTGCACGGTGGCCGCCGACGTCCCAGGCGTTCAACCTCAGGACTACGTCACCAGGCTCGGGTCTGGCGCTGCGGTGAGGGCCATGGACTCCTCGATGCTGACGAACCCTAACTTAGTCAGGTGGCTGGTGGATCTGGCCGAGTCGCAGGGGATACCTTACCAGGTTCAGGTGATGACGGGCGGGGGGACGGACGCCGGAAGGATACACCTCCAGAGGAGGGGCGTGCCGACGGTGGTCCTCGCTACGCCCTGCCGATATCTACACTCGCCGAACCTGATGATGGACCTGAGGGACCTGGAGGCCGTCGTGAGGCTCGGCAAGGCGGCCGTCCTCGACGCTGAGAGGGCCCTCAGAGCCCTTTAGCCCTCAGAATCTCCTCTATCCTCGATGCGAGCTTGAAGTCCAGCTCGGTGAGACCCCCTGCGTCGTGCGTCGTCAGCGATATCCTCATCCTGCCGTACGAGACCGTGACGTCGGGGTGGTGGTCCATCTCCTCGGCGAGCTTGGCGATCTCGTTCAGCAGCTCAACGCCCGGCATGAAGCCCTCGTACCTCACGACCCTGACGATCCTCCTCCCCACTAGCCTCCAGCTTCCCAAATCCTTCAGCATCCTCCTGACGTCCCTCTCGCCGAGCCTCCTCACACCGATTCCGACTCCTCGCTTTTGGATAAGACTTGGCCCTTCACCGCTTCAGGGAGGTGAAAGGTGGCGATGAGGTTTCACAGGCTCAGCAAGTCCGACCTCAAGCAGCTCAGGGAGAGGCTCAGGTCCCAGGGGCTTGAGATGGAGTGCAAAATCGGTGCGGTCCTGGAGGACGAAGGGAAGAGGGTCTTCGCGGTCGACGGGTTCGTCCTCTTCGAGCATAAGGGCCTGCTGGTTCCGATCGCTGCGGAGAAGGTGAACGCTCCACTCCTCTCGAAATATCCCGCTGTTTACGTGGACATCGGTGCTGTCCCTCACGTCCTCAACGGCGCTGCTGTCATGAGGCCGGGTATCGTCAAGGTCGAGGGGGCCTTCTCCAGGGAAGAGGTGGTCGTTGTGAGGGAGGTCAGGGCTTCTCAGGCGATAGCGATAGGCGAGGCTCTGGTGTCCTCCGAGGAGCTCCAATCGCTCGCAAAGGGGAAGGTGATCTCGAACGTCCAGCACCACGGAGACCGCTACCACGAGCTCGGGATGAGGGCGCTAGAGCTACTCAGGGGAACCTCCTGACCTGAGCCTGCGCAGCTCCTCCAGCAGCTGCCTGTACATGCTCAACGTCTCCGAGAGCTCCCTGACCACTTCCTCCTCGAGGTCAGCTTCAGGCGATAAGTCCTGCGGTGGTGCCTGTCCCTCACCGGTCCCTTGGAGGTCGGCCGGCTCCTCCTGCTGCCCCTGCTTCACCTCAGTCCCCTCCGGCCTTTCCTTGAATGCCTCCTTCGCACCGGTCCCTGGCTCGGCCTTTACGACCTCAGCGCCCACCTCCTTTGACTCGACCTTCGTCGCACCGACTTCGACCACCGGCACCGTCTCCGGCTCCTGGCGCAGAACGGCCGAAGCCTGCGTCCCAGCGAGCCCGTACATCGTCATCCTCCTCGTGTGCCTCCTGACGGGCCTGGCGGTTGACCAGATGAGGGCGAGGACCAGCAGCGACGAGACGATGCTCAAGATGCCCAGAAGCTCCTGCATCTTCTCACCACATCGATCTGAGCCTCGAGAGGTGAGAGGTCAACGACTCGAGCAGCGCGGTCGTCCCCGTCGAGGTCATGTAGAAGACGGCCGAGGAGGCCAGGAGCATGGAACCGAAGTAAAGTGCCAGGTGGGCACGAGAGGACCCCTCGATGAGGTAGACGAGCAGCGCACAGGTCAGGGACATAACGACGATAGCGACGAGCATGACGCGCCACATCAGGCCCAGAGGTAGGTCGGGGCTCAGCGGAAGGAACTGCCTGACCATCGTGATCGCGTTCAGCAGCAGACCGTAGAGCGACCCGACGACTCCCATGATAGCGGCCGAGGTGCCGACGGAAGGGTAGGCGACGCCCTTGATGTACCCAGCTACTTGGGACCTCTTCTTCCTCATCGAGAGCCTGTCGTTGAGGTAGAGGTAGACGACGTTGCCTATGCCGTGGGACGGCACGCCAAGCCTCATCCCCTCGACGAGGATCTCGGAGGCGTCGGACGCCAGCCTGCTTCCGGTGCTTGAGAAGACCGACCTCATCGCAGTCCCCAGCTCGACCCCTGCCCGAAGGAGAGCGGAGACCTTTTCGAGGAGGCGCCTGATGGTTTTGGGTTGGCCCTCTGAGACGACACCTATCGCGTCCTTGGGGTCCTTGAAGTGCGCCATCACCTCGGAGAGGGCCCTGAAGACGATCGGAAGTTCAGCGTCGAGGGCCGGTATCCTCCTGGACTTGATCCAGCTGGAGGCGGCGAAGGCTGTGAGGGCTGCACCTATTCCTGCGCTCAGGAGGCTCCCCGTGCGGGGGTCAAGGAGCAGCACCGAGAGGAGGGAGGCGGCGACGGAGGCGACCAGCGCCATCGGTGCGGTCTCCTCGACGAACCTCATCCAGTACGGAGCGAAGGGCCCCGTCGAGACCATCGTGTCGGTCCCGAGGTAGCGCCAGGTGAGGAAAGTAACGAAGAGGGAGGAGCCTCCGATCCCCGCGAGGACGAAGAGGAGGACGGTGGAGCCGCTGATGCCGCTGAAGGTGCTGGAGGCGATGACGAAGGCCGCGATGAGGAAGGTGAAGGTGCTGATCAGCGTCATGTAGAGGTCTCCGAGCGTCCTGGCGTGGTCCAGCGCGCTCTCCATCTCCTTCCTTCCTATGTCCCTCATCCTCTCGTACTCCATCCTGACGTAGGCCACCGATCTCATCCCGGCCTCCACGGCCTTCCCCATCCTCTCCACAAGCCCCCTCACCCTCGGATTGACGACGGTCGAGGCCACGGACCTCAGGGCCTTCCCGAGGCCGAAACCCCAATTCCTGAAGAGGTCCCTCGCCTGGGCCAGGGGCTTGAGGACCTCTCCGATCTGACCTGAGGTGGAGGAGACCAGTTCGAGATAGGTGAGGTCGTCGAGCTCCTCCGTCGCGAGGGCCCTCAGGTAAGCCATCATCAGCTCAGCGTCGCTGCTCCGCCCCCTGACGCGCAACCACCTCCACCTCCTGGAGTGCCTTCTCTACGCCGACGGTGTAGGCGTGGGCGACCGCCCTGAAGACGTCCTTGTACTCGTAGACGCCGAGCTGTATCAGCTTCCTGATGAACTCGGCCCGGAGGCGGAGCTCGGCGTAGATCCTCCTGATCTCCCTCCGGGGTATCCCCCGCATCCTGGCCACCTTCTCCTCCAGAAGGTAGCTGGTCCCCTCTCCTCGGAACTCGTGCATGTCGGTCACAGGATTCCAGCTGAAGACCTCGACGTAGTTCACGCCCCCCGTCTCCGCATCTACGCCGAGTATCTCGTTGAAGCTCAGCACCCTCCTCTCGAGCTTTCCGGTGTGGGGGTGCAACACGGCGCTCTGGAGGACGACGCAGTTCAGGTTGTCGATGAAGGTCTTGGGGACGTTGATGGGGTCGCTGACCAGCCTCTGGATCAATTTCTGGACGCTCCCGGCGTGGAACGTCGAGATCACGCCGTGGCCCGTGTCCATCATCGGCAGCACCGGCCCCTCACCTGCCATGTAGTAGGTCCCACCTTCCAGCACCAGGTCGTAGACGGTCGCCGGCCCGGAGGCCCTCACGTCCGAGAGCCTGACCCAACCGTCGACCGGTTGGAGGACAACGCTCTGACCTTCCCTGAAGGAGAGGACGTTGACGCCTGCCCTCCAAAGTCCGTGCACCGCCCACTCCCACTCCCCCACATGGACCTTGAACTGCTCCGTCACCTCGACGGACCCTCCGTGCTGCTCCCA
>JAVVHL010000076.1:0-5902 GCA_032249575.1 Candidatus Calditenuis sp. | reverse complement strand
CTCAAGGGCTCGGGTGCCACCGATGTAGCGGTCGAGTCCTTCACGACGGTGACCCAGATGATCAGGTTCGCCAACAGCGAGATCACGGTCTCCAAGAGGTTCGACGAGAGCAGCCTCAAGCTCTACGTGGCCTTCGGCCCCCAGAGGGCGGTGCTCACGACCACCGACCTTTCGGCGACTGGGCTGAGGAGGTTCCTCCAGGAGGCGATCAGGACGGCTAAGAGCACGCCTCCCAGCGACCTCTACGCACCCCTTCCTGCAGGGCCCTTCGGCTACGAGAAGCAGCTGCTCGACCAGAGGATGCGCGGCATCACCGAGGAGAGGCTCGTCGGTTTCGTCGAGGAGGCGGTCAACGAGGCGCTCAACGCAGGAGCCAGCCGCGTCGCAGGTACCCTCGTCCACAGGCGCGTCATGAGGAGGCTCGTCACGAGCGGAGGCGTGGAGGCCGAGGCGGTGAAGGACACGGTCGAGATCTCTGTGAGGGCGTTCTTGGACGGAGAGTCGAGCGGCCAGTTCGCGGTCGGGACCGGCAAGCTCGGCGACTTCAACCCAGGGAAAGTGGGGAGGGAGGCGGGCGAGATAGCGAAGATGGCCAAGGACCCAGGCGAGGTGGCCGAGGGGAAGTACGACGCGATAATCGGACCCATGACTGCCGCCAACCTGATCGAGGAGGTGGGAGGGATGGCCTCGGCATTCTACGTGGACAGCCAGTTCTCCTTCCTCACCGGAAAGCTCGGCGAGAAGGTGGCGTCGGATGCCTTCACGCTACTCGACGATCCCACGATCCCCGGAACCTACGGCTCCGAGCCCTTCGACGAGGAAGGGGTTCCGACGAGGAGGAAGCCCATAATCGAGTCCGGCGTCCTCAAGGGGTACCTCCACAACTCGGCAACGGCCAAGAAGTTCAACACCGAGTCGACGGGCAACGCAGGGATCATCGTTCCGTCGCCCTTCCAGCTCGTCGTCGAGGGAGGGAGCACGCCCTTCTCCAAGCTCATCTCCAAGGTCGACAACGGCATCTTCGTGACCAACGACTGGTACCTCAGGTACAGGGACGTCAGGAGGGGCGAGTTCTCCACGATACCGAGGGACGGGCTTTTCCTGATACGCCACGGCTCCATAGAGAGGGCGATCAAGGGCCTCAGGATCTCCGACAACTTCCTCAGGATCCTCTCGAGCATCGAGGACATGTCCGCCGAGAGGTACCCGATAGTGTGGTGGGAGGTGGAGACGCCTGTGATGGCTCCTTACCTGCTGGTGAGGGAGGTCAACTTCACCAGGCCTACCGCCTGAGCGAGCCTCCGCGTCTCGGCCCTTCAACATTCGACCCCGCGCGTAACACGGCAACACTCGGTTTTTGTTGCACCGAATGGTTGTCAATACGTGGCATGAGGCCCAAAATTGCCGTGATAGGATCGGGAAGGGTCGGAACGTCGGCCGCCTTGCACATAGGGCTGAGGGAGCTGGGAGATGTGGTCCTAGTGGACATAGTCCAGGGCCTTCCACAGGGAGAGGCGCTCGACCTGAACCACATGGCCGCGATCCTCGGGCTCGACGTCGAGTACACCGGAACCAACGATTACAGGGACATAGAGGGGTCGGAGGTGGTTGTGGTAACAGCCGGCTTCATCAGGAAGGCCGACATGACGCGCATGGACCTCCTCGTCAAGAACTCCGGGATCGTGAGGGACGTCTCGCTGAAGATCAAGGAGTACGCTCCGAAGTCGAAGGTAGTCGTCGTCACCAACCCTCTGGACGTCATGACGTATGTGGCCCTCAAAACTACAGGGTTCGAGCGCGAGAGGGTCATGGGCTTCAGTGGCCTCCTCGACGTGGGCAGGTACAAGACGCTGATAGCGAAGGAGCTGGGCGTCTCCTGGAACTCGATCGAGGCCCCGATACTAGGGGAGCACGGCGACTCGATGGTGCTGCTGCCGAGGCACACGTTTGTCGGCGGGAGGCCCCTCACATCGCTGCTCAGCAGGGAACGGATCGAGGCGATCGTGAAGGAGACGAGGGAGATGGGCGCGAAGATAATCTCGCTGAAGGGGTGGTCCGCCCACCACGCTCCCGGTGCAGGGGCAGCTCTGATGGTTGACGCGATAGTGAGGGACAGGAACGCCGTCATTCCCGTCTCGTTCTACCACATGGGAGAGTACGGTTTCGAGGGAGTCTGCTCGGTGGTGCCGGCGGTGATAGGGAGTACGGGAGTGAAGAGGGTGATAGAGCTGGAGCTTAGCCCGGAAGAGAGGGAGGCGCTGGTCAGGAGCGTCGAGAAGGTCCGTCAGGCTCAGCAGGAGGTTGACCGTCTGCTGGCTTCCGGTACTTCCTGACCATCAACGCGTCGCCGATCACACCCAGCTCCACCTGGTCGCCGACGTCGACCCCCAGCAGCTCAGCCAACTTCTTCGGTATCGTTATCCTCCTCCCCGATATGACCTTCTGGATTAAGCCGCCGTTTCCGTTCTCCTGGGACTGCAGGTCGGTCTGGGACTGGGCGCCCTGGGCCGACTGCAGGCTAGGCGTGTTCGCCCCGTTCGCTGAAGGACCTCCGGAACCCCCCTCAGGAACTTTGACGGACGGAGCCGCAGACGGGCCGGACCTTCTGAACCTCCTCCGCTCGATCAGGTAGAGGGCTCCGAGGCCTCCGAGCCCGAGGGCCTGCGCTATCACGATGTTGCTGAAGACGTTCCTCTCCCTCAGAGCGTTGTCGAGCATCGCCATGAGGGCGTCCATCTGCCTTCCCCTCTCCTCTAGCGCACCGGTGAGCGAACCGATCTGCTTAACGGCCTCCTGATGGGCCGAGTCCAGCTGGGCATATCTCCTCTTGAGGTCCTCGTGGAGGGCCGTCAAACTGGCGTGCTGCTTCTGGAGCTCCGCGTATTCGGCCCTCAGCGTCTCCAGCTCCTTCTGCAGGGCATCGTACGCTTTTCTCAGCTCGGAGTTCGTCGCCCTGAGGGCCTCGTGCTGCCTCGTCAGGTTCTCGTAATCGTCCTGGAGCTTCGCATAACTCTGCTGGAGCTCCTGATACCTCGACAGGAGGCTCGCGTAGTCGGACTGGAGTCTCTCATACCTCTCCCTCAAGGCGTCGAGCCTCGCGTTCAGCGCCGAGACCTCTGACATCAACTCCGAGATCCTTGCCCTGAGCCTCTCCGCCTCCCTCCTCAGGTCGTCGACCGCAGACCTCAGCCTCGAGATCTCGTTCTGGGCAGCCGAGTAAAGTGCAGCCAGCTCGTCGTACGTGGTGTCCCTCGCAAGGCCCATGAGGAATGAGCTGACGAGCGTCAGCCTGTCCGAGCCGATATTGTACTCGATCGAGGTCCTCAGCACGATCACCCCGGTCGGGTGGGAGCTGGTCACGCACGCACCGACGATGCTGTTGGTGACAGGCCCAGGTCCTCCGCTCCAGTCGTCGACGACCTTCCCAGTGAAGAGCACGTAGACCGACGGCCCTGACCTCAGCTCGATCACCAGCGTCACGTTCAGGTCGCTCATCGCCGTTAGCGCGTTGACCTCTACCCTGACGTTGAAGCAGGTGCCCCTCTTCACCTCGCTCGGGTAGTTGAGCGTGACCGCGAGCTTGCCGTCGTCGATCAGCGAGTTGAACGTGATCGCGTTGCCTGCCGGCAGCAGGAGTGATCCGAGAAGCAGCAAAAGCGCGAATGACAGAGGATAGACCGATCTGCTCACACGGTT
Organism: Candidatus Calditenuis sp.; assembly: GCA_032249575.1. Lineage (GTDB taxonomy): Archaea > Thermoproteota > Nitrososphaeria_A > Caldarchaeales > Calditenuaceae > Calditenuis. Next base: position 2,206 of record JAVVHL010000076.1, on the reverse strand, counting down.
CACCTCACATTTCCGAAGCCGCTGCCGGATGTATTTAGCCGATTTCCCCAGCTGGGCCGCGTAGCGGACGGACGCTCCGATACGTGCGGAACGTAGCGTCAGATCAAGTGGAGGACCCTCGCATAGGAAGGCTCGCCCATCAGCTCTCGCTCCGAGAGGAGCCAGGTCATCCACGTCAGCTCCGCCGGACGGTGACCTGTCGCTGCCGCAATCCGCTCTACCTCCCTCACGAAGGCGAAGTCGTCCCAGACCTCTTCGAGCCCAGCACGCCTCAGCAACGAGTTGATCACGCGCTTCACAACTTTGTCGGGCATCACCGTGTCCACGCCGCCCATCATCCTCAGGTACTGGTAAGTTACGAGGCCCACGCCCTTAACAGAACCTATGGGGTCGCTCCTCCAGCCCTCGAGGGTGCTCCGGGCGGCCCAGCTCCTGAGACGCTGGACGTCGTCCTCAGCGTCGAACGCGCTCAGCCTCCTAGCGACCTCCTGAGCCACCTCCCACGACCTCCTGTTCCTCCAGACACGCCGCAACGCATCGACGTCGTGCTCCGCGAGGTCACGGAGCGAAACCACCTCGCCGCTCTCCACGAAGAGCTCCTTGAACCTGATGACCGCAGGGACGACGGTCCTGAAGTAGGACATGCCGATGGAGGTGAAGGCCGCATCGACGACCATCAGCACAGCGCTACCTCCCCACCTCCTCGAACCGAGGCAACGGTCCACGAGCTCCACGACCTCAGGCACGGAGGAGAGGACCTCGTCGACGACCCTCTTCAGCTCAGCCACCGACATCCCGAGACCCCGGACCCTGAAGCTCCTTTGTCAAAGGCGCGGTGTTAATTTAAATGCCGATGCGGAGGACCGGATGAGGAAAAGGGATGTCCGGCAGGCAGATCAGAGTCACGTACGAGGACGTCCAGAGGGCCATAGAGGAGCTCTCTGTGCTTGAGCAGCTGATCGCCGACCTGCAGGCCAGGATAACTGCCCTGAACGCCTCTATCCTCGACCACGAGAGGGCCCTCGAGCTGATCGATTTCCTCTCGAGCAACCCGAGCGACCTGAAGGTCCTGGTGCCGATCGGAGGCGGTGGACTCGTCGAGGCCGAGATCAGGTTCTCGGGCAGAATGAAGGTCAACATAGGGCAGAACGTCGTGATCGAGGCTCCGGTGGAGAGGTGCAGGGAGATAGTGAGCTCCAGGAAGGCGCTCATCGAGAGGTCGAGGTCCCAGCTGATCCAGACCCTCAACGCCTACCTCGAGAGGGCGGAGCTTCTCAGGAGCTTCCTCCAAAGGGTGCAGGAGGCCGTCTCGGCCGCCAGGCAGGCCGAAGAGGGAGGAGCGGGTCGTGCTTGAGGGGCTGAGGAGGGCCTTCAGGGGGCTCGTCGAGGCGGTCACGACGGAGGAGCTTACGGAGGAGAAGCTGGAGGAGGTCCTCGAGGGCTTCAGGCTCAACCTCATCGCCAACGAGGTCTCGGTCGAGGCATCGGACTTCATCGCTGAGAGGGTGAAGGGCGCGCTGAAGGGGAAGAGGGTTCCCCGATTCTCGGACAGGAAGGAGCTGATACTGGGAGCGCTAAGGCAGGCTCTGGAGGAGGTCCTGCTTGAGGCGGACCCGAAGGCTCTGGTCGAGGAGATCAGGCAGACACATTCCTCCAGAGGCGATCCGTACCCGGTGCTCTTCGTCGGCCCCAACGGAGGAGGGAAGACCACGACGGTAGCCAAGATCGCGCTCTACCTGAAGAGGAACGGCCTGACACCTGTGATAGCCTGCTCTGACACCTTCAGGGCCGCTGCGATAGAGCAGATGAGGACTCTGGCCGAGAGGGTAGGCGTGAGGTGCGTGAGCCAGAAGTACGGCGCCGATCCTGCCGCTGTGGCGGTCGACGCTATAGCCTCCGCCAAGTCGAGCAGGGCGCAAGTCGTCCTCATCGACACCGCCGGCCGGTCGGAGCTGAACAGGAATCTGCTCGAGGAGATGAGGAAGATCAAGAGGGTGGCGATGCCGAGGAGGGTGATCTACGTCGGAGACGCCCTGGCAGGGAACGCGGCCGTCGAGCAGGCTAGGCAGTTCGACGCCTACGTCGGTGTCGATTACGTGGTCCTGACGAAGCTGGACAGCGACGTGAAGGGAGGTACCGCGATATCGGTCTGTTATGCCGTCAGGAAGCCTATACTCTTCGTCGGGATCGGGCAGGACCTCGGAGA
>JAVVHL010000075.1:0-5921 GCA_032249575.1 Candidatus Calditenuis sp. | reverse complement strand
TGCCGCACCTGCGAGGAGCAGAGCCATCGAGACGAAGGTGTAAGGCCTGCTGTGGACGCGTTCTATCCACCTCTCTGCCCTCATCCGTGTGCTGAGACTGGCATCTGCATATTTCTCAGTTTGCCAGAGCTGTGGCAAAACGCGAAATATACTCGAGCGGTGAATGGAGTGCGTGAGCGGAACAGGTTCCTTCGAGAAGGTCATGGCGGTGGCGATGGTCGCGGCCGTTGCTGCGGTCCTCGCTTCGACATTAGTCCTCGTCTCAGCCCTCAACGTGCGTCCGTCCCAGGTGACAGGCACAGGCTCGGAGCTGAGGCGGATCCTCGTGACAGGCATAGCTACGGTGACGCTGGTCCCAGACGAGGCGAGGCTGGTGATTGGAGTCGTTGCTAAAGGAGAGACCGCTGGGGAGGCATCGAGGAAGAACGCGGAGGCCATGTCGAAGGTGATCGAGGCCCTGAGGGGGCTCGGCCTCACGGACAAAGAGATCCAGACGAAGTGGCTCTCGGTCAACGCGGACTACGACTGCTCCGGATGGAGGTGCGTCGTCGTCGGTTATGTGGCGACGAACACCGTCGAGGTCAAGCTGAGGTCCGAGAAGTTCCAAGTGATCTCCGAGGTCATAGACCGCTCTGTAGCAGCGGGAGCCAACATCGTCCAGGGCGTCCTGTTCACGGTCTCGGAGGAGAGGAGGAGGTCGATGGAGGAGGACCTGCTGAAGGCTGCGATGGCCGACGCCAAGAGGAAGGCCCAGAGGGCGGCGGAGGAGCTGGGTGCCAGCATCAGGGGGGTCCTCAGCGTGGACCTGACGGTCGAGCAGGCTCCGTATCCCATAATGCCGACCGTGTTCAGGGCCGAGTCGGGAGCCAGCACGCCGGTGGTTCCTGGAGAGGTTACGGTGACGGCGAGGGTCCAGGTCAGCTTCGAGATCGGCTGAACCTCACGACCTTCCGCCCAGCAGCTTCCTCAGTACGTATTGGAGTATGCCACCGTGCCTGTAGTATTCGACCTCGATCGGCGTGTCGAGCCTCGCGATGACCTTGAACTCGACCGTAGATCCATCCGCCTTCCTCGCCCTGACCGTCAGCTCCTTCCTCGGCTTCAGGCCCTCGGAGATGCCGATGATGTCGAAGACCTCGGTCCCGTCGAGACCCAGCGTCTTCCAGCCCTCGCCGGGTCTGAACTGTAGCGGCAGGACGCCCATGCCGACCAGGTTGCTCCTGTGGATCCTCTCGAAGCTCTCCGCTATCACCGCCCTCACTCCCAGCAGGTAGACGCCCTTCGCCGCCCAGTCCCTCGAGCTCCCAGCGCCGTACTGCTTCCCCGCCAAAACCAGCAACGGGGTCCCCTCGGCCTTGTACCTCATGGCCGCGTCGTAGACCGTCATCACCTCTCCGGAAGGCAGGTGCCTCGTCCACCATCCCTCCCTTCCCGGGACCAGCAGGTTCTTCAGGCGGACGTTGGCGAAGGTCCCGCGCATCATCACCTCGTGGTTTCCGCGCCGAGCTCCGTAGGTGTTGAAGTCAGCAGGGTCGACGCCCTTCTCCATCAGGTACTTCCCAGCGGGGCTTCCTGGGAGTATCGCTCCGGCTGGGGAGATGTGGTCGGTCGTTATCCTGTCGCCCAGCAGCACGAGAACCCTGGCGCCGATGATGTCCTCGGGCTCCTCGAACTCCAGCGAGAACCCCTCGAAGAACGGAGGTTCCCTGATGTAGGTCGAGCTCGGGTCCCAGACGAAGACGTCGCCGGAGGGGGCCTCGAGGGACCTCCACCTCTCGTCGCCCTCGAAGACGTTGGCGTACTTCTCCTTGAAGAGCTCCGGCGTCAGGGACCTCTCTATTACCTCCCTGATCTCGGACATGCTCGGCCAAATGTCCCTGAGGTAGACGGGCTTTCCGTCCCTGTCGAGGCCGAGGGGCTCCTCGAGCAGGTTGATGTCGGCCCTACCGGCTATGGCGTAGGCCACGACGAGCATAGGCGATGCGAGGAAGTTGCCCCTGACCTGCGGGTGTATTCTGCCCTCGAAGTTGCGGTTGCCGCTCAGGACGGAGAAGGTGATGAGGTCGTGCCTCTCTATCGCCTCAGCGACCTCAGGAGGGAGAGGTCCGCTGTTCCCGATGCAGGTGGTGCAGCCGAAGCCCACGAGGGAGAACCCCAGCTCCTCGAGGTACCTGTAGAGCCCAGAACGGACCAGGTACTCGTAGACGATCTGCGACCCAGGCGCGAGGCTGGTCTTGACGTACTTGGGGACCCTCAAGCCCCTCTCCACGGCCTTCTTGGCGAGGAGTCCGGCTCCCACCATCACGGTCGGGTTCGAGGTGTTGGTACAGCTGGTGATCGCCGCGATCACGATCGATCCGTCCCTGAGCGCATAGGTCTCGCCGTTGACGGTGACTACAGCCTCCCTGACCTCCTCCGTCCGCTGGAGCTGGGCCACCGCTTGGCCTCCTCCCTCGCCCTCCCACCTGTTGGCAGCTCCCTGACCGCTGACCGTCGCCCTCACCTTCCTGATGTACTCCTCGACGACCCTCTTCAGGTCCGCTATCCCGAGCCTGTCCTCCGGGTTCGCCGGGCCGGCGAGGCTCGTCTCGACGTCGCCGAGGTCCAGCACGACAACCTCCGTGTACCTGCCCCTCCACTCGTAGTCCTCGAGGAAGAGGCCCTGAGCCTTAGCGTAAGCCTCCACCAGGGCGACCCTCTCGGGGCTCCTTCCGGTGAACCTCAGGTACTCGAGCGTGTGGCGGTCGATGGGGAAGTACCCGACAGTCGCGCCGTACTCCGGAGCCATGTTGGCTATCGTGGCCCTGTCAGGTACCGAGAGGTTCTCGAGGCCCGGGCCGAAGAACTCGACGAACTTGCCGACGACGTTCTTCCTCCTCAGGAGCTCCGTGACGTGGAGGACCAGGTCAGTAGCTGTCACGCCCTCCCTCAGCTCGCCCTCCAGCCTAACGCCCACCACCTCAGGCACGGTCATGTAGTACGGCTGCCCGAGCATCACCGCCTCCGCCTCTATCCCTCCGACTCCCCATCCGAGGACTCCGAGGCCGTTGACCATCGGCGTGTGAGAGTCGGTCCCCAGCAGGGTGTCCGGGAAGGCGACGCGCTCGTTGTCGATGACTCGGTCGTCGACGACCTTTGCGAGGTACTCGAGGTTGACCTGATGGACGATCCCAGTCCCCGGCGGAACCACCTGGAAGTTCGAGAAGGCCTTTTGGGCCCACTTCAGCAGCACGTACCTCTCCCTGTTCCGCTCGTACTCGAGGTCGAGGTTGAGCAGGTAGGCGTCAGGCCTCCTGAAGTAATCGACCTGGATCGAATGGTCTATCACGAGGTGCACTGGCACCAGCGGGTTCACCACCTTCGGGTCCTTGCCGAGCCTCTTGGCGACGCCGCGCATCGCTGCCAGGTCGACCACAAGGGGGACGCCGGTGAAGTCCTGGAGGAGCACCCTAGTCGGGTGGAAAGCGATCTCCTCGACCGAGGGCGCCGAGAGGCCCCAGTGGCCGAGGGCCCTCATCTCCTCCTCGGTGACGACGCCCTTCCCGAGGTTCCGGTATAGGTTCTCGAGCAGGACCCTTATCGAGAACGGAAGCTCCTCGACCTTCGAGGCGAGCCCGACCTCCTCCAGCTCAGCCAGCCTGTAGTACCTGAACCTGCCGAACGGTAGATCGAGATACGCCGGCAAACCGGATCTACGGCTTCAAAGGAAGATTAATGGATATCATGTGCGTCACCTCCTGACGCATCGGCCCACGAAGTTCCTCAGGATCTTCCTGCCGGTCTCTCCGGACTTCTCGGGGTGGAACTGGGTGCCGTAGAGGTTCCGGTTGAAGACGACCGAGGGGAACTCGAGGCCTCCGTACTCGCTGACGGCCGAAACGACATCGGGCTCCTCCGGTGAGGGAGCGTAGGAGTGGACGTAGTAGACCCATTCGCCCGACGAGACGCCGTCGACCAGATCGCAGGGCCTGACGATCCTGAGCCTGCTCCAGCCGATGTGGGGGAGCTTGGCGTTCACCCTCAGCCTGATGACCCTGCCCTTCAGAAGGCTTAGGCCCTTGCCGGGCCCCTCCTCGCTCTCCTCGAAGAGGAGCTGCATACCCAGGCATATGCCGAGGACAGGGGAGCCGGATTCGAGGAACTCGACGATCCTTTCCCGGTGGAGGGCGATGTTCCTCGACCCCTCCTCGAAGTTGCCAACGCCCGGGATCACGAGGCCGTCGATCGCGTCCCAGCCCGACTCTCCGAGGAGGACCACTTCAGCTCCGAGCTTGGAGAGGGCGCTGACGACGCTGAAGAGGTTCCCGACGCCGTAGCTCAGGACGCCTATCCTGACCATCCCACCGCACCACCTGCGCTGTTCACCGGAACTGCGAGCAAACCTCGCACCTCACGCTATCACTGAGGAGAGGACGACCCCTATCAGGACCTGCAGCAGCCAAGGGCTCGAGAGCTTGAAGGACCTCCACGCGTTCGACGCGTCTGGCCTCCTGAGGAGCCTCACCGTCTCGAGGGAGAGCAGAGCCGTCGGCAACGCCGTCAGCAGCAGAAACGGCAAAGGGTTCCTCAGCGTCAGGGTCAGGGCTACCCAGCAACCGATCAGGAGGGCGTTGGAGGCAGCTATCGCAAGGGCCGTTAACCTGACCCCCCTCGTCACCGGCAACATCGGCAGACCCGCTGCCCTGTAGTCCTCGGAGGCCCTGATCGCGAGGCTCCAGAAGTGACCCGGCGTCCAGAGGAAGATCAAGGCGGCCACAGCAAGGGAGACAGGCGTGAAGGTTCCAGAGGCGGCCGCAGCACCTGCGAGGGGAGGGAAGGAGCCAGCTATCCCGCCGATCACGATGTTCAGGTCCGTCCTCCTCTTCAGGTAGAGCGTGTAGAGGAAAACGTAGGAGAGGGCACCGAGGAGCATGGCTAAGGCTGTGAGCGGGTTGAAGGCAATGAAGGCGAGAAGGACCGAGAGGGAGGTGAGGGCTGTGCCGAAGGCAAGGGCCTTCCTCCTCGAGAGCCTTCCGCTCGGGATCGGGCGCCTGGCGGTCCTCCGCATCCTTCCGTCGATGTCCGCGTCAAGGGCGTTGTTCAGCGCGCTCGACCCTCCAGCCGCTCCGTAACCGAGCGCACCGAGCAGTGGGATCCCTGAGGGAATGCCGCCAGAAGCAACGTAGCAGGCCAGAGCTGCGGCCACGTTGAGCAGCGTTATCTTCGGCTTCGTCAGGCTGACGAGGTCCCTCACGACACCCATCCTGAACCTTCGGATGAGACGTGGGATATACACCGTTCCCGGATACGCACGTAACTACGGCCGGAGGGAGCGTTATTTGGGCGGCCCGGCCCGTACGAGCGAGGGATGGTGAGGGGGAGGCTGCTGGAGGACATGAGCGTTGAGGTGACCGGGAGCGATGCGGTCAAACTCTACGGCTGGGGCTTCGGCAGGCTGGTCAGCACAAAGAGGCTGATCCTCGAGCCTCACGAGGCCCTCTACCTCGTCGAGGAGGGCCAGCTCGAGGTGGAGGGTGAAGGAGGTCCTATCGGGCTGCAGGAGCTGCTGAACCTCTACACCACCTCGCTCGAGGGCTTCTGGGTCAGGTACCTCGTCTTCAGGGACCTGAAGAGGAAGAGGTACAAGGTGGCCAAGGGACTGGACGACGCCCTCTTCCTCAGGGTCTACGAGAGGGGGAGGACCGACACGGCCAGGTACCTCGTCATGCCCCTCTTCGAGGGAGAGCCTGTCACCGTCGGAGAGCTCCTGCGCCGATCGAAGCAATCGATGGACCAGGGGAAGCAGCTGCTCCTCGCGATCGTCGAGCGAAGGGGCGAGGTGATCTACTACCTCTGCACCGAGACCTCCCCCGCCAGCCCGAGAAGGGAGGAGAGGAGGTGATATGGGCTGAGAAAGGCCGTCGCGTTGGCGAGGCTCACGA
>JAVVHL010000074.1:0-5925 GCA_032249575.1 Candidatus Calditenuis sp. | reverse complement strand
CCGAGAGAGGGAGTTGAAATTAACGTCTCAGAGCATCTCCTAGGGCCTTGAGCGGCGAGCTGATCAGGTGCTTCGTGGCGGTCGACGTCTTCTCGCCTGAGATCGTCCGCTCCGTGACGGCGCTCGGAAGGGAGCTGGAGGAGGCAGGCCTGGTCGGCAAACTCGTGGACCCCGAGTCGCTCCACATAACGCTCCAGTTCCTCGGCGAGCTCGAGAGGGGCCTCGTCGAGAGGGTGAAGGAGCAGCTCTCAGGCATAACCTTCAGGACCTTCCCCATAAGGCTCGAGGGAGTCGGCTACTTCCCGGGCGGAGGGAGGATAAACGTCGTCTGGATAGGCGTCAAGGACCCGACGGGAGAGCTCTTCAGGTTGCAGGGAGAGGTCTCGAGGAGGCTCGGCGAGCTGGGGCTGAAGCCTGACAAGGAGTTCAAGCCCCACGTCACCTTCTTCAGGGTCAAGTCGGTCCGGAACAAGCCGCAGGTTCTGGAGCTGCTGGCGAAGAGGTCCGGGTTCGAGGTGGGCGAGCTGACGGTCGATCGGTTCAAGCTGAAGAGGAGCGTCCTGAGGCCCGAGGGGCCGATCTACAGCGACCTGATGGTCGTGCGGGCGACCGAATCGGAGCGTGCCGCTGAGGGTTAAGCTCAGAGCCGGACGCGGTAGAGCGTCATCGAGTTCAGCGTTACGGATATCGAGCTCATGGCCATGGCGACGGCCGAGAAGACGGGGTTCAGCAACACCCCGAACGGGTAGAGGACGCCGGCCGCCACCGGTATCAGCACGACGTTGTAGGCGAAGGCCCAGAAGAGGTTCTGCCTGATCTTCGAGACCGTGACCCTGCTCAGGTCGATCGCCCTGACCACGTCCCTGAGGTCATTTCTGAGGAGCACGACGTTCCCAGCCTGCTTCGCAATGTCGGTCCCCGAGCCGATAGCTATGCCCACGTCGGCCGCTGTCAGCGCAGGCGCGTCGTTTATGCCGTCGCCCACCATAGCCACTACCTCGCCCCTCTCCCTCATCTCCCTCACTATCCGAGCCTTCTCCTCTGGCATCAGGGAGGCCCTGAACTCGTCCACGCCTACGCTCCCGGCGATCGCCCTCGCAGTGGCCTCGTTGTCGCCCGTCAGCATCACGGTCCTCATCCCCCTCCTCCTCAGCTCCTCCACCACCTCCCTCGCCTCCTCCCGTGGCCTGTCCATGAGGCCGATGGCACCTGCGAGCACTCCGTCGACCGAGACGACGACCGTCGTCATCCCTTCCCTCTGCATCTCGAGGACCTGATCGGGCACCTGGCCGTCTCCGGAATGGGACCCCGCGCTCCTGAACAGGGAGGTGCTGCCGACGAGGACCTTCTTGCCCATCACTTCTGCCTCCACACCGAGTCCAGGCCGCGTTACCGCACTTCCCGGATCTATGGGCTTCAGGCCCCTCCTCTTGGCGTGCTCGAGGATCGCGAGGGCTATCGGATGGTTCGAGGACCTCTCGGCCGATGCGGCGTAGAACAACACATCGTCCTCGCTGAAGCCGTTGAGACCAAGGACCTTAACCACCTCCGGCCTCCCGAGGGTTATGGTCCCGGTCTTGTCGAGGGCAACCGTCGTCACCCTCCTCAGGAGCTCCAGCGCCTCGCCCGACCTGATCAGGATCCCCTTCCGCGCCGCCCTTCCAGCGCTGATCATTATGGCCGCCGGCGTAGCTATCCCGAGGGCGCAGGGGCACGCGATGATCAGCACCGAGACAGCCACTAGCACCGAGAAGCTCAGGGGCATCCCGGCCACAAGTGCCCAGAAGAGGGAGGACCCAACGGCCACCGCGACCACCACAGGGACGAAGACCGAGGCAACCCTGTCGGCCAGCTGCTGGAGCGGGACCCTCGAGAGTATCGCCTCCTGAACGGTCCTGATTATCTGGTGGAAGGTCGTCTCGTAGCCCGTCCTCGTGGCCCTCACCTTGATCAGGCCTGTGAGGTTGACGGTCCCTGCGATGACCTCGTCACCCACCGACTTCTCGACCGGTACGCTCTCGCCCGTCATGGCCGACTGGTCCACGCTCGTGAAGCCCTCCACCACCACGCCGTCGACCGGGATCCTCTCGCCGGGCCTCACCACCACTACCTCCCCCGGCTGCACCTCCTCCGCCGGGACCACGACCTCCTCGCCGTCCCTGATCACAGTGGCCCTGTCGGGGTGCATCTCGTAGAGCGACCTGACTGCCTCCTCGGCCCTCACCCTGACCCGGTGCTCGAGCGTCCTCCCCAGCAGTATGAATCCGATTATCAGCGCCGACTCCATGAAGTAGTACCTGTGGTGACCGGCCGGTGCTGGCAGAAGGAAAGGAAGGACGCCGAGGTCCTGGAGGGCGATGATCGCGCTGTAGGCCCATGCTGTCGTGGTACCTATTGCGATGAGGCTGTCCATGTTCGCCTGCCTCGCCCTGATCGCGTCCAACAGCCCCCTGTAGAACCGGAGGCCGGCCGAGAACTGGACCGCGGTCGCCAGAACCAACAGGACCAAGGCGTTCGGGTGGAGCGTCAGGAGGGAAGGAAGGAGGAACTCGGAGGCAGCGATGAAGGCACCTGCGGCGAGCGCGAAGGCCACCATGCGTTTCAGCCGCCTGAGCTCGATCTCGGGCTCGAGGAACTGGAGCATGCAGGACTGGCTGCAGAAGTAGTAGAGCACGCCGCCCTTGGAGACCTTGAACTCGGCCGAGGACTCGTCGACGTACATCCCGCAGACTATGTCGCGTGCCATTTCCGCCGCATCAACTGACCGCGCGTTGCCCAAAGTAGTTAATGACGTCGAACAAGACAGGATGCTGCGATGGTGGGAGAGCCTACAATGGTCAGCGTCAGGCGTCACGCTACAGCCACCGCCCTCCTGACGGCGCTCTCCTACACCGTCCTGACCTACCTGCTGACGTTCCACAGGGCCTTGCAACACGAGAGCCCTCTGCTCGGCGTCCTGCCGCACGTCATAGCGGCCGTCAACCTGGCAGGCGTCGTCTCGCTCCAGCTAGGGTACAGGGCGATCAGGAGGGGAGACGTCAGGTCCCACAGGAACTTCATGGGCCTGAGCTTCGTCCTGATAGCGACCTTCCTCACCCTTTACGTGACGCGTTTGATGCTCGGCGGGACAGAAGTCTACAGGGGTCCACAGGTGATCAGGGACCTCGTCTACCTGCCCGTCCTGACGGTCCACCTGACGCTCTCGATCTTATCGGTCCCCCTCGTGCTCTTCAACGTCCTCACAGGCCTCACGCTCCCTTACGGATCGATCGGAAGGACTCCGCATCCGAAGGTCGGGAAGATCGCCTACTTCTGCTGGTCCCTCAGCCTCGCCCTAGGGATCGCGGTCTACGTGCTGCTGAGGTGGACCTGAGCCTCCGGTCAGCGCAGGCCTCAGCCCTTGACCTCGACCGGCCTCGATATGGCTGCGATCCTCTCAAGCATCTTCCTGTTCTCCTCCCTCAGCCTCTCCACCTCCTCCCTCAGCGCCTTGTACTCGGTTCCCCTCTCGAGGGCCTTCCTGACCTTCTCGGCCGCGTCCCTCGCGGCCCTCCTCACCATCTCGTACGTGTCCTGCTCTGCCATCTGGTTGAGTATTCCTAGGACCTGGGGCGTGAAGAGCTCGGAGCAGGCGGCGACCACTGCCCTCCTGACCCTGTAGCTCTCGTCCCTTGAAAGCTCCCTCAGCCTCTCTATCACCTCCCTCCTCCCCGGGAACCTCCCGAGAAGGGAGACGGCTACGGCCCTGACGTGGCTGGGCTTGTCTTCCTCTGTGTACCTCATGACGACCTTCAGCGACTCCTCGTCGCCTATCTCCGCCAGGCCCCTGAGGCACCCTGCTGTGATGACGTTGTTGTGCGAAGGGTCGTCGATGTGCTTCAGCAGCAGCTCCCTCACCTCCTCCCTCCCCACCTTTCCGAGCGAGGACGCGGCTGCCTGCCTCGTGTAGTAGCCCTCCGTCGGGTCCTCGAGGACTGCGGTCAGGGTTCTGATCACCTCCCTGTCTCCCCTGAAGTTGGAGAGGGCCTCGCAGACGGCCGTCCTGACCTTCTTGTTCCTCACCTCCTTCAGCGCCTCGAGCAGCTCTCGCTTGGCCGACTCGGTCCTCGCGTTGCCGAGCGCCTTCGCCGCCTCTACCGCTATCCCCCAGAACGTCCCCGGACTCCTCAGGACCTCCCCCAGCGCCTCCACAGCCCTCTCGCTCCCGCTCTTCCCGAGGGCCCTCGCCGCCAATATCCTGCAGTAGGTGTGGGCGTCCTCCTTCAGTATTCTGATCCAGACCTCGTCGCCGAGCTTCCTTTCGATCACAGCGAAGGCCTCGAACATCGGGTCCACGCAAACCCACCTCGGCCTCTCGCCCACCGGAAGGACGAAGACCTCCTCCCTCGACCTGAGCTCGAGCCTGAACTCCCTCTTGCCAGATCCCGTGTTCACCTCCACCCTCACGGGAACCCAGTACTCCGGGAGCGAGTCCTCGCCCTGCGTCTGCCTGAACCTCAGCTTCAGCGTGCCCGTACCCTCGTCGTACTCCTCCTCGACCGATATCACAGGATGGCCTGCGTTGTAGAGGTACTGCTCGAAGAAGAGCTCGAGGTTCCTGCCGCTGACCTCTTCCATTACCTTCCTGAAGTCCTCGGTGTCGGCCGTCCTGTAGGCGAACCTCCTGAGGAACTCGCTGAGGCCCCTCCTGAAGACCTCGTCGCCCAGCAGGGACCTGAGGGCGTTCAGCACCAGCGCTCCCTTCGGATAGGCGTGGGAGTCGAAGAGCTCGGCGGCGTACCTGTAGACCCTCGTCACGATAGGCCTCGCGTACCTTTCCCTGTACTCGCTCAGGTACGAGTCGAGGTCCCTCACCATCTCGTAGACGAACTCCTCCTCGCCCTTGTCGTGGAGGACGAAGAGGTTCTCGAGGTAGGTGGCGAAGCTCTCGTTCAGCCATATGTGGGGCCAGTCCCTGCACGTCACCAGGTCCCCGAACCACTGGTGCACAAGCTCGTGGGCTACCAGCGGGTCGCTCGAGAACTCCTCGTGGGCGAGCTCGTCGTGAAGCGTCAGGTCCGTCAGCGTCGTCGCCGTGGTGTTCTCCATCCCTCCGAAGATGAACTCGTGGACCACGACCTGCGCGTACTTCCTGTATGGATAGGGATGGTTCAGGTAGGAGCTCAGGAAGTCGATCACCTTCGGCGTCTTCGAGAAGCTCAAGTGAGCCTTATCCCTCCAGCCCCTCGGGATGTAGTACTGAAGCTGGATGCCGTTGTGGCGCTCCTCGATCAGCTCGAACTCTCCGGCCGCGACGCTGATGAGGTAAGGCGAGTGGGGCCTGTCCATGAGCCAGTGCCAGACCTCTTCGTCCCCTACTACCTCGTGCCTCACCAGGTCTCCGTTCGAGACGGCGACGAAGCCCTTCGGGACGTGGACGATCAGCTCTGAGGTGTGCTTGACTGAGGGGTGGTCGAGGAGGACCATCCAGTACCTGTTGTACTCGGTCTCGCCCTGGCTCCAGCACTGCAACCCCCTTCCCGGGTTGGCCCTGTCCGGTCCCACGAAGTGCAGGCCCTTCCTCGGAGAAGCCCTGTACTCCACCGCGACGACCGGTTCCGTACCTCTCACCTTCACAGACAGGAGCTGGCCGTCGTAGTGCCAATCTGTTGGAGCGCCGTCCGATGCGACCTTCAGGATCTCCAGCTCGCAGGCGTCGAGCTTCACCCAACCTTCACCGCCGTCGGACCTGCTGAGCCTGAGTTCCTCGATCCCCCTGATCCGCCTCGAACTGAAGTCGATCCAAAGCTCGAGCCTCAGGTGCTTAACCGAGAAGCCCCTGTCAGGAGGGTAAACCGCGCCGTACTCGGGATAGGCGAAGTCCCTGCCAGGGCGTAGGTACGGGTGGACCTTCATCGATCCCCTGCTGTCCCGGTCGCTAATTAC
>JAVVHL010000073.1:0-6056 GCA_032249575.1 Candidatus Calditenuis sp. | reverse complement strand
GGCTCAATCCGCCAGATCCTCGTCAGCAGCGCCGAGGCAGTTCTAGCTAGCCTTCTCCCGATCACCGCCCAGTCATATTTCATCCAAATAACAGCCAGGCAGGAAATGCCTTGGGTGATTGGAGGACCGATTCAGGCGCCTATGACCCAGCGCCTACCTCCCATGTACGCCCTCACGACCTCCTCCGACCTCGAGACGTTCTCCGGTGAGCCGTCGTAGATGATCTTGCCCTGGTTCATCACCACCACCCGCCCGACGACCCTGAAGGTCTCCCTCAGCCTGTGCTCGACGAGGACCACGGTTGTACCGTTGCCGTTGGTCTGCCTGATGACATCGGTGACCTCCTCGGCCTCCGAGAACGTCAGACCGCCCAGCGGCTCGTCGAGTAGCAGGAGCCTCGGCCTCATCGCCAGCGCCCTTGCCAGCTCGAGCTTCTTCAGCTCGCCGTGGGTCAGCAGCGACGCTGTGAGGTCCCTCTTCGCCCACAGCCCTACGGCCTTCAGGCTCTCCTCCGCCGCCTCCGGACCGAGCCCTCTCACCTTGCAGCCGATCAGCACGTTCTGCATCACGGTCAGGTTCCTGAGGGGCCTGACGATCTGGAAGGTCCTCACGAGCCCCATCCTCGCCAAGTTGTAGGGCTTCTCGCCCGTCACGTCCTTTCCGAGGAACAGCACCCTGCCGGAGTCCGGCTTCTCGAACCCTGTGATGAGGTTGAAGAGTGTGGTCTTCCCGGCTCCGTTCGGCCCAATTATCGCCATCAGCTCCCCCTCCCTCACCGTCAGGTCCACGCCGTCGACCGCGACTATGCCTCCGAAGGACTTCCTGAGGCCCCTCGTGACCAGCATCTCGGTCATGTTATGGCCCTCCTCAATATCCCGATCAGGCCCTGCGGGAAGAGCCTGTATATCACGAAGGTGGCTGCGGCGAAGATGAAGAGCCTTGCCATGACTATCGCCTCGATCTTCAGCGACTCGAAGAGCGTCTGGAGTACGTAAGCTCCTATCACCGGCCCCAGCAACGTCCCCTTCCCTCCGAGGACGCTCATCAGCAGCGGCATGCTGGCCTTCTCGAGCTCGTAGACCGCCGGGCTTATGACGCCGTTCAGGTGGGCCCAGTACGCGCCTGCGAGGCCCGAGATGAAGGCGCTGATCGTCAGGGCGTAGAGCTTGACCCTCGGCACGTCGACGCCCATGGCCTTCGCCGCCTCCTCGTCCTCCCTGATCGAGAGCATCTCCATCCCCAGCTTGGAGCGGGTCACGTAGAACGAGGCGATAAGGGACGCGAGCATCAGCACAAGGCTTCCCACATAGACGAGGTAGGAGTCCCTTACCAGGGGGGGTACGCCGAAGATCCCGTCGTGACCTCCGAGGAAGTCGAGCGCGTTGGTCAGCTGGTAAGCGACCGCCGGCAAAACCAGCGTCACCAGAACGAAGTAGTGCCCCCTCAGCTTCAGGCTCGGCAGACCGACGAGGGCCGCGAGGCCGGAGGAGACGGCGGCGCCCAGCACCATCGCGATAGGGACGGGGATCCCGTAGTACTTGGAGAGGATCGCCGATGCGTAGCCTGCGGCCCCGAAGAAGAACGAATGTCCTAGGCTCAGGAGGCCAGCGTAGCCGAAGAGCAGGTTCCAGGCGATCGCGAGGGTGGCCATGATGTTGGTGAGCGTCAGCGGGAAGAGCACAGCCCTCATTCCTGGAAGTGCGGGAACGACCGCCAGCGCCACCAGGGCGCCGAGGCCTATCACGTGGACAGTTCCGATCCGGACCATCACTCCAGTGACCTCCCGAAGACCCCGCGAGGCCTCAGCCATAGGACGAGCAGGATCGCCACGAAAGCAGCCGCCATCGAGTAGAGCGGGTTGACGAGGTTCGTTATCAGCTGGTGGGAGTAGCCGATGATGAAGCTGGCCAGTATTGCTCCGAAGAAGTCGCCCATTCCTCCGAGGACGACGACCGCGAAGGCGAGCGTGAGCATCGGCCACCCCATCACCGGCGAGATGACGGAGTTAGGTGCCTGGAGCAGGGCAGCTATGCCGGCGAGGGTGCAGGAGAGCGCGAGGGTGAACGCCATCACCCTGTCAGGGTCTATACCCATCAAGAGCGCCGCCTCCCTGTCCTGGGCCACGGCCCTGATCGCAAGCCCTATCTTGGTCCTGTAAACTATGTACCAGAGGACCAATAGCAAAAGGAACGCCGTGACAGCGGCTGCGACCTGCTGGTTGAAGAGCGAGACGCCGAACACCTGCGTAGAACCCGGGAAGAGCGCAGGTATGGACCAGGGGAAGTTGGTGAAGATCGCCACGATCAGGTACTGGACCATCAGCGCCACGAGGAACGTCGTCATTATCATCTCGATTCTCTCCCTGAGGCCCCTGACGAGGATCGAATAGTAGCTGATACCGAGCGCCGCCATCGACGCGACCACGATCACGATCACAGCAGGCAACGGTAGGAGGAACCTCGTCGCAAGGGCGTAGATCAGGTATGCCGCCGTGGTGTACCAGATCCCGTAGGCAGCGTCGATGACCCTGGCAACCCCGAAGACGAGGGAGAAGCCGACGGAATAAAGCGCGAAGATCAGGCTCGTGATGAGACCATAAAAGAAAATGACGAGGACCGGTTCAGCCATCTTCCCGTCACGTCCCTTCTCACGACGGTATCAGCAGGTTCTTGATCTCGGGCCAGTCCTTCTCCCAGACCGGCACCAGTTCGCCGTTCTGCCACTGACCGAAGTACCTGTAGATGTTCTCGTAGGTGAAGTCGAGGCCGTGGTGGTCCCTCGAGAACTTGATCCTGCCCATCACGCCGACGTAGTCGGTCTGCTCCAGCGCCTTCACCAGCTCATCCGCCTGCCACGTACCGGCCCTCTCAAGGGCCTCCTTCAGGACGTAGATGGCGTCGTATGCGTCGATCGCCGCGGTGTTCGGCGTCTCACCGTATCTCTGCTTGAACTTGTCGATGAACTGGACGGTCTTCGGCGTCACAGACACTCTGACGGTCGAGGGCCACCAGATCGTTCCCTGGGCCTTCCCACCCGTCTGGTCCCAGAACCACGAGAACCCTCCGAGGAGTCCAGGACCGAAGACGATCGGCTTCTTGCACGGTGCCCAGTTGTAGTCCTGCCACTGCTTGGTGAAGATTATCCCCGGAGGCCCGGAGAAGAGGAAGACGATCACTCCCGGACACTGCGCCTTCATCTTCGCGAGGTAGCTCGAGAAGTCCGATTCGGTCGTCGGGTATAGCTCCGCGTAGACCAGCTTGAACCCGAGGTCGGCGAGACGTTTGAAGAATGTAGAGTTGCCCGCAGGCCTACCCGCAAGGCCCACGGTCCAGAGCGCGTTCTCCGCTAAGAGCGCCACCTTCGATGCGTCAGGCATGCTCGGGTCCTTCTCAGACAACTCCTTCAGCTTCTGGAGGAAACCGATGATCAGCGGACCTGCAGAGGACTTCGGACCCCCTCCGAAGAAGTGGAAGTAGTACTTGTAGTTCTCATAGTCATCTTTCACTTTGCCCTCGACGATTCCCTGGTTCGACTCGATGTCGAGGTACACGATCTTGTACTGCGAGAGGAGCTGGGTCTGGGCCACCACTATGTCGGTCCTGACTCCGCCGACGATGACGTGCGCTCCGTGTACCTCAATCAACCTCTTGAAGGCGGCAACTCCCTGGTCGACCGGGATCAGCGGGTCCATCTCGTTCGTGTCCTCGGCGACCAACCTCAGCTTGTAGACGCCGTCCTTGAGCCTGACGCCTCCGGCCGCGTTTATCTCCTCGACCGCCATCTCAGCGGCCTTCCTGGCGTGGATCCCTACGGGGTTCGTCAAGGGCAGAGAGAGGCCTATGATGATCTCCTTCTGCTGTTGCTGGAACGGATTGTAAACCACCAGGACCGCAGCCGCTATCAGGGCTACAACGACCACGACACCTATTGCGATGTATAGGACTCTCCGCGAACCTTTCTGAGAACTGGCCGTCGCCATAGCGACACTATTTAATAATCTCCAGCTAATTAGGATTACCATGTCAATCGACCAAAATATTTCGCTTGACGCCTGATCCTTTTTGAGCGATGTCGCCGACCGTCGAGGGTCTCAACCTGGGTCCCTTCGGCGAGGACTACTGGAACGGGTGCGAGGCGGAGGGCAGGTTCCCGGAGGAGTTCTGGCGCCACGTCTCGACCCTCAGGTTGCCGGGAGCGATCCTCTCCAGGGAGAACGGCGGTCTCGGATGGGGGTTGAGGGAGCTCACAGAGCTGGTGATGGAGGTCGTCGCGTCCGGTGCAGGCGTGGGCGTCTACCCGCTGATCAGCAACAACCTCGCAGGGAAGGTCGTCGAGATGGCGGCGGGGGAGAGGCACCAAGAGTTCCTAAGGGGCCTCTCGGAGGGCAGGTACCTCTGCGGCCTCGCGGTCACCGAGGAGCACGCGGGCTCAGACCCTTCGACGATATCGACCCGGGCAAGGGAGGACGTGAACGGTTACGTGTTGGAGGGCAGGAAGTTCCTCGTTGCGAACCTAGTCAGGGCGACCCATTACCTCGTCCTCTGCCGTACGTCCGAGCCGGAGGGCGGTAAGTGGTGGAGGGGCCTGACGCTCTTCCTCGTCGAGAAGTCTGGACCTGGCGTGAAGACCGTTACGAGGCCCTCTCTGGCGATGGGTCACCTTCCCGTCGGAGAGCTCCTGCTGGACGGCTGCAGGGTCGGCATGGAGAACGTGATCGGTGAGCCGGGCAACGGATGGGCCGCGCTCTCGAGGGCGCTGGTCGCCGACAGGATCGTCTACGGCGCTGTAGGTGCTGGGATGGCCGAGCTCGCATTGAAGAGGGCGCTCGAGTGGGCCAAATCGCGGACCGCCTTCGGCCGCACCATCGGCTCTAACCAGGGCATCCAGTTCCCCCTCGCTTCGCTCTTCTCGAGGTTGAAAGCGCTGAGGGCCTACCTTCTGCAGGTCGCCGAGAGGTTCGACAGGGGTGAGGGCGTCGAGGTCGAAGCGATGGCCGCCAAGTACCTCGGTGCTGAGCTGGCGATGGACGCGGTCTCGGAGGCGATGAGGGTCCATGCGGGTCACGGCTTCCTCAAGGGGGCAACCGTCGAGAGGCTGGCGAGGGAGGTCTGGGTCCTGATGGCTGGGCCAGTAACGCAGGAGGTCGCGCTGGCCTACATAGCGCACAGGGGCCTCGGGCTTCCCAGCACCCTCTAGAGATCGACAGATCTCCCTAATCCTTTCTGCCTTGCCAGCTCGTACAGCTTCACCGAGAAGTAGAGGTCGATGGCCGCGAAGCCCACCGATTTGTAGACCCTGATCCCTGTGGTCACTGGCCGCCTGAGGCCCCTTACAATCTCGGAAAGCTCGGCCACATCGCCCTCTGATATGATGCCCCTCTTGATCGCCTCGATCACGTCTCCCGCCTCACTCAATACGCTCGCCTTCCTGTCGGCACAGACGAAGGACGCCCTCTCGAAGGTCCTCAGGTCCAGCTCCCTCCTCGTAGGAAGGGCTCCGAGGCTCATCACGAGGACGTCTTCTGCCAGGTCGTCGCCGTCAAAGACAGGGGTTGGCGAATTGGTGGCCGCCAGCACGGCGTCCGCTCCCCTCACGGCGTCCGAAGGCGAGTCGCAAGCGTGTGCGTTTATCCCCAGCCTGTCCTTTAACTCCGCTGCGAAGGCCTCCCTTCTCCCTTTGCTCCTGCTGTAGACTCGGACAGTTGAGGGCATCAGCACCCCGTTGAGGAACTCGGCGTTGATCCTCGCCTGGTCTCCGGAGCCTATTACCGCCAAGACCTCTGCCCTCCCCGAAAACATCTTCTCCGCTGCGACGCAAGTCATCGCCGCTGTCCGCACCTGCGTCAGGGCGTGGCTGTCGAGAAGGCACAAGAGCCGTCCGTTGTTGAGGTCGTGCAGGAGCGTTAGGCCCTGTGCGTGAGGCAGGCCCACCTCCGGGTTGCGCCTGTACTCGTTCACGACTTTCAGCGCCAGGGCTCCGTGCCTCTTCGAAGATGATGGCATGAAGAGCCAGACGTAACCCTCTTCCTCCTCGTGGATCACGGTCCTCTCGGGTAT
>JAVVHL010000072.1:0-6107 GCA_032249575.1 Candidatus Calditenuis sp. | reverse complement strand
CTCGCTGTACTTTTGTCACCTGGTGCACTTTGTTGGTTCCTCAAAAATTGTGCGCGAAAAATTGTGAAAACCGCAACTTCCGACGACGATGCCGGACGACGGTGCTCCCAAACTCACTAATCCTGTTACCAACGAGGCCTCCTACCGAGTGGCGCACCGAGACCCGAGGCCGGCGCTCCTCCAGCCAGCACGCTGATCCTCCACCCGCATTATCGCCGATTCCCGACCGAGTAAGGGCGATTAGGTCCGTCGCATGGCATCGGTGTGGGGTTGACCGAGGCGATCCCTTGGATCGAGAAGTACAGGCCCAAGTCCCTCAAGGACGTCATCAACCAGGAGGCGATAGTCTCGGCGCTGACCAACGCCATCCGCACAGGGAACATACCCCACATGCTCTTCACAGGCCCACCCGGTGTCGGCAAGACCGCGACGGCCCACGCCTTCGCTAGGGACCTCTACGGCGACCGCTACATAGAGGACGGCCACTTCCTCGAGATCAACGCCAGCGACGAGAGGGGCATCGACGTGATCAGGGAGAAGGTGAAGAACTTCGCGAGGACTATACCGATGGCTGGTCCCGGCTTCAAGATACTGCTGCTCGACGAGTCGGACATGCTTACGGCCGAGGCCCAGCACGCCTTCAGGAGGGTCATGGAGCAGTTCTCTACGACGTGCAGGTTCATCCTCGCAGCGAACTACTTCAACCGCATCATCGAGCCGATCCAGTCGAGGTGCGCCGTCTTCCGGTTCAAGCCGATAGAGGAGGAGGGAGTGCGCCAGATGGTGGAGCGCGTCGCCAAGAACGAGGGCCTCGAGGTGGACGAGCAGGTGGTGAAGGAGCTCTACAGGATATCTGAGGGCGACCTGAGGAAGGTGCTGAACATACTCCAGACCGCATCGGTCTACTCGAAGAGAATCACGGTCGACCTGGTCTACAGGGTCGCAGGGCTCGCGGCCGGGATCGAGGCGAGGAGGATGATGGAGCTGGCCCTCTCCGGGAACCTGACCGAGGCGAGGAAGCTGCTCTGGCAGGCGCTTTACGTGGACGGCGTCTCCGAGCGCGAGATCGTATCGAGGATGTACAGCGAGCTCTTCTACCTCCCCGTCCCCGAGACCGAGAAGGCCAGGCTCTTCAGCCTCTTAGGCGAGGTCGATTACCGGATCTCCCAGGGCGCCACTCCTGAGGTCCAGCTGATGATGGTCCTCTCAGCACTTTACGCCCTATCGGGCAAGCGGTCCTGATAGCCGATCGGCTTACAAAACCTATAAAATGGGAAGGTGTGAAGTGGGGCCTGTGCCGGGATCCGGTTCCAGAATAGTCCGCGAGATCCTGAGGTATCTGGAGGACAGGGAGCTGACAGGCCTGGCGACGCTGAGGCACTATCCCATGGAGAAGAGGATATACGCGAGGTTCGGGAGGTGCGGTTTCGCGCTCGACATTCAGCTGGGGTCCGGCGAGAACGTCAGGCACGTCTCGGTGCTGGTCGAGGCCGTCGCTAGGGGTTCAGGAAGGGGCCGGAAGAAGAGGGGCTACGACAGGACGCCGGGCAACGTGACGGCGGTCTTCGCCGAGGTCACAAAGGACGGCATCAGCTACAGGACGATGAGGGCCCAGTACAAGGACATGAACGAGCTCTTCTCCTACGTCGAGGAGGTGAGGGCCGCTTTCTACAAGAGGTACAACGAGTTGAAGTTGCGCAGCGCCGAGGGAGTGGGAAAGGTCGAGGCCGAGGTCTTCCACTCGGTCGGGATCAAGGAGCCCGATCTCTTCCTGGGCGTTTGAAGTTCAGCTGAGATATCTCTCGATTGCGGCCTTGAACCGTTGCTTAGGCATCGCACCGACCAGCGCGTCGACCAGCTTACCGTTCCTGAAGATCAGGAATGTCGGGATGCTCATGATCCCGAAGCGCGCCGCAGTCCTCGGGTTCTCGTCGACGTTGAGCTTCCCGAACGCCACCTTCCCGGCCATCTCCTTCGCCAGCTCCTTCACGACCGGTGCCATGAACCTGCAGGGCATGCACCAGTCTGCCCAGAAGTCGACGACGACCAGCTCGTGGGAACGGACGAACTCGTCGAAGTCCTCATCGGTCAGGTCCACCGGATGATCGAGCACCTCCTTCTTAGGCTGCTCGCTTCGCTGGGAGGAGGCCCTCATCATCTCCATCAGCTTCCGCATCTTGATCCGCTCCAGCTCCGAGTCGTCCAGCCCGCTCATGCCCGACTTCAACGATTGGCGCGGTAGATATAGCTACTCGCCGATCAACCGGACCGCATGCAACAGCGTGTCCCTGAAGGTCCTGCATTAACGAGGGGATAGCTGCCGATCATCAGGCGATCGGTCTGCGATAAGGCGCAGCTTCGCGTCGTCGGGATACCGTGATATCGGTCCTTGTGCCGCTCCAGGTCGTGAGGATAGTCTCGCTGGTGCCGAGCGCCACCGAGGTCCTCTACGCCTTGGGGCTTGAGGACGAGGTCGTCGGGATAACGTATGCGTGTCCCGATCCTGAGCCAGGGAGGAGGTCGGTCGTCGTGAGGTCGAGGATCGACCCTGAGGCGATGAACCAGAGGGAGATAGACGAGGCCGTGAGGAGGGCGGCCGAGAGGGGCGAGAGCCTCTACGAGGTCGACGTGGGCGAGATCGAGCGCCTGAGGCCTGACCTGATCGTAGTCCAGCGGCTGTGCAACGTCTGCGCTGTAACGCCCGATGCGCTCGGCGACAGGCTCCGGAGCATAGCCCGCGTCGTCGAGGTAGGACCCGAGAGGCTCGAGGACGTGCTGAGGGAGTACCTGATGCTAGGGGATGCGACGGGGAGACGGGCTGAGGCGAGGGAGCTGGTGGAGGTTTTGGAGCTGAGGATGGAGAACGTGAGGGAGCTTGTGAGTGGTCTCCGCAGGAGGAGGACGCTCGTCATGGAGTGGTGCGATCCTCCCTTCTGCTCCGGTCACTGGGTCCCCGACATGGTGGAGGCGGCCGGTGGTGTCGACTTCGGCTCGCCCGGCAGGCCCTCGAGGAGGGTGCGGGTCGAAGAGGTTCTGGCTTACGGTCCTGAGGTGATCGTCTTCGCCCCCTGCGGCTTCGGCCTCGAGAGGGCCTACAGGGATGCGCTCGGTCTCCTCGGCTCGGCGTGGATCAGGTCTACGCCCGCATACCGATCGGGGTTGTTGTATGCCGTTGACGCTAAGCGCCGCTTCAGCGGCCACGGCCCTTCCTTCATCGAGGGGATGGAGGCGCTGGCCGAGATGATCCATCCTGAGAAAGTCCGCGACCTGGCTCCGGAAGGAGTCTACAGGGTGCTTCCGAGGGAAGGGGAGCTGTGAGGCGCCGCGTCGTCAGAGAGGAGGCATGCATCTCATCCGGAGGGCCCGTCGTTGCAGGTCGGTCTCTTCATCCGCATCAGGGAAATCTTCGCGTCTCTATTTCGCCCTTTTGCGTTCTCTCCGTAGGAACCTTGCGACATTAGACCGCTCGTTGCCTTCACGCGATCATATCTCATCAGGAGCCGGAATCCCTAGCAGCTCCAGCATTCCCGTCTCGATCCGCTCGTAGGCCGCCACCAGCGAGAGCCTGAACCCCTCCCACTCACCGCTCCCTATGACAGGGCAACGCTCGTAGAACTCGTTGAAGCGCGTCGCCAGCGAACGGGCATGGGTGACGAGCGACCTGATGTAGAGGGTCCTGAGAACGTCCTCGATCACCAGCGGTGTCACCGCCACCTCCCTCACCAGCTGAACCTCGTGCTCCGTCAGCTCTCCAGGCGGAACAGGACTCGGACTTATCCCCGCTTCCCTCGCCCTCTGCAGGATCTTCCTCGCCCTCACGACTGAGTACTGGAGGTAGGGACCTGTGTCCCCCTCTAGCCTCAGGGACTCCTCGAGGTCGAAGACTATCTGACGGTCGCTCTCTATCCTGAGCATGCCGTAACGGAACGCTCCTACAGCCAGCGCCTCAGCCACCTCCGAGACCTTCCTCTCGTCCCATTCGGGCCTCCTGGCCCTAGTCTCCCTCTCTGCGACCGACCTCAGCTTGTCCAGGACCTCCTCCGCCTTGAAGTAGAGGCCCTTCCTGCCGCTCATGTGGACGACCTCTCCCTCAGCTCTGACGCCGAGCAGCTCTGCCGACCTCTTGCTCAGGGCAACAGGCTCGTAAGAGTAGTGGACGTACCTGCCTTGCGTTATGCCGAGCCTCTCCAGAGCGTATCTCACCACCTCCTGCGGCCTCCTCTGCCTCGAGTCTACGACCGTCACAACGAGCTCGGGCCTCGAAGGTCCCAGGTCCTCGCCCTCGCTGTCGGAGATCAAGACCCTCTGACCGTCGAGCTCGAGGGGTCTGAAGAGCAGCCTCGTCGAGGACGCTCCCATCTTCCACATCGCGAAGGCTATGTCGCGTGCCACGTAAGTCGTCGTTCCGTCGCTCTTGACGATCACCTCATCCCCCTCCTTGGACAGCACGGGATGCGAGGAGAGGTCAACGACCCAGCAGCCCCTCTTCGGGCCTTCGGTCACGAGCTTCGCCACGCCCGCCTCCTTCAGCCTCTCGAAGGCCTCGGCCCAAAGCCCTGTGGCCACGACGTCACTCTCCCTGACGAGGAGGTCGTAGGAGGCTCCGAGCCTTGAGGTGGTCTTCAGCTGGTCGCGGAGGACCATCAGGGCGACCTTCCGCGCCGCTTCGAACTCCTCCGATCCCCTCTCCTCGATCTTCCTTGCCACCTCCCGCCTCATCCTCTCCACCTCCGGGTCCACCTCTGCCCTCCTGTTCACCTCGACGTAGACGACGTCGCCGCAGTACTCGTCGAACCTCATGCCGTCCCTCGGCTCCACGGGATAGTTCAGCAGCCTGAAGCCGACGAGGAGCTCGGCCATCTGGACGCCGCTGTCGTCGACGTAGTTGATCACCAGGACCCTCGCACCCGCTCTCCTCATCAGCCTCGCTATCGTGTCACCGATGCAGACGTTCCGGGCGTGGCCTATGTGGAGGGCCTTGTTCGGGTTGACGCTCGTGTGCTCCACCACCACCTCCCCCGGCACGCCATCTGATCTGAAGTAGGACGCTGGCTCGTTCAGGACGTCGGTAACGACCTGCTGGGCGAGAAGCTCCCAGTCGGGGTGGAAGTTGATGTAGCCCGGTTGGGCCGCCTCCACCCTCGCTATGGCCGAACCCTCTGGGAGCCTGAGCGACTGAGTTATCCTCGTTGCGTGATCCATCGGGTCGGCGCCGATCCTCCTCGCCTCCTCGAAGGCAGAGGTCGACGTGAGGAGCCCGAACCTGATCGACTTGGTCAGGGTGACCTTCGGGTCGCTCAGCCCCGCTTCCTCGAGGGAGGTCCTCGCGATCCGCATGAGCCTCTTGATGGTGGGCTCGGCCATCCGTCACACAACGATGCTTTCACCGCACTTTATCCCCATCCCTCAACCGGTGACGTCAACGCTTTCCTTCGTCCGACTCCCCGAGCGGCCAGAGCCTGACGAACGTCCCTCCGTGCCTCCTGTACCACTCGGCCTCCTGCGGGGTGACAAGGTGTATCTCGAACGGATGGAAGGGCGGCAACCCGGCCCTCTCCTCTATCAGCGCCTTCAGGTGGCTCCTGTCGCCCTGAGGCAGGTTTCGCGAGACAACTAGAATGTCGACGTCGCTCCCTCCCGTCGCCCTGCCCTCGACGACGCTGCCGAAGGCGAAGACCTCACATTCTCCGAGGACCTGAGAGGCGGCCTCCGCTATCCTGTCGCCGTACTCCTTCCATTTCCTCAGCATCTCCAGCATCTTCAGCCTACTCCTGAAGACGCCGGACGAGGTCGATCACCTCCCGCGCGAACCCGACGAGCTCCTCCGCCTCATCCCTGTCGTACCTCCTGAAAAGGTATCGGGATGAGATGTAAGCTTCCTCGAGCCTGATGAGCAGCGACCTCCTCCGCTTGGCGAACTCGGTCAGCTCCTCCCTCCACCGCCCGCCTGTGCATTCCGCCAGCACCGCGATGAGCTGTCTTATGGTGTGGGTTCGAGGCATCTCACCCGTCAGTTCTAGTATTTTGTGTTTGATGAACAATCGTGCTGCCTGCTCTGCCAGGAACGCAGCCGTGTCGTACATCTCTTGACGTAGCTCCTCCTCCGA
>JAVVHL010000071.1:0-6192 GCA_032249575.1 Candidatus Calditenuis sp. | reverse complement strand
CATCTGCCTCGACACCTGGACGGAAGACGCCCAAACTCGACGCGGACATCGCTCGTTCTTAATACACTTAAATTCATCGGATGAGGAGTCAAGCCGATGTCGTCAGGAGAGCTGCCGATGAGCGTCCAGCAGCAGCTGGCGAGGCTCCAACAGCTCCAGCAGACCCTCACGGTCCTGATCTCCGAGAAGCAGAGGGTCCAGGCGGAGCTCGAGGAGATCAAGCTGGCACTCGAGGAGCTCTCGAAGGCCGACGAGCAGGTAGTTGTGTACAAGGAGGTGGGGCCGCTGCTGATCCAGACGACGAAGGAGAAGGTGATGGCGGAGCTGATGGAGAAGAGGGACCTGAACGACACGAGGCTGAAGGTCCTGGAGAAGCAGGAGGCCAGGACGAGGACCCAGATCTCTGAGCTCCAGAAGCAGATCCAGTCGGCCGTCTCCGGGAGGCGAGCAGAGGAGTCGTGACCTCCTCCGTGCAGGACCCAGAGGCGCTGATAAGGTCGAGGGAATTCGTCTCGGGCCTCTCGAATCACCTCACTGAGCTGAGGGGCAAGAGGGTAGGCGTGCTGACACACTTGGGCGGTGACCAGGACTCTATAGCCGCTGCCTACGTCCTCGGCAACCTCCTGAGGGACCTTTACGGAGCAGATGTCGCTGAAGGCGTTCACGTGCCGGGAGAGGTCTCAGAAGTCTCTGAGAGGTTCGCTGCGGCCCTCTCGGTACAGCTCGCACCTGAGCTCCCGGAGGCGGAGCACTACGTGGCCGTCGACGCAGGATCACCTAACCAGCTCGGCAACGCTTTCCCCTCTATTCTGGGAAGGTTGACGGTCGTAGACCACCACCACGTCGGTGACCAGTGGCCTGAGGGGGTTGCAGTCTTCGCCTCCCCCGATTACAAGTCGAGCTCCGAGATCGTCCTGGACCTCTGCATCCTCAACCGCAGGTCGCTGAACGCTGTCGAGTCCTCTGCCCTCTTCTTCGGCATCTACTACGACACCGTGAGGCTGACGGTGGCCGACGCTCTGACCCTGAGGAAGGTCGGGCTTCTGGGAGCATACGGAGCCGAACCCTCTACCTACGCGGAGGCGCTTGAGGTCCCTCCCGATTACTCCGAGAGGCTTGCCAGACTGAAGGGGTTGAAGAGGTCATCCCTGTTCAGGGCCGAGAACGTGATCATCGCCGTCACCAGGGTCGGTGCCTTCCGGTCGTCGGTGGCAAGGACGTTGATCAACGCAGGTGCCGGGATAGCTCTGGTCGGAGAGGAATCAGAGGGCTTCACAGACGTCGTCTTCAGGGTCTCGCCCGAGGTCGTCAAGACCTACTCGATCAACGTCGTCAGGGACGTCATAGAGCCTCTCACCTCCAAGCTCGGGGGCCAGGGAGGTGGGCATGCGGCCGCTGCGAGGGTTAGGGTTCCGGGTAACTTCGACGAAGTGGTCGCCAAGTGCCTCGAGCTGCTGGGCTACGCGCTCGGGACCTACGTGAAGCCCATCGAAGATCGGTGATGAAGGCGGTAGAGGTCAGGGGCCTGAGCTTCAGGTACGAGGGCTCTGAGGAGTGGGCGATCAGGGAGGTCGACCTCGAGATAGACAGAGGAGAGCTGGTGCTGGTATTGGGACCGACAGGTTCCGGGAAGTCGACCTTCCTCCGCTGCCTGATCGGCCTCATACCGCACTTCTACTCCGGCGACTACGTCGGCTCGGTCAGGGTCATGGGGATGGAGGTTGCCTCGACGCCGGTCCACAGGCTCGCCACGAAGGTCGGCATGGTCTTCCAGAACCCGGAGACGCAGATCTTCTCCACTTCCGTCGAGTCGGAGCTGGCCTTTCCCCTCGAGAACCTCGGCCTTCCGCCTGAGGAGATCAGGCGAAGGGTCGAGTTCGTGATGGACCGGTTCGGTTTGAGGGAGTTGAGGAAGAGGAACCCTGCGGCGCTCTCCGGAGGCCAGAAGCAGAGGCTCGCGATAGCGACGGTGATGGCGATGGGCCCCGACGTTCTGCTCCTCGACGAGCCGACCTCGATGCTCGACCCGATGGCGGCAAAAGAGGTGCTGGACCTCGTCGTCAGGCTCTGCAAAGAGGAGGGGAAGACCGTTCTCGTCTCCGAGCACAGGACCGACCTCCTCGCACCGCACGCCGACAGGGTGATAGCCTTCAGCGGAGGGAGGCTCGTCTACTCCGGCGACACGAGGACCTTCTTCTCCGAGCCCAGACACGACGACATATCGGTTCCGAGGGTCGTGGAGCTGTACTGGAGGCTGAGGGGTTCTTGCCGGCTCGACGGCCCAGTGCCACTCCTTCCCGAGGAGCTTGAGGCCCTACTGTCCGAGAGGTTCAGGAGGGGGGTGCACCGACGGTGATCGAGCTGGAGCGCGTCTCCTTCGCTTACCCTGGAGGCGTGAAGGCGGTAGACGGCGTGGATCTGGTGCTTAGGGAGGGGGAGGTAGTTGCGCTGATGGGAGGGAACGGCGCAGGGAAGACGACGCTCCTGAAGCTGATGGTGGGCCTGTTGAAGCCGAGCGAGGGTGTGGTGAGGGTCGACGGGCTCGACACGAGAAGGACCCCTCTCAGCAGGATCGCGAGGATCGTAGGATACGTCCCCCAGATAGCCGAGACGCTCTTCTTCCTCCAATCGGTCGAGGAGGAGATGCTCTATGCCCTGAGGAACTTCGGGATGCTCGAGAAGGCGCACCGCGTCGGAGAGCTCCTGAAGACCTTCGGACTGGAGGGGACCGAGAAGAGGTCGCCCTTCACCCTCAGCGGAGGCCAGAAGAAGAGGCTCTCGATAGCCGTCGTGCTGGCTTGGGAGCCGAAGTATTTGCTGCTCGACGAGCCCACGCTGGGACAGGACAGGGCAGGCAGGGACGCGATGATAGACATCGTCAGGAAGCTCAGGGAAGAGGGCAGGACGCTGGTGATTGCGACCCACGACGTCGAGTTCGTCTCCGAGCTCTCCCCGAGGGTCGTGCTGATGGGGAACGGAAGGGTACTCGCCGACGGGAGGGCCGATGAGGTGCTCTCCGACGAAGGGCTGCTGAGGGAGGCCCGTGTTCTCCCACCCCAATCCGTCGTGATCTCCTCAAGGCTGGAGGCGATGGGCGTGAAGAGGACGCCGAGCATCGAGGACCTTCACATGCAGCTGAGGAACCTCCTCGTGTCAGCGGGTGGATGCGGTGAGCCTGAGGCTCGGTGAGCTGCTGAGGTTCAGTGGCGTTGAGCGTGGCGTCGCCGCTCTCGATCCCAGGGTGAAGCTCGCCATTTCAGTCTACCTCTTCGCCCTCCCGGTGATCTACGACAGGCCGCCTGTCCTCTCGCTGGCCGCCTCCTCGTCGGTCCTGCTGCTGGTGACGGCGCTGCTCGCAACGGTCAAAGAGTCCAGAAGGGTCCTCGGCACCATAAGGGCACTCGGGCCCTTCCTCGCCTTCGTGGTGCTGCTGAACGTCCTTGGGAGCCTGACTGCCGGGTCGTCCGTCTTCACGCTCGAGTTCGCAGTTACCAACGCCGCCCTCCTCCTGAGGTTCGTCGCCGTCCTCACGTCCTTCTCCTTCTTCCTCCTGACGACCTCGCCCGAGGACTTCGCGCTGGTCCTGAGGTGGATGAGGGTTCCGTACGACTACGCCTTCGCCCTGACCGCTTCGATCAGGTTCGCTCCGCTTTTCCTCGAGGAGGTCCAGGAGGTCATCGACTCACAGAGGATGAGGGGTGTCAACTACGAGACGCGGAACCCCGTCAAGCTCTTCAGGAACTACGTGAGGGCCTTCGTCCCCGTCACCGTCAACGCCCTCAGGAGGGCCTTCGAGATGGCTGAGGCCTTGGAGGTCAAGTGCTTCGGCGCCGTCGAGAAGAGGAGCAGCTACAGGACGTTGAAGTCAAGACCGAGGGACTACGTCGTTCTGATCGGGGCGACCGTGCTCTTCGTTTTAGCGGTCCTTCTCAAATTCTACTATCAGATCTAATGCAAACTATCTCGGACTTGAGCCCCTGAAGGTCACGACCTCCCAGACATCGTTCAGTATCGAAGTTACGGTCGGCTCACCGGCACCCTCTCCGATGAGCGTGAGGTCACCTGCTGTCTTGAGGCGGAGCGTGACGGCGTTCAGAGTCCCGTGGACGCAGATCGGATCGTTCAGCTTGACAAGCCTCGGAGCCACAGAGAGCCTGCCGTCAGAGTCCACGGAGCCTATCAACTTGACTGCCATGTTCGCCTCCTTAGCGAGGGCCACGGCGTCGGCCGAGATCCTGGATATGCCGACGATCCTGACGTCTTCGAGCTTCCTGTCGAGCCCCATGACGGCGTTTGCGAGTATCAGGAGCTTCAGCGCCGTGTCGTAACCCTCGACGTCCAGCGTAGGGTCCCTCTCCGCGATCCCGAGGTTCTGGGCCTCCCTCAAAGCGAGGTCGAAGGTCAGCCCCTCGAAGTGCATCCTGCTCAGGATGTAGTTCGTCGTGCCGTTCAAGATGCCCCTGATCGAGAGGACCTCGTCCCCCCTCAGGCAGAACCTCCTCAGCGATATCAGCGGTATCCCTCCGCCCACCGTCCCCTCGAAGAGGAGGAGGGAACCGGTGGAGCGGGCCACCTCCTTCAGCTCCGTGTATGCGAGGGCTATCGGAGCCTTGTTGGCCGTGACCACGTCGATCCCTCTGTAGAGCGCGGTCCTGATGTTGGTGAGGGCCGGCTCGCCCGACGGTAGATTGGTCGGCGTGAGCTCCACGAGCAGGTCGACCTTCCGGTCCTCGAGGAGCCCCAGCGCGCTCCCCTCGACGAAGTTGGGCGATCTGCTCAGGTCGTCGCCCAGCTCCTCCGCCGTTATTCCCTCGGGCCTGTAGACGTAGCCGGTGGACCTGGCTACTGCTACCAGCTTCACGCCGGGGACCATTCCGTGGAGGAGAGCACGCGCCACCCTCTTGCCCAAGAAGCCGTAGCCGTTCACGAGGACCCTCAGCAACCCCCTCACACCTCGGTGAGCAACAGGTAACCGAGGCCCGTTGCAACCTCCTCGAACCGAGCCATCGCCCTCTCACCCCCTTCGCCCTCAGGGACCTCCAGCGTCAGGCGGGCAGTCGTCTCTGGTCCGCTTCCACGGACTGACGCGTCGACGATCCTGAGGCCGAGGCCCTCAACGGCCCTGATAAGGTCACCGAACTCGCCCCTCCCGATGACTATGACCGTCCTGAACGACTTCTCGAGGCTCTCAGACCCTATCACCGGGACTCCGACCGACTCGATCCCCTTCCTCGCCCTCTCGAGGCTCTGGGCGTCGGGGAACTCGACGTTGATGCTGACTGGAACGTAGCCGGAAGTGATGTTCTCGCGGCTGTGGACGATCGAGATGATGTTGCCCCCTGCGAGGGCTATCTGCTCCAGCGTCTTCAGCAGCGTGCCAGGTCGGTCGACGAGAGCGCAGGTGAGCCTCACCCTTACCGCCGGCATCTCCACCGATCACAGAGGCTCCGAGTTATGTCCTTCACCGGTCGATTCGTCCTTTGAGGCGAAAGGAACTGCCTCTCAGGGCGCCCCCTCGAGGGAAAAGCGGTGAAGCCCCTCAGAAGGTCAGACCTGTTCGGCTATGACCTCGATGTGGATCAGCGTCTTGTTGTGCGGCGAGGCCCTACCGAAGGCCCTCGGGAAGAACTTCTTGATCACCCTGCCCTTGTGGACGGCCGCGTGAACTATCTTGAGCCTTGACGTGTCGAGGCCCTTGAACTCCGCGTTCGCCTCCAGCGACTCGAGCAGCTTCAGCAATAGCCTCGCCGGCTTCACCGGATACCCTCCAGGCCCCTTCGTCTCCGAGTGGTGGGCCCTCAGCTTCCTGTACCTCCTGTAGGGTATCATCCTCCTCCTGGCTATGACGTCCTCCAGCAGCCTCTTCGCGTCCTCCACGTACATCCCCTTGATCGCAGCGCAGACCTCCCTCGTCCACTTCGGGGAAGCGTCGACCTCCCTGAGGCTGGCCTTCGCTATCTTCGACTCGTCGGCCAGTTGCATCGAGTAGCCCCACCTCGGCATCTCCGCCTCTCCACCTCAGCGGACCGCGAGCATAAAACTGTGAGCACATAGCCGCTGGCATCAGCGGTCTCAGGCGACGGCCCTGTGTCGAGGAAGGAGGCTTATCGGGAACCCGACGCACTCATCGAGGGCATGGCGCACTATCTCGTGAGGGCCATACCGAGGCAGGGGGCCCTGAAGAGGATCTGG
>JAVVHL010000070.1:0-6269 GCA_032249575.1 Candidatus Calditenuis sp. | reverse complement strand
GTCCTCACGAGCGCTGAGTGGACCCGATAGGAGTATCGCTCCACCACCCTCTCAGACCTCAGTATCTCGGGAATGTCGGGGCCATCGGGGTAAATGACCACAGCCCTCCTTCCCCTTTCCATCGAGTCCAGCAGCTCCCCTATCACCGCGTCGACCAGTTCCGACCTCCTCCCTCCAACGAGGGTCGTTGACTTCCCGTATGGAGGATCTGTGACCACACCGTCGATCCTGCACCTCAAGGGGAGTCTCCTCGAGTCGGCAGCTATCACCTCTGAGAGCCCACCGAGCCCGAACGCGTTGAGGTTCCGCCTCGCACCCCGCGCCACCCAGCCCTTCACCTCGACTCCGAACGCCGAGTAACCGAGCGCCGCAGCCTCAAGGAGTATCGCACCGGAACCGGCGAAGGGATCGAGGATGCTGCCGCCAAGCGGAACGCGGGCCAGGTTCACCACGACCCTTGCCTCCTTCGGCTTCAGCGTGGAAGGCAGCCTGAACGGTCTGTTGACAGGAGACCTGCGGGCGAGGCCTTCGTTGTCCCTGACGCCGACGAGGATTCCGCCGACGACTGAGCGCGAGGTCACATAGACCCTGATCACCTCGCTCGGCCTCTCGAGGTCCACGCTCACGCCTCTCCACTCCTCAAGGAGCCTGTCGGCCACCCATCGCTCCAACTCCGTCCTCGGCAGAGGGACGTCCTCGAGCTTCAGCGCCCTGACGGCTATCGGGCCCTTAGGACGGGGCAACTCGTCCCTAGGCAGTTCGAAGCTCCGGCCCAGATCGCTCGCATCCACCTCGAAGAGCTTCATGACGGTCTCCTTGACGAGGGCTGAACGCCAAGCCACGTCCCTAGCGATCTGCTCGCTCGCGTCGAACTCGGGCAACCTCTCATGTGACCGCTCACCGATGAGAGAGCCACCCAGCACGTCGAGTAGGGCCCTGAGTTCTCCGAATCCCAGAGGGACGTTCTCCCCTGAGAGGAGGGCCACGAACCTGACCATCACCCGATTTCAGTCCTCTCCCAGATGGCTCTGGCGATCTCGCCTACGACCGAGACCTTGGAGTGTTCTGTGGGGACGGTGTCGGTCGAGATGACGGCTGAAGCTCCGGCTCTGAGCAAGCGTTCCGCTGCGTCTCCGACGAAGAGGCCGTGGACACACGAGACGACCACCTCCTTCGCGCCCAACCCCAAAAGCTCCCTGACAGCCCCGACCATTGTGCCGCCTGTGCTGACGATGTCGTCGACGAGGAGGACCCTCTTCCCAGCCGCATTCACACCTTCGGCTTTGACGGTCACCTGGCCTGTGACGGGATCCCTCGAGCTGATCAAATGGAACGGTTCAGCGCTAATCTCTTCCGCTGCCGACTCGGCCATGGACCTACCTTTCTTCCCCGGCGATCCGACGAGGTGGAAGGGCCCGCGAAGTTCGGCCACCTTCCTGGCGAGGAACCTCGTCACGTCGACCGAGACCGCCTCCATATCCTCCGACGTCAGGGCCCAGGGCGAGTGGGGGTTGACTGTCAGAAGCACGTCGACGCCAGCAAACCTCATCGATTCAAGGACCACCTTGATGCTGACCACCTCTCCCTGGAGGAACTCCCTGTCCTGCCTGGCGTAGGCGAGGTACGGCACCACGGCCACGAGCCTCGAGGCCCCCCTCTCCTTGACGGTCTTAGCGATCATCAGGAGCTGGAGGATGTGCCTGTCCTGCGGTGGGTGGGTCCCCTGACAGAGGATGACCTCCTTGCCCTTCAGGTCCGCAGCGATCCGGAGGTATGATTCGCCGTCGGGGAAGAGCTTGTGCTCCACCGGAACGTACTCCACGTTCAGCTCCTCCGCCAGCCTCCTCGCCAGGGTCTGCGACGCCGGCCCCCCTATCACCACAGCGTCCATGCCCAGCCCAGAGCTCTGAGCGGCCGCTCTTGACGGTTTCACGGGCCTGGTAAAGGATTCGACTGCAGCCGGATTACGCATCGCATCAGACCGCGATTGACGACGGATTGCGTTAATGAGCCACATCCGGCACCATCAGCCCCGATCGGAAAGATGTTGACCGAGAAGACGCTCTCGGGGCTGGTCGTTCTGGTCATGCTCCTGGCTGGGACGGTGCTGAGGGGCAGGTTCCCGAGGGTACCGTTCTGGTCGGTGATGATGCTCTGCGCAGCCGCCACGCTCCTCCTCGGACTGGTTGGACTCGACGAGGCCGCATCGGTCATAGACCTCGACGTCATCATGTTGCTCATCGGGATGTTCGCGCTCGTGGGGATGGCTGAGCATTCAGGCCTCCTCGACTTCATAGCGAACTACTTCCTCTCCAGGGTCTACGACACGAGGAAGCTGCTCGTTGGCTCCTCGCTCCTCTTCGGGCTGATGTCGGCGTTCTTCGTCAACGACACGGTGGCGCTGTTGGGCCCGCCTATCGCTGTCACGATAGGGAAAGCCCTGGGAGGGAGGTACGAGCCGGTCTTCCTGCTCCTCTGCTACTCGATCACCGTAGGCTCCGTCATGACGCCGA
This sequence comes from Candidatus Calditenuis sp., assembly GCA_032249575.1. GTDB lineage: Archaea > Thermoproteota > Nitrososphaeria_A > Caldarchaeales > Calditenuaceae > Calditenuis. The sequence continues at coordinate 3,756 of JAVVHL010000070.1, read as the reverse complement.
TTGGTAACCCGCAGAACGTGCTCGTGGCCCTCCAATCGGGCATGAGGTCACCGTTCGTCGAGTTCATCACGAGGCTCGCTGTTCCGACGTTGGCCTCACTGGTCGTGCTGGCGCTCGTCATCGAGAGGCTGTACAGGTTGCCGCGCACGAAGATCGCGATCACGGTCGACCCTTGGGAGTCCGTCAGGTCGCGCAGGGAGTTCTTCATCGCTCTTGTTGGGGGCGGGATCACAGTAGCTGCCCTGATAGCCAACGACGTCCTCGCGATGCTCGGACAACCGCACGTCAACGCCAGAGGTCTGATCCCGTTCGTCGCGGCAGCAGCCCTGTGGTCCTTCACAGATAGCCCGAGGGAGGTGCTGTCACGGGTCGATTTCGGCACTGTCCTCTTCTTTATGGGCATGTTCATCGCCGTGGAGGGAATCTGGAGGTCAGGGTTGCTCCAGCCTCTCTTCGGACTCATGGCGCTCGACGATCCCACCGGCCTAACAGGATTCCTTACGCTATCCGCTGTCTCCCTCCTCATCAGCCAGCTGATCAGCAACGTGCCCTACACGAAGCTCGCGATCCAGCACTTGAAGGATCTAGGGGTGGGTGCTGGAGACCTGAACGCATGGCTGACCCTTGCTACTGCAGCCACCCTTGCAGGCAACATCACGGTCTTCGGTGCGGCATCGAACGTGATAGTCCTCGAGGTCTTGGAGAGCAGGTACGGCGTCTCGATACCATACTTCAGGTTCACGAAGGTTGGCCTGCTGGTGACGTCCTTAGTCCTCCTGATCTATCTGCCGTTCTTGCTCCTGAAGTTCTAATTTCATCCGAATTGTAGATTATAGGTGGGCGAATCGATGACGATCAACGGCATCCTGACACATTCGACTCACACCTTTCTGTGCTGGAGTAGCAGGTCAACCATGCTCAGCCAAGCCCACAGGGCTAAAGGGTGAGGGAAAGTAAGGCGGTCTATGAGCAGAACTGACTCGTTATCTGCTTACACAGGTGAGGTCCCCGAGTCTATGCTGAATCACGGCGAGCCTTTCATTAGGAGGGTTCTCGCGGGTCGTTGGAGGGGCCTTGACGCTGGGCGACCTGATGAGGAGCCTCAGGGGCCTTTTCGCCGAGAGGCCCTACAACTTCAGCTGGTTCGACGAGATGGTGGCAGCTTCAGGCAGGCCCGTCAACAGGGCGCAGATGCTGTACATAGCGTCATTAGGGATAAAGGCGGTGATCTCCCTCACGGAGGACCCGATACCGGAGGAGCTGACCAAAGGTCTGGGGCTCGAGTGCTATCACGTGCCGATGAGGAACCACGAGATGCCCGATGACGAGACGTTGGAGAGGGCTGTTGGACTGATCGCCAGCCTCACCAGCTCAGGCAAGAAGGTCCTGGTCCACTGCGCAGGGGGCCAGGGCAGGACGGGGACGGTCCTTGCGGCGTACCTGATCCTGAAGGACAAAATGTCAGCAGACGAGGCGATCGAAAAGGTGCGGTCTCTGAGGCCCGGGTCGATCGAGCCCGTCCAGGAGCGCGGGCTGAGGGAGTGGGCGAGGAGGCTTGAGGGGAGGCGGAGGAGCGGGTGAGGGGCTCAGACTGCCCATCGTCGCCTCACGGATCGGCATGGACGTTGCTCATCACAGCCCGTGATCCACAGGAATTCGTCACGTTATAACGATACAATCCTTTAAGATGGTCGGCGGAATCGGAGTAGAGGTCACCTAATTGACGGACGGACGGAGAGCAACGGGGTTGAGGTACACGGACCAGCTGGAGGTGGAGCTCCTCGATCTCGGGCCGTCCGTGAGCGTCGGAGGCGTTCAGCTGGGACCGGACGAGGTGATAGCGCTCGAGGGCGTAGGCACCTTCTCGATGGTCAACCTGGAACTGAACCTGAAGGAGCTGCAGGAAAAGGGCAAGGACCTTAGGAAGTTCTCGAGGAAGGTACACTTCGAGTCGACGAGGCGAGGGCACGCTTCCCTGACCACATCGGCTGTCCCTTTCATCGAGGTCAGGTGGTGCTCGAGGCTCCTGAGCATGCTGGTGATGGGAGCGAGGTTCGGGAGCTTCCTGCAGGAGAGCCAGCGGAGGTCGGAGGTCACGGCGGAGAAGATGCTGATCCCAGCGGAGGTCAGGGGGACGAGCATCGAGGTGAAGGTGAGGGAGGAGCTGGAACGCATTCACGGATACTACAGGGACCTGCTGAGGAGGGGGATCGAGCTGGAGGACGCGAGGTACGCGCTTCCGCTCTCGACTGCCACATCGTTCTTCTCGGCCTCCTCGCTGGAGTCGTTGCTTTACGCGGTCCTGAAGGCGAGGAACGGCATCGGCATAATCACGGAGGAGCTGAGGACCTATTCCGACAGGCTCGCCTCTATTCTCTCGGACGCGATGCCCGCCCTCACCGGATCGAGGCTCTCCTTCACTGGCCCCTGGACATACTATCCGGTACCGGACCCGCTGAGGGAAGGTGACGGCCTCTTCGAATCGCTCTTCGGTGAGAGGATTCCGGAGGACGCGGAACTCGTGGCGCTGCACGAGCTCAGCCTTCCACCGTCACTCTTCTCGAACGACGGCCTGACGGTCCCAGAGCGGATCTACCCCGCCGTTCAAGCGGTCGTCCTCGAGGCACCCTCTCTCGTCGCGTATCACCAATCGATAAGGCACAGGAGCGTCCCAACGGCCGTCGAGTCGCTGGTCGATGCTGCGGAGAGGGCCTTGAGGGAGCCGGAGAGGTCGATAGTCGTACCTCCCAAGCTGAAGGGCTCTGAGGCGTTAACAGCCGAGTTCGTCGACCGCTGCCTCGAGATGCTCGACCTCTACCGGGTAATCAGGGACGAGCTCGGAATGGGGGCCGCCCTCTATTTCGTCCCTCAGTCCGTGAGGATCAGGACGCTCAGGTTCTACGACCTCTTCAACCTCCTCAGCCCGATGGGGTTCGTCGCCACGAGGACGTGCAGCGCCGCGCAGTGGGAGGAGAGGGCCATCGCTTACAAGGTCTGGAGGGAGGTGGAGCGGAGGATGCCTGAGCTGGGGAAGCTGATGGGGGAGAAGTGCAAGCACCTGGGCTATTGCCCTGAGAGGGATTGGTGCCCGATCATACTGAAGTACAAGAAGTACGACGACGAGACGCACCGCAGCCTCAACCGGCTGTAACCCAGTCGGGTCCATAAGAAGGCGCGGCGACCTTTCGGCAGAGGTAGGATCGTGTCGAGGGCACTGATCATCATAGGCGCTGGCCCTGCTGGGGCCTTTGCGGCGCTAACAGCGGCGTTGAAGGGAGAGAGGGTCACGCTGGTCGACCCGAGGGGGGTACTTGGAGGTGCGGCCTCGAGGTCGGCTGGGGTAGTCACGGTTCAGCTGGATGACCCACTGGACGTAAGGCTGGTTGTCAGGAGCATAGAGCTGATACGCTCTGTTTCCAGAAGCTCCGTCGTCCGCACAGGGTTCCTTCAGATAGGCCGCGAGGAGGACCTATCCGACTCGGTCGAGGCCATGAGGGAGGCGGGTGTGGAGCACGAGTTGCTGACGGCCGAGGAGATAGTAGAAAGGTGGCCGGTCTTCCGGGTCGACGGTAACATCATCGGCGTCTACACGGATGTGGACCTCTCAATCGAGCCTCCTCTTCTCGGTTCAGAGCTCGGTGATGCCCTCGCCTCGCTGGGCGTTGAGGTGATCCGGCAAAGCGTTGCCTCCTTCAGGACCGGAAGGGAAGGGATCGAAGAGCTGGTCCTCGAGAACGGCGAGAGGCTGAGGCACGA
>JAVVHL010000069.1:0-6464 GCA_032249575.1 Candidatus Calditenuis sp. | reverse complement strand
TAAGTGATGACGAAAATATCGCGGCGGGAATTTCTTGGCGCCGTTTCGGCGATGGTTATGCTCCCCGCCGTCTCAGCAGTCCCTAATGCGGAGACAGGTAAGCGGTATGCGATGCTGATCGATGTCAACAAATGTTATGGATGTATGGCATGTGTCGTTGCCTGCGCTGCTGAGAACAACGTCCCACTCGGCAACTTCAGGACGTGGATTGAGCAGCTTGTCAAACCGGATGGGAGCAGGATCTTCGTCCCGAAGCAGTGCAACCACTGCGACGACCCGCCCTGCGTCCCACCCTGTCCGACGGGCGCAACTTACAGAACGGCCGACGGCCTCGTCCTCGTCAACGACGAGCTGTGCATAGGCTGTGGCGCCTGCGTCAAGGCCTGCCCGTACGGAGCCCGTTACATCAACCCGGTGAAAGGCGTCGCTGACAAGTGCACCTTCTGCGACCACAGGCTGGCCGCTGGGCTGCTACCTGCGTGCGTCGAGGCCTGTCCGACAGGAGCCCGCGTCTTCGGGCCGCTGCACGAGGATAACGAGCTCTCCAGGACGGTCCACAGCAGGCCGGTCCAGGTCCTCAAGCCGCACACGGGCGCCGAACCTCAGATCTACTACATCTCCCTCCCGGAGGAGGTGAACAGGTGATGCTCGGCTACTATTATCCGAACGAGGCCGCTGAACCGCTCCTCTGGCATCCCGTCCTCTTCGCCTACACGCTGCTAGTCTCCGGGGCAGACCTCCTCATACTCGCAGCCCTGGCATATCTTACAGGCAGCCTGAGGAAGGCCATCCCGTTGATGACGATGCTGGGCATAGGGTTCTTCGCCGTCGTTCTGGCGGGGCCGCTGGCAGACCTCAGGTCACCTCACAAGGCATACCTCATCTTCACAAGCCCGCACATCACGCCCTCAGCCACCAACCCAGGCATCTCGTTGACGGCCTTCCAAACCTTCGCATGGCTCATCGCGCTGATACTCTCGATAGTCTTCGCCCTCCTCACCTTCTCCTACTACGCACACCAAGCGTCCCTTACGTCCACCGGGATCAGGAAAACGATCTACCAGGCCTTCTCGCTTGGGGTGAAGACGCCCGAGAAGTACAGGAGGGCTGAGATGGTCGCAAAGGGCGTTGCGGTGGTCATGATCCCCTTCCTGACCCTGTGGGGCATCTACCCGGCCTCGCTCTTCGTTGCGCAGACGTGGAACCCTGTGTGGAGGAACTGGACGCTGCTGCCCGTGATTTACTTCGCCGACACGTTCGTGGTCGCAACAGCCCTCTTCATGCTCGCCTACTTCTTCTGGAGGTTCAGGGAGATGGAACGCGACGTAATAGTCCCAGTCCTCAAGATACATGCGGCCGGGTCCCTCTCGGTGGCTGCTTTGACGGGGCTTCAGATGGCTGTGTGGTGGTTCTGGTCTCCCATGACCGCTGAGATGGTATCGCCCCTGACACCGCTGATGTACGCCGTCATAGCCCTACTGCTCCTCTCCTTCCTTCTGTCGCTCATCGCGATGAGGTATCCTGCTGCTGTTCTCGCCGTCGCGCTGGTTGCCATGGCCGGGACCTTCACCAACAAATGGAACATAATAGTCAACGGGCAGCTGATCTCGAAGACGGGGCTCGCGTTCCTCGAGGCAGAACTGGGAGGCCTGTGGTTCTTGGAGACGGCCGCACCCATTGCGTTGGGCGTTGCGGTCTTCCTCCTGCTCTCACTCGTCTTCCCTTTGGAGGTGAGGGAGGTTGGTAAGTAGGAGGGATGCGGTAAAAGGCATAGTTGGAGCGGCGGCGCTGGGCGTCTTCCTCGCAGGTTACTGGGACAAGATAGACAAGATCATCAGACCGAAGACGGTGCTCTACGGGCCCGACAAGATCTCGGGAGACGGCGTGAGATACGTCTACACCTCCTGCCTCGGCTGCAACGTCAGGTGCGGTATCAGGGTCAAGGTGGTTTCGTATGACGGCGTGGAGGTCGTGGAGAAGATCGAGGGCAACCCGTACCATTTGTACAACAGGGCCGTCACGCCCGACCATCAGATGCAGCGCTACGTCGAGCTCGACTACAGAACGCCCGTAAGACAGTCGCTGCGGGTAGGTTCGACGCTATGCCCGCGCGGACTTGACGGCATTCACTACCTCTACGACCCCTACAGGGTCGTCAAGCCGTTGAAGAGGGCTGGGCCACGCGGGAGCGGGAAGTGGAAGGAGATAAGTTGGGAGCAGCTGATCAAGGAGATCGTCGAGGGCGGTGTCATAGAGGAGACCGGTGAACGCCTCCCGGGGCTACGCGAGATCTTCGTCTACGGCAAGCTGAGGGACGCAGGCTTCGAAAACCCGAATGAGGTACTCTCCACCATAAAGAAGGACGTCGACGAGCTCGTTGCGAAGGCCGCGGACAAGGCCGTGTCCGCCGAGGAGTTCGAGGCTTTGGTGAAGGCGTTCAAGGAGAAGTGGAACAAGATACTTGGAGAGAAAGGGCTGAAGCTAGAGGACATACTCATCGACCCTGACAACCCAGACCTCGGGACGAAGGCCAACCAGCTCGTCTACATGCGCGGCAGGGGACAGGACAACGCCGACGCCTTCTCTAACCGCTTCATAACAGCTTTCGGCAGCGTTAACTGGCTGCGACACACATCCTCATGCCAGCTCGCGTTCTACGCAGGGAACTACCTCTGGTCAGGCTATTACGACATAAACCCAGACGTCCTGAACGCGAAGGTCGTCATAATGGCTGGAGCTGCCATGGGCAGGCTTCATCCGGGGGCCACTGGACAGGGAGCCATAATCGAGAAGGCTGCCGAGAAGGGCCTGAAGATATACTACGTCAACCCGCTCTCGCCCAGGACCACTGCAGGAGGGAACATCGTCTGGGTGCCCATCAAGCCAGGAACCGATGCCGCCTTGGCCATGGCCGTAGCCCAGACGCTCATCAAGAACAACTGGTTCAACCGCGATCTCCTCGAGAGGCCCAGCAAAGCGTCCGCCGAGAAGATAGGTTATCCGTACCACACCAACGCCACGTGGCTCGTCGTGATGGAGGAAGGTCACAAGCTCTACGGCAGCTTCCTGACCGACGAGGCCCTCGGCATAGGAAAGGAGAAGAAACCGGTCGTGTACACAGGGGAGGGCTTCGCGGTCAACGACGCGGTCGAGAGGGCTCAGCTGGAGTTCTCGGGCAAGGTGAGGCTGGCGACAGGAGAGGAGGTGCTGGTCAAATCCGTCTTCACGATCTACAAGGAGACCGTCTTCAGCAAGAGCGTCGAGGAATGGGCCTCGATCTGCGGCGTGAAACCCGAGACGATCCAGAGGATAGCGAAGGACTTCTGGGAGGCAGCACCACGGGCCGCCACGTACATACACAGAGGAGTAGCACAACATCCCAACGGCGAGTACACGGTCTGGGCGCTCCGAAGCCTCGACATACTCATAGGAAACTTCCACAGGTCAGGAGGTCTCCTGGCAAGGCCCTCGACTACAAGCTACAACAATTACCTTTACAACTGCGGAGCGAGCGGCTTCGGCGAGCCTGTGAGGTGGGGACCGCCGATTGACAGGCACAAGGCCGAGTACGAGAAGACGATAATGTACTACAGGAAAGTGAAGAGGGGCGAGAACCCGTACCCGGCCGAGCGTCCGTGGTACCCGCACACTCCGGAGGAAAGCTACACAGAACTGTTCGCAGGGATAGACCTGGCATATCCGTACCCCATCAAGGCGCTCATCCTGTACTTCGCGAACCCAGTCATCTCAACCAACGCAGGCACGAAGTTCATCGAGGTTCTCAAGGACACGAAGAAGCTTCCGCTCTTCATCGGCATCACGACCACGATAAACGAGACGTATCTCTACGCGGACTACATAGTCCCCGACACGACGTACCTCGAGACCGGAACGAACGGAGTCCAGTTCCTCTACAGCTCTGGCATGGGTAGGCTGCTGGCCGAGAGCTGGAGGACGCCCGTGATAATGCCGCTCACTCAGAGGATCGGCGACTCGCCTGACGGGAAGCCGCGCTACGCTTCGTTCTGGGAGTTCTTCATCGACGTCGGGAAGGCCCTCAAGGCACCGGGCTACGGCGACAAGGGAATTCCCGGCACCAAGGGCAGGAAGTACGAGGGGAAGTGGTTCCCGCTCCACAGCTTCTGGGACTACATCATGAGGGTCTACGCCAACGGCGGCGTTCACGCCCAGGACAGGGGGATAGTGCCCAAGGAGGTGCCGGAGGACGACGTGAGGTTCGTCGAGGAGAACTACCCGATCGCGCGCTTCAAGAACGTCATACCTGAGGACGAGTGGAGGGCTGCAGCGTACTGCCTCGCCAGGGGAGGCGTCTTCACGAAGTACGAAGAGTCCTTCGACGAGAAAGGCTTCTCCAAGCGCAGCGTACCAGGGACAGGGGTCCTGCAGCTCTGGCACGAGAAGCTCGCCAAGACGCCGAACAGCATAACGGGCAAGAAGTTCTGGGGAGGTCCCGCATACTTCGAGCCGGCGACGTATGCGCCCGTCGGACAGGGCAAGGGACTGGGCTTCGCCGGCACACCGCTCCGCGAACTCTACAAGGACTACCCGTTCACGCTCGTCTTCGAGTCAGGCCCGCTCTACACCAAGCACCGAGGCGGCAACTACTACTGGATCAAGCAAATCCTGCCCGAGAACTTCGCGCTCATCAACGACAAGGACGCTGAGGCGCTCGGCGTGAAGACCGGAGACGTCGTGTTGATCGAGAGCCCGGTCGGATCCATCGAGGTCCCAGCGGTCGTCACCTCGGCTGTAGCGAGGGGAGTGGTAGCGGTCCCGTACGGCATGGGCAGGTGGGCCGAGACGCTCGTCGTCAAACCGAGTTACGTGAACCTGAAGAAGGGCGGTGAGCTGCTCGCAGCCCTTCCCGAGAAGGTCGAGATGCCTGAGTCGGCGGTCAACCCGGTCAAACACCTCCCCGAGATCGTGAAGAAGGTGCTCTTCACGAACAGGCCGGCCGAATACTATGAGAAGGGGCTCGCTGTGGACGTCTGGAGGTTCAACGGCGTCACACCGAACGTCATAGAGCTCTTCGACGAGTCGCTGGGCGGGTGGCCGATGCTGTCGTGGCTCGGAGCCGGACAGGCGTACTACTCGACGCCGGTACGGGTAGTCAAGACAGGAAAGACCCGAAAGCTGATGCCACACCAGATCGTTTGGTGAACCGATGACGGAGCTGACTGCCTTCGAGAGGGCGAGTTTCTACACCGCACTCCACGCCTACCTGAGCTGGCTGGCAGACGGTAACGGCGAGCCACCGGTAGAAATCCTCAACCTGTTCGAGAGCCTCGGGATTGCGTTGCCGCGGAGGGTCTCAGATGAGACGGCAGAGTATGTGAGGGGTTTTAGGGCGAGCTCCCTCAGGACAGACCTCAACTTCGCTGCCCGTGCGAACCTCCCACACCACTTGACAGCCTTCTACAACATGGCTGGATACTCGACGGAAGAGCCTGCCGACAGCATACTCACCATGACGGCCTTCGCGGCCCGCCTGGCGATCGACGCGTACACGGCACACATCAAAAACGAAGAGGGCGCGGAGAGGCTGGAACGGCTCCTACACAGGTTCCTCAACACGCACCTCATACCGACGCTGAAGTTCTTCAAACCCCCGGAGAGTGAAGTGGCCGAAGCCGTGGAACGGATCGCACAGCTCGTCGCTGAGGACACGCGTTACTTGGCCGCACGGCTGAGCAGTCGAACCCAGCTCTGAAGCCATCGTTCGTTACGCTAGGTTGTAGCGACCGGTCCAGGGCAGAACGTCGAATTACAGCCTTCCTATCGCCCCGAGGTAATTGCGCAGAATTCCGTATGGCCATCCGTAAGAATGATGCCGGAATGCGCTACGCAGGATAGCATTATAGCGACCTGACCTATCTCACGGAATGGGCCTTTGACGGTGAGGATATCGGGGACGGCGCTGGCCAAGGTGATCAGACACACGGTCTCTAGCCCGAGGAGGGAGGTGGCTGGACTCCTCATTGGCCGGGAGAGGGGCGAGGAGCTGCTGGTGACGGACGCGGTCACGGGGCACCAAACCGGTTCCCTTGGACATGTGGTCCTCGACGAGCTAGTGATGGCAAGGCTCACGGAGCTCCTCCACTTGTCAGGGGCCGGCCTCTACATCGTCGGCTGGTACCACTCCCACCCGGGCATCGGGGTCTTCATGTCGGCGATAGACTACGCGACGCAGCTGAACTACCAGCGCCTTTACCCGAAGTCGGTGGCGCTCGTGATCGATCCCGTCGAGATCATCAAATCCAAGGTCCTGACGCCCGGCTCGATGAAGTTCTTCAGGGTGGAGGAGGACGGGGCGGTGGTGGAGCTGAAGGCGGTGATCGACGGTCCTGTCAGGGTTCCGAAGGTCGTCCAGGTTCCCACTTCATCCGGCGAGTTGCTCGAGGAGGTATGGGGCCCTTTCGCAGAAGGGATCGACGGGGACCAAG
>JAVVHL010000068.1:0-6524 GCA_032249575.1 Candidatus Calditenuis sp. | reverse complement strand
GTTCAAAGAACGAAAGTCATCTCCTGAACGATGCGATCAACGCACCGCCCAGCATCGCCACCTCGCTCCGCTCGACCGCGAAGAACTCGAGCAGCATCCCGATGAGCTTCCGTTTCACGGGCCACCTCCTGTAAGTCCTGTAGATGTCCCAGACCCTCAACCCTCTCCGACCTGCAGCAAGGAAGCCGAGGATAGGAGCGATCAGGAACCAGTACGCCGAGACGACGAACCTAAAAGGAGGTCGATCGGGCTTCGCGATGTCGCAGATCACGTATCTCCCGCCCTGCCTGATCACCCTCCAGATCTCAGAGAGCGCGGCCCTGAAATCGATGGCATCCCTTATCGAGAAACCGGTCAAGACCAGATCGAACGTGCCAGACCTGAAGGGCATGTGCTCGAAGACTCCCCTGACGACGTCGAACCTCTCCGATTTGATCCTCCGCTTCGAGAGCGAGGCCATCACGTCCAGAGGTTCCATGGCGATCACGTCAATCCTCCGCCACCTCCTGAGCGCGAGGTGCGAGAAGGTGCCGGGACCGCTCCCCGCATCGAGGGCCCTTCCGTTGACGTCGCAACCAACGAGACTGAGCGCCCTCTCCCGCAGCCTCAGGTCGAAGCCGAGCGAGACGAACCGGTTGATCCGGTCATAGGATCCGCTGATCTCCGCGAGCGCCTCCTCGACCCTTCCCCAGTCAGCTCCGAGACCTGACATCCGGTGAAGAAGCGGTGTGCCGCGATAATGTAAGTGATGACCAGTGCTGGGGTTTTGAGAAGGTCAGAGAAGGGCAGGGCGGGTTGAGAAGGACGAAGGCCCTCTACGCCAACTCCCTCGCGTCTTCGGTGGCTATGGGCTCATCGCAGCCATTCATAGCGGTCTACGCGGCCCAACTGGGCGCGACGCCGACGGAGATCGGTTTCCTCCACGCCACTATGAACCTCACGACGAACGCTGCCCAGCTCATATGGGGATCTTTTTCCGACGCGGTCGGGAGGAGGGTGCCCTTCCTCATAATCGGTGGTCTCCTTTCTGCGGCTTTATGGCCCTTCGCTCTCATGACAAGCTCACCCAGTGCGTTCGTGCTGCTGATGGCTGTCAAGTTCGCCTTCTACTCGATGACGCTTCCGACCTTCACGGCCCTGATAGCAGACGTGACGGAACCTGATGAGAGGACGAAGGAGACGGTAAGGATCAACAGTTGGAGCACGGTGGGAGCTGCTCTTGCTACTTCGTTGGTCGCTGCGGTCCACTTGATGGGGCTGAACGGGTACCTCGTCGGCTTTGCTGTGGCGATGGTCGCGGAGCTCGCGTCGGCGCTAGTGCTGTTGGGCTTCAGGGAGCAGAGGGTGGCCAAGAGATGGCCGTCCCTCTCGATGGTCAACGAGATAGCCGCCAACGCTCCTTATTTCCAGTTCCTCCTCCTGAACACGCTCTACATCCTCTTCATGTCGATCGCCTGGCCGCTCTTCACGATCACTGTGACCAGGGTTGCGAAGCTCGACCTCGCTGTTATTGCCGCCCTCAACGTCGTCAGCGACCTGGCCTCGATGGCCGCGATGTACGCAGTCACTAGGGCTCAGCTGGGCCTCCTGAGGTTCGTGGAGCTTCAGGCGCTGTCGAGGGTCGCCTTCACGGCCGTTCCGCTCGCATACGGCCTCGTACCCAACGTTCCGGTGCTGGTCGCGATCAACGTCATGACAGGCACCATCTACCCGCTGGTGAACACCGCTAGGACCGTCTATTTGCTGGCAGTGGTTCCGGTCGAGGGGAGGGCAACGTACATCGCGGTGGCCAACGTCCTCCAGGGACTATCGAGCTTCACAGGCTCGATGATCGGCGGCCTCCTGGTCGAAGCGCTCTCCGGAGGCTCCGAGGACGTCGCATCTGCCATGATACCGGTTTATCTCCTCTCAGCTGCAGGGAGGCTCGCCTTCGGCCTTCTGCACTTCAGGCTGGCGAAGTACGTCAGATGACAATACAGAAGCGTTGCCGATGCGCTCAAGCACGTCGATGTTGCTCCTGCTCGCCGATCGCGCGTTGAACGGTATCAACGAACCTCTCAACCCATCCTAAGGCCCGCTCGACGGATCGCTCATCCGCCCATCCCTCGTAGAAGTTGATGTGCATCGCGTTAGCTGCGTTCCACGCATCGTCAACCCACTCCCCCAGCTCCTCTGCGATCATGCTCTTGTGATGCCAGAGCTCTGCGTGAGACGCAAGACGTCGTCGCTCCCGGGCATATGCATGGGCCTTTACTGCGAGAGCCGCCGCTCCCCATATCTTCTCTGAAGCCTGTCTAAGGTCTCCTGATCCGAGCTCCTTTTTTGCCTGCTCCAACATTTCTCGTGCCGCATCGATGTAGGCCTGCGGCCGCTCCCCGGGATCAACTGCATCGACCATCAACTCGATCAAGAGCTCCTCCGGTGTGACTCCGAGCTCCTCGGCCCTCCTCCGCAGCGTCTGCATCAGCCGCTTGGGGATCTGCAGGCTTTCCATCACCGGTCCTCCGGTGACAACCGGCTTTATCCGTTTCCGATCGCCAAGCCCTGGCAATTGAGGCCGTCGAGCCGTCGTTACCAGCTCAAGAATGCGCGCCGTTCTGCTACATCGGATCGAGGCTGAGGGCAAGGGCCGATCATTGATAAATATGGTCGGACAATGATTTCGTTGGGCGCATACCTTGGCCGAGAAGCTGAAGAAGGAATTCATAGAGTTGCTGGAGAAGGACGTCGAGTTCAGGTACACGGTAGCCGGATACCTCGGGCTGTCCGAGATCCTGAAACGTTTGGACAGGCACGAGTCCCACATACTCGAGATCTTGAAGCGGCTGGACAGGCTGGAAGAGAACCAGGAGAAACTCTGGGAGGAGGTCAGGGCGCTCAGGGAGGAGCAGAGGAAGCTCTGGGAAGGGCAAAACAAGTTATGGGAAGGACAGAACAAGTTATGGGAAGGGCAGAGCAAGCTGTGGGAAGAATACAGGCGCTTAAGGGATTACGTCAAGGCCGGCTTCAGGGAGCTGGGAAGGGTCCTGGGCATCACCTTCGAGGCCCACGCGGCGTCGTTCCTGGAGGTTCTGCTGGAGGAGCTAGGATATCCCGATGCGAGGGTCGAGAAAAAGTACTTGGTCTCCGACGGAGAGGTGGTGGAGATCAACATGTTCTGCGAGAGGCCGCTGGTGGTAGGTGAGGTCACGACGCACGTGGCGACGAAGGACGGTGCGAGGGCCGAGATCGAGAAGCTCCTGAAGAGAGTGAGGCTGGTGGAGGAGAGGTACGGAAGGAGGGCAATGCTGGCGATCTTGGTGGTCTCGACCGCAACCCCAGAGGCCCACGAGGAGCTGAGGAGGCTGGCGACCGAGCACGGAATACGACTGGTGTTCGGAAGGGAGATCGAGGAAAGGTTGGCTGTATGAAGGTGAGGGCGGTGGTGCAGACATCAACCGTTGCGGGAATGTCCTACGGCCGTCTTTCGGGTTATCACTGCAGCGTGCAACCGCTTCCGTCCAATCGCAGTCCATGAGGTCTTCGGTCTACCGAATTGACCGTCCTGCAGGTGGTCTGTTTCCGGCGGACATCCAAGTTTTATATCTGTTCAGGAAACGAGAAAATTGGTGAGCCGCAACGTTGGCAGAGGCGGAGAAGCGGACGACGGGACTGGATGAGGGACGGAGCGGTTCAGATGCGAAGCGGTACCTGCTACTGATCGTCACGGCGGGCGAATCATCGAGGAGAGCGGGCGAGGTGGCCCTCTGGCTGGCCGAGTCGCTGGGTTTCGAGCTGAGGATCACGGCCGTAACTTCGCCTCACGTCCTCGTTGGACCTCTCGACCAGCTGGTGAGGCCCTCGACCGCCGAGCGGGGGCTCGCAGCGCCTGTGCCGTTGCCATCCGGTGCGGAGGCGAGGGAGGTGCTCAGGGTCCACGAGCTCGCTGAGCAGGTGCTTCTGAAGGCGAGGGAGGCCGGCGTAAGGGCCTTCTACAAACCGATCAAGAAAGCTGGCGACGTTCTGTCAGGCATTCTCGCAGAGGCCGAGGAAGGGTGTGCGATGATAGTGATGGGAAGGGGTGACGAAGTGGGAGGGGCCTTCGGAAGGTTGGCGCAGGAGGTCGCCAAAAGGTCGAGGGTCCCGGTGCTCCTGGTCCCCTGAAGAGCCCGGGAAGCGTTTTGATTTAAGCCGCCACAGCAAGCTCGGGATGCCGGAGACGAGGGTCCTCAAGGTCAACCCGACGGAGCCAGAGAGGGAAGTGATAGCTGAGGCTGCGGCCGTCATAAGGTCCGGCGGCCTGGTAGCGTTCCCCACCGAGACCGTTTACGGGCTGGGAGCTGACGCGCTGAACGAGGCGGCTGTCAGGAGGATCTTCGAGGTCAAGGGCAGACCTCCCGACAACCCGATCATCGTCCACGTGGCCGACAGGGACAGCGTCTACCTCCTGGCCTCTGAGGTCCCTCGGGCGGCCGAGGAGCTCATCTCGAGGTTCTGGCCAGGGCCGCTGACGCTGGTCCTGAAGAGGACGGAGCTGGTGCCGGCGGTGACCTGCGGAGGACTGGAGACGGTTGCGGTGAGGATGCCGGCCCACCAGGTCGCCCTGGAGCTGATCAGGGAGGCGGGGGTTCCGATAGCGGCGCCGAGCGCCAACGTCTCCGGCTCTCCTAGCCCCACGAGCGCAGAGCACGTCCTGCGGGACCTGGGAGGGAAGATCGAGATGGTGCTGGACGGAGGGCCGGCGGAGATAGGCGTCGAGTCGACGGTGATCGACATGACCGTTGACCCTCCGGAGCTACTGAGGCCTGGAGGGTTGCCTCTGGAGGAGATCGAGGGTGTGATAGGGCATGTGAGGGTTCCTGAACCGGCCAGGGGCCTGGCAGCCTTCACAGGTAAGCCGAGGTCTCCCGGGATGAAGTACAGGCACTACGCTCCTAGGTGCAGGCTGATTCTGGTCGAGGGCGACCCGGCATCGGTCAGGAGGAAGGTGGCCGAGCTGGTCACGGTTCTGAGGGCTGAGGGGAAGAGGGTCGGCGTGCTGGCGCTGGACGGAGCGGATTACCCTGGTGCCGAGGTCGTCGACTTGGGCCCGAGGTCGGACCTGAGGAGGGTCGCCAAGTCCCTCTTCACAGCGATCAGGGATCTGGACGAGCGGGGGGTCGACGTCATCGTAGCAGAGGGCGTAGAGGAGCGGGGACTCGGCCTCGCGATAATGAACAGGCTCCGGAAGGCGAGCGGCGGGGAGGTGATAAGGGCGTGAGCCTCAGCCCTTCTTCGGCTTCTCGAGGAAACCCTCCCTGATCAGCAGGTACTTCGGCTCGATCCTCATCAGCTGATCCCTCGAGTCGTAGACCCTCGCGATGACCCTCGTCCAGTTCCTGCCCGCAGGCGTCAGGACCTTCACCAGCACCAGGTTGTCCTCCTTAGCGTCGAGCACTGTCGAGAGGAGCTTCCTGAGCTCCGCCCTGCTCGGAGTGCCGCTCTGGTTGGCCACCTCCAGCAGGTACTCGACCCTCTTCAGGAGCTCGTTCCTCCTCCGCTCGATGACCCTGACCTCCGGGAGGGACAAGGCCATCACCTCACGATGACCGCGTTGATCTGGACTATCGCGTCGCTTATCGTGTTCCCTCTGACCGAGACCCTCTTCCTGAGCCCCTTCACGGTCCTCCTGTTCCTCCGCTTCTTGGCCTTAGACGGCGGCTTCCTCCTGGCCTTGAAGCCGATCCCCTTCGTCAGCAGGACCTGTGCCAACCTGGTGCCGCTCACGTCGGGCCTCATCGGGAACCCTGCGAAGTCGCTTCCTCCAGTGATCTTGATCTTGAAGTCGCCGAGTCCGAGGGGCCCTCCATCGATCACGTCGCCTATCTTCTTCCCCCTGAAGACGGCGAACTGCTGCGGCGTCAGCTGGATGGTCTTTGCAGTCCCGGTGCTGGGGTCCGAGAGCACGAGCCTCGGAACGTTGGGCTTCTGGGACATCCCTCCCTCCTGCCCGGAGGTTTTGATTTAAGGATGAGCGGATCTTCTCGCCGAGGCCGCTCAGCCCGTCCTATGGGACATCGCGTTGCTGACGGCCCTGTTCAGGATGGCCGTCGTGCTCATCTTCTCGGTCCCCGGGAGGGGCTTTGCCCTGACGATCTTGACCTTGATGCCCTTGGAAGCTACGAACTCCCTGAAGGCCCTCTCGATCTCGATTTGGTCGTATCCGAAGAGGACCACATCGGGTCTGAAGCGCCTGAGGACCTTCTCGAAGCTCAGGGGCCTGTAACCTATCACGACCTTGTCGACGTACCTGATGCTGGACATCACCTGGAGCCTCTCCCTCTCACCCATCACCGGTTCCCTTCCCTTCCTCTGCCTGATCGTCTCGTCGGTCGCTAGGACGACGATCACCTTCCCCCTCTTGCCCGCGAGCCTCCTGGCCTGCTTCAGCAGGTAGACGTGTCCAGGATGGATCACCTCGAAGGCCCCTGTAGTGAGGACGACCCTCGGCTTCCTCGCGGCCACTCGAACCTCACCATCCCGATCAGCCTGAGGCCGTCCAAAAG
>JAVVHL010000067.1:0-6541 GCA_032249575.1 Candidatus Calditenuis sp. | reverse complement strand
AGCCTGAAGGGGATGTACCTTCCGGCGAAGACGATCGAGCACGACCCGAGGACCGAGCCCAGCGCGTCCGATTCGGCCTGCACCTGTATCGCAGGGACGATCCAGCCCTCGGCGAAGCTCTCGACGTAGACGGCGTATGCCAGCCTCCCCTCGCCGTACCTCTCGCGGACGGCCCTGACCCTCTCAACGACCTCCTGAAGGCCGACCGCCTCGACCCTTAGGCTCCTGAAGCTCCTGAACCAAGGCGAGGCCCTGACCACCACGATGTCCGCGTACCGCACGGCTTCCTCCAGCATCAATCCGTCGGGCTCGAAGACGTCGACTCCGTCGAAGACCAGGACAGTTCTGTTGCCCAGCCGCTCCCTTATCGCTCTGAGGAGCACCGTCACGCTCGGGTTGCTGAAAGCCCTGCGGTCCGCCCGGTAAAGCTCCGTCATCACGTAGACGCCCTCGAACCCTTCCTCGGTCACGACCCTCGCAACGCCCTCCGCCACGACTTCTGCCAGCTTCAAGCCATCGGAGACCTCGGCGCCGAAGTCGATCACTCGCCCCCTCACCGCGGCCCCGTATCTGGACTCGAGGAGCTGTGTCGTGAAGCCCTGGATGCCGTAGGAGATCAGCGTCTCGCCGGTGTAGGCGAAGACCCCGACAAAGGGCTTTACGCCTCGGCTTCTGAGCGACTCGGCCAAACGCCTCAGGTCCCCTGAACCCCACACCCTGCTGCCGAGCCTGAAGAGCAGGTGTTCGTTGAGATCGGGTCTCAGACCTTCTCTCCTCAAGAGGAAGTAGTCCAGTCCCAGGGGCAGGACGACCGCTGTCGGCGACCCGAGCCTATCGAGCAACGCACCGTCCACGCTTCCGTCAGGGTCGAACAGCGCATCCGGCCCCTCGAGCACCGCTATCCTCTCCCGGTCGCACGTCAAGTGGACGCCTCCGGGCGACGGCATAAGGACGAGCGAGGTGGCCAGGAGCAGCAGCATCGAGGAGATCCCGAACCTGCTTATCAGCTCCCTGTCCAATCCAGGCCGTATCACCGCTATCCCTATCCTGAGGAGCTGCCAGCCGGCGATCAGCGCCGAGAGGACGAGCAGCAACCCCATCGCCGATTCCTCGCGGACGGCCAGGGGCATCACGACTCCTAGCCGGTCGAGGGAGAAGGGCGTGACCGAGTTAGCGTAGATGAGGAACAGTATGGCGGCTCCCTCGAGGACCACAACGGCAGTCGCTATCTCCCTCCAGGCCCTCCTCCCACCCTGCAGGACCACGAGAAGGGCCAGCGGCAGGAACCACAGCAGATACTGCACGTTCACCTTCACCGACGTAGCGAGGAAAACTCCTATCACAGCTGCCGAATAATAGACCAAGGAATCGGGGTCGGGTTCCTCGGCAGAGAACTTCCTCAAGAGGAAGACGTATGCTGTAGCGAAGATTATGAATGAAGCAACCGATGCGGCGATTGTGCCAATGAGTGGAGCGAGCAGAGTCCAGTAGGTGAACTGGCCGACGTTCTTCGTGTGCATGAAGAGCTTCACGAGGTACGCGGTGGGGTCTGAGAGCAGGAAGGGCACCGATACAGCAAAGGGAACGGCCACCGCACAGCTCACGAAACCGACCGCTCTTGACCTCCACGTCGAGTGGTTGGTCCTCCTGATCCAGAGGAGGCCGAGAGGGACCAGCAGCGCGGGGAAGATCTTGGTCGCTGTGCCGACGCCGATCGCCAAACCTGCGGCCAAGGGCCTTTGCCTGATGAGTAGCTCCAGGCCGACCAGCGAGAAGAGGACTGCGATGGGGTCGAACATCCCCCAGACGCCGGAGATGAAGGCAGGCAGAGGATTGAGGGCGTAGGCCGCGAAGGCGAGCACCCTCTTCCGGCCGGCTATCCCCAAAAGCCCTGCCAGCCGGTAGATCCAGTAGGCCACTAGGAGGTCTGCCACGACGATGGGGGCCTTGATCGCCAACACCAGCGCGCCGAGCCCGGCCGAGAGCCCACCGACGGCGACGTAGGCGGCAGTCACCGTGAAGAGCCAGACGGGCGGGTAGCTGTAGAAGCCCCAGGGGAACGAAGGTATCTCGGAGACCCGGTAGACGTTCCAGAAGCCGGCGCTGAACATCTCCGCCGACTTGATCCAGACGTAGACGTCCCAAGGATGTCCGGTGAAGGGGGCAACCGTGAGCCTCACAACGAGCGCGGAGAGGGCGATCAGTGTGAGTTTGAGCTTATCAAACATCCTAAGACCACCACTTTTCCGAAGTATAAATCCGAACAGCCGCGATCCTACGGCGATCGGCTCCATATCGCTTGGCCCTCGCAAAAGCTTTACACCATGGGTACCGAAGATGATTGGATGCAGCTCACGCTCTTCGACGCCTTAGGATTGAACGCTGCCCAGAGATCGGGCGGATCAGAGCTTTCCAGGCGCGGTGCGGAGGTGGAGGTGTATTACCTGCTCTCGGCGGGTTACGACGGAAAGGCGGGAAAGGCCTACCTGAAGCTGTACAACGCCAAGACGAGGAAGGTCGAGCTGCTCTACGACGAGACCGGCCACCTACCCTACTGCTTCACCGACCTCGACGAGGAGACGGTGAGGTACCAGCTGAGGGACGTTCAGGACAGGATTGCGGGCATAGAGAGGGTAAGGAAGTTCGACGCTTTGAGGCAGAGGGAGGTCGAGGTCACGAAGGTCGTCGCCAAGGACCCCCTCACCATAGGAGGCAGGTCCAACTCGGTGAGGGAGAGGTTCAGGTGCTGGGAGGCCGACATACCCTATCACCTGAACTACCTGATCGACATGGGCCTCATCACCGGCGCTCCGTACGTCAAGGGCGAGGACGGAAGGCTGGTGCTCAGGGCGCTCAGCAGGGAGGAGGCGGTCAGGATCGCTTCCGGGCTCAAGGGCGTCAAGGGCGAGGACATCGAGCTTGTGGCCGACTGGATAATGTTGCTGGAGGCCGAGCAACCCGATCTGCCTGTCTGCGCGATCGACATCGAGGTCCTCGCTCCGGTGGCGACGAGGGTCCCGAGCCCCAGCAAGGCGGAGGACAAGGTGGTGGCGGTAGCCATCAGGGGATCCGACGGAAGGAGGGACATACACCTGTTGGCCACGAACGGGCAGGTGGAGAGGACCGAGAGGGAGAAGGACGGCTACAGGATGATAGTCCACGGCTCAGAGAAGGAGATGCTCGAGGAGGTCTTCAGCGTCCTCGACAGCGAGTACGCCGTAATTGCGACCTTCAACGGCGACGACTTCGACCTCCCCTACCTCCACAACCGCGCCAAGAGGCTCGGGATACCTGACGAGAGGAACCCGATAGTGCTGGGAAGGGAGGGGGCGACGTTCGTGAGGGCAGCTCACGTCGACCTCTACTCGTTCTTCTCCAACAAGTCGATCCAGGTCTACGCCTTCGACAACAGGTACAGGGAGTTCACCCTCGACGGGATAGCCCAGGCGGTCCTGAACAGGGGAAAGGTCCAGATCGAGGAGCCGATCGGTTCCCTCTCCATGGAGAAGCTCGCTGAGTACTGCATGAACGACGCCGAGTTGACCTACGAGCTCCTGACCTTCAACAACAGGCTGACGCTGAGGTTGATGATCGTCCTCTCGAGGATCAGCAGGCTCCCTCTCGAGGACCTCTGCAGGCACGGCGTCTCGGGATGGATCAAGAACCTCCTCTACTTCGAGCACAGGAGGAGGGGATGGCTGATACCGACTCAACAGGAGATCGTCGAGGTGAAGGGCGGGACGGTCACGAAGGCCGTCATCGAGGGCAAGAAGTACAGGGGAGCGATAGTCGTTGACCCGATACCCGGGATACACTTCGACGTGAAGGTCGTCGACTTCGCCTCGCTCTACCCCTCAGCTCTGGACCGGTGGAACCTGAGCTACGAGACGATCCGATGCCCACACGAGGAGTGCAGGAGCAACGTCGTCCCTGAGACGACCCACTGGGTCTGCAAGAAGAACAGGGGCCTCCAGAGCGCCGTGATAGGTGCGCTGAGGGCGGTGAGGGTTGGACTGTACAAGCCGAAGAGCTCCGACAGGTCCCTGCCGGAGGACCTGAGGACGTGGTACGACGTGGTCCAGAAGGCCATCAAGGTCTTCCTCAACGCCTCCTACGGCGTCTTCGGCTTCGAGGAGTTCCCGCTCTACTGTCCGCCCCTGGCCGAGAGCACCGCAGCGATAGGGAGGTACGTCTTCAAGGCCGCCATCGAGAAGGTGAGGGAGCTCGGTGCGACAGTCGTCTACGGAGACACCGACTCGCTCTTCCTGAAGGGAGCCGACGAGAGGGTCCTTGCGGAGCTGATCAGGTGGGCTGCAACGGATCTGGGCCTCGACCTCGAGCCCGACAAGGAGTACGTCTACGTGGTCTTCTCTTCCCGAAAGAAGAACTACCTCGGCCTGACGACGAAGGGCGTCATCGACGTTAAAGGCCTGACCGGGAAGAAGAGGCACATCCCCGAGTTCATCAGGGAGGCGTTCAACTCGATGCTCGAGGAGCTGAAGAAGGTGAGGTCACCAGAGGACCTCGAGCGGGCGAAGAAGCACATCACCGAGGTGATAAGGGGATGGTACAAGAGGTTGAAGAGCAGGGAGTTCGAGCTGGAGGAGCTGGCCTTTGCTGTGATGCTCTCCAAGCAGCCCGAGAGCTACACGGAGACCACCCCGCCCCACGTCAAGGCCGCGCTGATCCTGAAGCAGCACGGAGTCCAGGTGACCTCCGGAGATATCATCAGGTACGTCAAGACGACAGATAAGGTAGGGGTTGCGCCACTCCACCCGAAGGTGAGGGTCAGCAAGGACAGGATCGACGTCGACAAGTACATAGAATACATGCGCTCGACCTTCGAGCAGGTCCTCGACAGCCTCGACCTCGACTTCGATGCGATCATAGGCGTTGGAAGCCTAGAGCAGTTCTTCACGTGAGCTGATCCTCTCCTACGTCTATGGTGGCTATTGATAACATAACACGCGCTAACGATCCGCGTCGTTGAGGTGACAGACGTTTTAATAGTTCCGCCCCGTGTCTGTCAGATATGGACCGAAAGGCGGCGCTCTACCCCGCAATCCCGATAGGTGGGCTGCTGGTATCGATGGCAGCCGGCCTGAGTCCACAGCAGTCTGTAGCAGTCTCAGTCTTCACAGGCATCATCGGTGGGACCCTCCTCTTCTGGAGGTTCAGGCTCGCTTTCGCGCTGGTCGGGGTCTCGATCCTGATGGCTGCCAGGCTGATAGACGTTCCGACATTCATAGAGTTCTCTTCGCTGGACGTGATAGTCTTCCTCATCTGCATGATGATCGTCATCGGCTTCCTCGAGGAGCGGCGGTTCTTCGAGGTCGTGGTAGACAGGGTCCTGTACCTCGGCAGGGGAGGCGCCGTTAGGCTGATGGCTGTCTTCCTGGGGATGGCGGCCCTCTCCGCAGCTCTGGTCGACGAGGTCACCTCGATCCTCTTCATGATGTCGACCGGGATCTCCTTGGCGGCCAGGTTCGGGTTGCCGCTGGTGCCTTTGCTGTTGATGACCGTCTTCGCCACCAACATAGGGAGCAGCGCCACGGTCGTCGGGAACCCCATCGGCGTCATGATAGCCCTCAACTCCGGATACGGCTTCTCGGACTTCCTCAGGTACTCGGCACCCGCTGCGGTCCTAGCGACTTTTGTGGTCGTCCTCGTCTCATCGGTTTACTTCAGGGACTTCTTCAGGAGGCTCGACGAGGGCCTGAAGAAAGAGGCGCTGGTCAGCGCTGTTGCTGAGGACGGTGCAGAGCGCGTCAAGATCGACAGGACCGCGCTCATCGTCTTCCTCGGCGTGATGGGGGGACTGGTGCTCCACACTCAGATAGAGGCGCTGTTGGGGCTGAAGAAGAACACCATGCTGATCGGAACTGCGATGATAGGTGCGGGCGTGGTCCTCCTGATTGAAGGGCACAAGGCGAGGGAGCTGGTGGAGAGGAGGGTGGACTGGTGGACGCTTACCTTCTTCATGCTCTTCTTCGCTTCCGTAGGAACCCTCCACTACACCGGCGTCACGAAGTTCCTGGCCGATGCGGTAGGCGACGTCTTCGGGACCAACCCTCTGACGACCCTCCCGGCGTTCTACACCATCACCGGCCTCATGTCGGCCTTCATGGACAACGTCCTGGCGGTTGCCTTCTGGATACCGGTGGTTCAGGAGATGGAGGCTGCCGGACTCGGATCCAAGTACCTTTGGTGGACGATGCTGAAGGGAGGGACCTACATGGGGAACCTGACGCTGATAGGCAGCACTGCGAACATCGTGGCCGTCGGCATGGTGGAGCGCCAGAAGCTCGCCCACATCACCTTCAGGGATTGGATCAAGCCGGGCATCTTGGTCGGGGTCCTTCCGACCTCGGCCGTGGCCCTCCTCTGGCTCATCGGGAACGCTCTTCTCAACGCCTAGCTCATCCGAATTGGGTCGAATGGGAACGAAGCTTATTTGAGAGGAGGGGGATGATATTGTTGCGATGATGTGTCTGGCCAGGTCGATCCCTTGAGGGGATGAGAGGGATCTTGAGCGCTGAGC